>NZ_JABRWO010000009.1:0-300000 GCF_013618625.1 Bremerella alba | reverse complement strand
AGGTCACTGAAGACGGGGACAGAGAGGATGGTTTCTTCGCTCATCATGAGTTCTCTGAACCAGTGGAGAGACACGTACGCATGGCCTGAACAACCGCCCCCGGATCCACCGCCGTCGTGACACTTCCAGCAACCGCCACGCGTCGAATCCCCACTGCCGCAACTTCCGCTATGTTGCTGGGATCAATCCCACCAATCGCAAATCCAGGCAACGTAATCTCGCCAGCCACTTCCCGCAGAAGCTCCACTCCGGGGAACGCTTCGAAGTTCTTCGTCCCACTAGGAAACGTCGGGCCGATGCCGATGTAGTCGGCGCCATCACGCACCGCTTGCCGGGCCTGATCGATGCTGTGCGTCGACACGCCTACCAGCTTGCCAGCCCCCAGTACGCTTCTCACTTGGCTGACCGTCAGTTCTTCCTGGCCGACGTGTACGCCGTCGGCCCCGCTGACTTTCGCCAAGTCGGCTCGGTCGTTGAGGATCATTTTGGTGCTGGTACCGGCGGTTCGCTTTCGCAGCGACTGGGCCCGGGCCAATAGCGTGCGATCGTCCAGTTTCTTATCGCGAAGCTGGATGACATCGACTTCGGCATCCACCAGCGTGGCGACGAAAGTGTCGAACGAGTGTCCATCGTCACCACCGTCGATCAGAACGTAGATCGACACTTGGGGAAATAACTGGCTGGCGGCGACCGTCGTCATGACCATCTTTTCGAGCGAGTAAGAAAGGTACCGCCCTCGTTCGAACGAAGCTGCCACTTCCCCGTCGACCAGCTTGGCATGTTCTTCCAAGCTCCGCAGCGCTTGTTGCAGGCGTTTGAAGTTGGCTGTGAGAAGATCCGCCCAGCCGGAACGCGTTTGCTCTAACTTCCCCTGGACGCTCGTTCCCACATCGCCGAAGGTGTCGCGAGATTGGATGGCCGGCGCTCGCTCGAACTTTTGCAGGGTACTGTCCAGCTGGTGCCGAAGCGTTTTCAGCTCGGTCGTCAGAAAGACGTCGTTCTGACCGTAACGGACATAATCTTCGATGACCCGCAGCCCTTCACTGGCCCGGTTGGCGGAAGCGTCCAGCGTGCGCCAGAGCGAAATGTCCATCGTCGGCGGTAAGCCGCCATCGTTCAGATTGTCGGGGTCGGTCATAAAGTTATCGATAATACAGAAAGATTTGCCCAGGCAATGGGTATGTTTTGTCCTGATTATGAGGCTCAGACAGGGAAATTTCTTCGCCGAATAATGGGCTCTTAACGATTGCCGGATGCCCCAGTTTAGCTAACTGCAAGCACTCTGCCGACTTACCTTGCTCCCCTTGGTTTCTAAAGTTACAATTCCTCGGCGTTTCCTAGCGGATTAGGGAGTGAATTCAAAGCTGCCTACCGCACATTACGGAATAGTAAGGATGCTATCAACGCCATGGATTACCTGCCTGTGGCCGGGGCTCAGCGAGCTTTGGGTACGCGGGCGCTGGACTGGACTGGTTTGGGCTCTAGGATTCACGTTGCTGTTGAATGCGGCGCTGGTATCCAAAGGAGTTTGGCCAGAGCTAGGTAACGTCTGGGTTCGTAGTGGACTCTGGTATTTCGTCCTTGGCTTCTGGCTGATTAACGCAGGGTGGATGGGTTTCCGAATTACCTCGGGTAGTTGGGATGCCATCGATGCCACCATCGACCAGCTCTACCAAAGCGCCCAAACTGCCTATTTAAAAGGTCAATGGTACCAAGCCGAGGCAGTATTACTAAGGCTTCTACGGCGCGAGCCGGACGACGCAGATGCGCTCCTATTATTGGCGACGCTCAAGCGGCATACGAAGCAATATGACGAAGCGCGAGGGACACTCGAAAAATTAGAGCGTCTCGATGCTAGCCGACGCTGGTGGTTTGAAATTCACCGCGAGAAGCAGCTTCTTAATGATCGAGAAGAGGGGGAAACGGAAGCCCGCGTCGAAGCATCCAAAACTTCGACAGACAACTTGGGTGAACAAAACGCGGAGACAGGCGAACCCAGCCTACCGGAAGCCGCGTAATTGTGAGACAACATAGAGTTGGAACGACAGTAGTTGATGCAGTCGCCAACTCGAAATGAGGACGGATGACCATGTACGAACGATTTACAGATCGTGCCCGCAAGGTGATGCAGCTGGCCAACCAAGAAGCCCAGCGGTTCAACCACGAATATATCGGCACCGAGCACATCCTTCTGGGCTTAATCAAAGAAGGTAGCGGCGTGGCTGCCAACGTTTTAAAGACGTTGGAAGTCGACCTGCGGAAGATTCGGCTTGAAGTCGAAAAGCTCGTCCAATCTGGTCCCGATATGGTGACCATGGGCAAGCTGCCGCAAACGCCTAGAGCCAAGAAAGTCATCGAGTATTCGATGGAAGAGGCTCGCAACTTAAACCATAACTACGTAGGCACCGAGCATATCCTGCTGGGTCTTCTGCGAGAACAAGAAGGCGTCGCCGCCCAGGTTCTCATGAACTTGGGTCTGAAGCTGGAAGACGTTCGCGAAGAAGTCCTCAACCTTCTCGGCCACGGCATGGAAGGCGACAGCAGCCGCGAAGGTCGCGGCGAGCCTGGCGGAACTGCCGAAGCTGGCGGTAACCCCGGCAAAGGCAGCAAAAGCAAGACGCCTGCTCTAGATAGCTTCGGTCGCGACCTGACCGAACTTGCCAAGCAAGGCAAGCTCGACCCTGTGATCGGTCGCCAGCGTGAAATCGAACGAGCCATTCAGGTTCTTTGCCGCCGTACCAAAAACAACCCGGTTCTGCTGGGTGAAGCTGGCGTCGGCAAGACGGCCATCGTCGAAGGTTTCGCACAACGCGTCATCGATGGCGACGTACCGGAACTGCTGGCCGAAAAACGTATCGTCGTGCTCGACTTGGCCATGATGGTCGCTGGTACCAAGTACCGTGGTCAGTTTGAAGAGCGGATCAAGGCCGTGATGAACGAAGTTCGTCGTGCCAAGAACACGATCCTCTTCATTGACGAGCTTCACACCCTGGTGGGTGCTGGTGGTGCGGAAGGCGCTATCGACGCAGCCAACGTGCTCAAGCCAGCACTGGCCCGTGGAGAAATTCAATGTATCGGTGCCACCACGCTCGACGAGTACCGCAAGTACATCGAGAAGGACAGTGCCCTCGCTCGACGTTTCCAGGAAATTCAGGTCGATCCGGCCTCGAAGGATGAAACCGTCGAGATCCTCAAGGGTCTGCGTGATCGGTACGAAGAACACCATAACGTTCAGATTACCGACGACGCCATCGTCGCGGCGGCTGAATTTTCGGATCGTTACATCACCGGACGCTGCCTGCCAGATAAGGCGATCGACGTGATCGACGAATCGGGTGCCCGCGTGCGGCTTCGCGTGATGACTCGTCCGCCAGATCTCAAGGAAATCGACGAAGAAGTCGAAACCTTGAACCGCAAGAAAGAACAAGCTGTCGCCGATCAAGACTTTGAGAAGGCTGCTTCTCTGCGTGATCAGGCCGACAAGCTGAAGAAAAAGAAGGAAGACATCGTCAAAGAATGGCAAGCCAAGAGCCGCCAGAAAGACGGTGTCGTCGACGAAGAAGTGATTGCCGAAGTGGTCAGCAAGATGACCGGCATTCCGCTGACTCGTATGTCGACTGAAGACAGCATGCGTCTGATGCAGATGGAAGACGTTCTGCACAAGAAGGTCATCAGCCAGGACGACGCCATCAAGGCGATCTCCAAAGCTGTTCGCCGTAGCCGCAGTGGCCTGAAGGATCCGAAGCGTCCGACCGGGACGTTCGTTTTCGCTGGACCCACCGGTGTCGGTAAGACCTTGCTCGCCAAGGCACTCGCTGAATTCATGTTCGGTGACGCCGACGCGTTGATTCAAATCGACATGTCCGAATACATGGAGAAGCACAACGTCAGTCGTCTGATTGGTGCCCCTCCGGGATACGTCGGTTACGAAGAAGGGGGCCAGCTGACCGAAAAGATTCGCCGTCGTCCTTACGCGGTCGTGCTGCTCGATGAAATCGAAAAGGCACACCCGGACATCTTCAACATGCTCTTGCAAGTGATGGAAGAAGGCCGCCTGACCGACAGCTTCGGTCGTAACGTCGACTTCCGGAACGTGATCTTGATCATGACCACCAATGCAGGTGCCGGCGCGATTAAGAACGAATCGGCTTTCGGTTTCCAATCACCCGAAGAAGGTGCCGAATACGAAAGCATGAAGGGACGCGTTGAAGAAGAAATCGGCAAGGTTTTCCGTCCTGAATTCATCAACCGCCTGGACCAGGTCATCATCTTCCATCACCTGACCAAGGAAGATCTGAAACAGGTCATCGACCTGGAACTGTCCAAGGTTCGCGAACGTCTTCAGGAACGTGGTTACGACCTCGTCCTGACCGACTCCGCGAAAGAGCTGATTATCAAACGCAGCAATCAGTCGGATAAGGCCCAAGACTTTGGTGCCCGACCACTACGCCGTGCGATTGAAAACTCGATCGAAGATCCATTGTCCGAAGAGCTCCTCAAAGGCGAGTTCCAAGGCATGGACACCATAACGGTCGACGCCATTGCCAACGACGAAGGCAAGCTCACCCGCTTGGACTTCAAAGGCTCGCTCCAGCAACCCGAACCCGAAGAAGCAGTCGGTGCCGGCAGCGGTGGCGAAGGTGGCGAATCGAGCGACGAAAGCTAAGCCTTTCCTGGCTGTTGCAAACCAATAATAAAAAGCCCCGCATCAACTTGATGCGGGGCTTTTTTTGTAGTCCATCAAAAGGGAAAGTAGAGCCTGCGTGTCGCGGGTCGTATCCGCTGCTACACGCTCGGCGACCCGCGACACGCAGGGTCCTATGAGATTAGAACTCCAGTTCGCCGCGTAGTCCCAACACAACCGCCGTGTCATTGGCAATCAGACCTGGCTTAATTACCTGGACATCGGTGGTCAGGTGGAACCAGGGGACGATCTCGGCGTTGTAGTAGACTTCGCCGCCGTGCAGGTCGCCGATAGGTGCGACAATACTAACCGTGTCCTGGAAGTCGGAGTTCAGCCCGTTGTAGAAGTACCCGATACCGGCTCGGTCGTTCTCGCGGCAAGCGAAGGGGCCAAACTTTTCGATCGAAATGCTGGACGTGAACTGAAAAGGAGTGTTATCGGGATCGGAGAATCCGATGTAGCCAAACAAGCTCGTTTTACGCTTAGGGTTACAGGCATCTGCCCACAGCTGCTGCTGGCCGAGATACATGGCCGTCCACGTTCCTTGCTTCACCGCTGGCACAACACCGTTGCCGGGCACGACAGCCCAGCCGGAGGTATCAAACGAGGTGTATTCCCCGGTCGAATAAATCCCTAGCAGCGTATGCGAGCCAGGCTGGCACATGAAGTCGGTGTACTTCCTGGCCGCACCAATAATTGTCACGCCATTAGGGAAATCGAGCCCAACAGTCGTCGGGCTTTGCTGGCTCTCGAAGACCAACAGTGCGGCTTCCACGCCGCGTTCGCCCGCTTTAATGATCCCAGCCCCATTGGTCACCAGGGGAAGGCCTGGCGTGACATTCATGGGAACCATCATCGACAAGTTCATAAAGCCATCGATACCGCGACCGTATTCCGGATAGAACGTGGCCCACAGGTCGAGCATATTGATGCGACCGCCGGTGACTAGATAGCCTCCGCCAACTGCCTGGGTGTATTGCAAACTGGTCATCGCAAACGCTGGTTCGCCCAACTTGGGTAGCAGCATCGCGTTGTTCACCGGAGCAAGCCCGGTCGCGTCGAGAATCGCGTTCTGGCCAAGCTGCCAGTCAACGGCGTGCATGGTCAATTGCCCACCTTCCCAGAGGCCGAGCTTGCCGGTGTCCATGTTGACGAACAGATCGAGCTTTGCGCCATAGCGAAAGACCTCCTTGTTGCCGCCACTGGATGGGCCCTGATAAAACTGCGTGAAAGCACCTTCGACGGTAATTCCACTTGCGGCCAGACAACTTCGATGTCCACCTGCATCGCCGGCGAATTTGTCGCGGCACCACAGGCTATCATGTGCAGTCGCTGCACAACAATCGCCGCAGCTCGGGGCAACGTCGCCGCAACTCATACCGCAATCGTCGTAGTACGAAACCTGATCGACGGCCGCCTGGTACTGTTGACCCGGGGTGCTTGTCTCTTGACCGAAAGCCGATTCTGGAAAAGCAACCTGCTGCCCGACGGCGGCGCTACTGGCAAAAAACAAAAACGTCGTCGCTAGGAGACTCGCGGGGAAAGTCTTCGACATGATGCCTCCGGTGCATCGAGAGAACGGGCGTCCGATTGATTTCTCAGAAAATCATTCAGTAGTCGTATCGACGCCCACAGAAGCATCTCTGAGCCAGTTGGCTCAGATTGCGCGGGTTCCATCCCCGGCGCTCCGGGGAATTCGCTATAACCGGAACGAATGGATTGGCGATGCTAGCACGAATCAATCGATGACGATCAAAATGGTTGCAGAACCAACCGGCCGTAGGCGATAAAGACGCACAAGCCAAACACGATACCCCAGTAAATGACCGGCCCCAGCGTAGAGTCGCCGGAAGCAAAGTGTAGCGAAGTAAAAAGCAGCATTTCTGCAGCTATCCCCGCCAGGGCGATCACGGCAAAGATTCCCCATGATTTGCTAAACGCTGGAACCATTAGCGCGACCGCACATACGATCTCGAGCACACTCATTCCCAACCAAACACTGTTGGGTATCGCCCGGAGCGATGGCATCGTTTGCTCCGCGGTATGAGAGAACTTCCATATCGCTCCGATCATCGTATGCAGCGCGAGAAGTCCCTGAAGAATCCACAAAAAAATATTCATCATTGATCTACCTCAAGACAATTATTAAGAACAGCAAACAGCTTCAACCACTCAACTAGGCAACCGAACGCAGCAGTTCAATTAGCTTCTCGCCCATCAGTTGCCAGCCATATCGGGCACCACCGAAGTTCTTCTTTTGGTCTGGTTTAAAGCCAGCATGCATAAGCGTCACATGCGTTCCAGATTCGGTCTGCGAAAGCGTGAACGTGACGACCGTGTCCATTTCACCGACAGTCCACGTGTAACTGATCTTTTGATGGAGCTCAGCTTCAAGCAGTCGACAATGAACCATGCCGTCCCAGCCGGGTTGTGGCGGTGCCTTAAAGATGAAGGCCTGGCCTGGTACAGGCCTTAAATCAACCACCGGCAACAGCCACTGGGCTAGTAGCTCTGGATCGGTTAGTGCTCGCCACACTTTCTCAGGTGGGTGCTTCAAATCGAAAACGAATAACAGCGTTTCCGTCTGAGACTTGGGAGTCTGGTCGTCCGGGTTCATTCGTCCATCTTGTCCAACAAGTTTTCCAGTTGCTCGATATGCTTCGGCCAGAACGCTCGGTAATGCGAAACCCAATCAATTACCGGCTTGAGCCCCAGGGGTTCCATCCGGTAGTAGATGCACCGTCCTTCGCGACGGTCGGTGACCAGGCCGGCATCTTTCAAAATAGCCAAGTGCTGTGAAACAGCTGGTCGGCTCATCGCGAAATGTCCGGCGATCTCATTAACCGAATAGTCCGCCTCGGCGAGCACTTCCAACATCTGGCGACGTGCAGGATGACTGAGAGCACCAAAAACGTCCGGCTCGGAATTAGGAGTTCTAACCATGGCACCACATTACGTAAGAAATACCTTACCAGTCAAGACTGGCGACAAAATTGGCACACCCACAACTGGCGGCCGACAAAAAAACGCCCACATCACCAAGATGCGGGCGTTTCGACTAGGCACGAAAATTCTTTAGGCATTGGTTGGCTTAGTTGGCCAACTCAATTTCGCTTGGCTGCCAAGATTTATCGAAGAACGATGGCAGCGGACTGTAAAGACGCAGGATCGTAAACCAACCCTTCTCTGGATCGGTCTGGACCCAGTTCCCCTGCTCGATTCCTTCTGGCTTTTCAGGACTGAAGTAGATGGTGGTCGAGCCATCTTCGTTGGCGACCGCGGCAGGCGTCGGATAGCTTTGGCTACCGGCACGAGGGTATCGTTGCGGCGTCTTCAACATGGACCGCGTCTGGTTGTCGTAAACCGTGAACGACCAGAACGCGGCGGCCGGGATCCCCTTCGGCAAGTCGACTTTGTAGGTTTTCGCTCCATCGAACGGCTTGCTGTTGGCATCGAGGAAACTCATCAGATACTGCGAGCCCACGCCTGGGATTCGCATGATCATGCCAGGCGAGTCGAGCGTGTAAGCAAAGTAGAATGCCGTACGCGAGTTGAGCGTTCGTGCCCCGGTAGCTGGATAGGGCTTGAACATGCCATCTTCGTAGGCTGGCGGTGGCGTTTCAAAAAGGGCCCCACCTTCAAAGAGCATATTGCCCCAGTTCGATCCTTCGTAGTAAGCCCACTCTGGATTGGTTTTTTTGAAGTACCACTGCAGCGTACGACCGTAGGCCTGACCGACCGAGGCCGCATCGGCCAGGATCTTCTTCATCTTCTCGTCAGGATTGAATTCCTTTCCATGCACGATACCGATCGCGGCCAGTTGACCAGCAAGTTCGACGTCGTAGCTGGTCGCCGGCTGGTTCTGCACGTTTTCATTGATCATCTCGTAGAAACCGAAATCGGCCGGAGGAATCGTGTTGAAAGACTTCCCACTACCATTGATGAACTTGGTATCCGGGATCTTCGGCTCTCCGGCAAGTCGGATCTTTCCTTCTAGGGCCTCTGCAATGGGCGAACCAAAGCTGCCTGGCACGTAGGGATAGATCTTCAAGTTTTGTTTGATGTTTTCGACCGTCGGCTTAGGATCTTTGCCATCGACAATGAAGGCCCGCAAAGCATACAGCACCGTGTTTGTCTTCGCGTGCGCCACGAAGTAGCCACCTTGCGGCAGCGTACCGTCGTAGTCTGGCCCCACGATCAAGTACTTTCCGCCCAGCCCACGATCAGGGCCGGGACGCCCCATATCGATGACCCATTGAAACCACATGTCGTTGATCGCCCCGAGGCCACCTGAAGGTTGGTCGATAACGACCGGGCCTTTGGAAAGGTCGATCCATCCCAGGTAATAAACCGTATCGGCGTTCGCCGTCAGAAACAGCGAATTGGAATCCATCAACTCTTCAAAGATGATAATGTCGCCACTTTCAGCTCCGATGCTCTGAAAGCCTTTGACCAATCCCAGCGCCGACGAACCGCGAAAACTGTTGTTATACACGTTCAACGCACGAGCAAACGTGACCGTGTCAATTGCCTTTTGTGCGGTCTCTTCACTGGGCGTCCCATCGTGAAAATCAAGCGGGCCGATGGGCGTTGTGAGTTGTTCCGGCGTGGAAATCGCGTCCAGTGTTTGCGGCGATACCTGACCCAGCGCGATACATGGTACCGAAATGAGCAAGAGCGCTGCACATAGAAAGCCGATGGTTCGTTTCATTTCTCAAGTTGTCCTGAAGCATGGTAGTTGAAAAGGTCGCTAGTCGGCGCGACATCGCTGGCACCTTAAATATGAGGCCGAATGCGAAGCAATGTCCACGCTCCGACCCAAAAAACGTCGATTCTCCTCAGAAATTCACGTAAGTCGGGAGTTTTATCGCGGAATGATCGATACTCTTGCCGCGCAAGCCGTCAATTGGTCAGGCGAAGCGTCAACACAACCCATACAACAAAAAAGCCTCACATCAGACGATGCGAGGCTTTTTTATGTGAATTAACAGGAAAGCAATTCCCTTACGGTAGGGCAACCGTCTTCAGGACAGCCGGCTGACCTTCGGCCTGAGTGATGATGACGGCCATCTTGTCGTTCAGCTTGTCCAACTGCACGACCCCTTCCCAGTCGATTGACTCGAAATCCTGTCCGGCAGTGCCACCCCCCTTAACCGGGGCGGTCAGGCCTTCTTCGCGTTCGATGTCTTCGGTGCTAACCTTCATCACGCCTCGAGCACTGTTGGTCATCAACAGGTACTGCTGACCATTCTTTTCGTACACAACCATGTCCAGAGGACGATTCCGGTTTCCCAGTTCAGCAACCGTTGTTCCACGGTAAGCCTGCTTCGCCTTGGCAATTTCACCCAGCGGAAACTTCACCAGCGGCGTGCAGGTAAAACCGGCCAGAAGATGCGGCTTGCCATCGATGGTAAACGGAACAAAAACCCGGGGCACGGCGTCGTCTTCATAACGACCATGAGCCGCATGATAGATTTCAATCGGCATGGCGCTGCCTTGCTCTTGGAATGGATAGGCAATCGAATGCACGGCAGCTGAAGCATCGCCGGTAGTTCGGCCCGTAACAATCACCTGGTTGTCGACGTAAGCAATGTCGGTGATCGACTCTTCACGAGGATTACCACGACGACGACCTTCGCCCACGACCTTGTCTTCCGGAGCGTTCGCCAACTCGGCAACGGCTCGCTTGACTTTGTCCAAAGCAACCGGCACCAGCTTGCCACCTTCGACGCGTACGATGTTGGGCTTGCCGTTCTCGGTCACCGACAGGTAAATCACGCCCGTGTCAGGGCTCACAACCAGATCGGCGACTTCAATCCCATCAGGAATCGGCATCTCCAATTCAGTCGGCGATTTGGCAGCCGACTTATCGACTTGAATCGCATAGACGGTGGCGGCCTTCGGATCGCCAACAATCAGCACATTGTCTGGAGCAAACGAAAGGGGGCCAGCCGACTTCAAATTGACTTCACCAACGGAAAACCCTGGCAAATCAATCGCATGAACCACGCCGGCACACAGCATTAAACAGCAACTAGCGGCAGCAACCAACGACAGGCGTCGCATGAGCATCTCCTCTTTGGGCATACAGTGGGGGGAAACGGATAGTTCCACGAATCCGCGCAACGTCTAGTTGAACGGTTTAGAAAGACAGATGCAAGGATATTTAGCCACAGAGCTCACAGAGAGCACCGACGGGAGGAGAATTCAAAAGGGTGCCACTGCTGGCTCGTCCAGCAGTGGCACGCCAAATATCTTCCCTTGGCGTTCTCAGTGTCTTCTGTGGCAAACCCCACTTACTCTTCCGCGCTAGAAAACGTCCCCACCAGTTCCCCTTGAGTGACGGTAAACGAAAGATTCGCGTCTTCCATGCTGGCGGCCGGTACCAGTTGTTCGTCGATCAGTTCGAGCAGCGCTCGGATGCCCCCTTCATCGGTCACTTTCGATGCGACCAGAAACAAGTTTCCGGCCACCGTACCATCGGCCAGGAAGTGGAGGTCGATCATGCCCATTTCTTCGCTTCCATCATCGTGCAGCAGGAAGCGTTCGGAACTGGACGTGCGGAAGATGCGTATGAACTTGGCTTTCATTGTGGTTTGCCTTTACCAGAACGATTCTTTCTTTTTCAGTTTCTTCGCAGGCTTCTTTTTCGGCGATTCTTCGGCCTCTTCATCGCCGCCGAACCATTGGTTCCACAAACCGGAAAGCGATTTGGTCGACTTATAGTACCGTGCTCCGGTGCCAGGCACGCTTGCCGAAACATATTTTCGCCCATTCGCGCTATACCCGGCCCGCAGACCGGTGACGCCGAACGAAAACCCGACCCCCGACTTGCTGAGATTAACTCGCAATGGACCGAACGTGTACGACTTACGAAAGGAAAAACCCATAGCGAGCTCTCCGAAAGTTACTAACCTGTTTGTGCCGAGTCAGCATAGCCCGATCACTGGCCGACCACAATCATTTTAACATTAGGTGAAGCAAACATCGCGTTGCGTAGGTTTTGACTTACCCCGTAAGGCGCTATAATCGCGGTACCTCATAGCCTGTGGAAATTTAAGCTCCCCTGCCCTTAAAGGATTCGGTCGATGTCTCGTAACTTCGCCATGCTTCTTTCCGTGCTCGCAGTCGTCGCCATGACGCTTTCGCTGCAAGCTGACAACTGGCCTCGCTTCCGTGGGCCATCCCAAGCCGGGATCGCCAGTGTCGACTCGGTTCCCACCCAGTGGAACGACACCGAAAACATCGCCTGGAAGACCGACATGCCCGGCCCAGGCGCTTCGAGCCCGGTCGTTTACAACGATCGTATCTACGTGACTTGCTACACCGGCTATGGTCTCGATGAAGAAGACCCCGGCGACAAGGCCAACCTGAAACGAAATCTCGTCTGCGTCGATCGTAAAAACGGCAACATCCTCTGGAACAAAGAGATTCCCGCCGACGCCGAGCACACCAAAGATTTCAGCGGGTTCGTGGCCTTGCACGGCTTTGCTTCCAGCACGCCCATCGTCGACGACACCGGCGTTTACGTTTACTACGGCACCACCGGCGCCGCTGCCTACGATCTCGATGGCACCCATCGCTGGACGGTCAGCCTGGGTGACAAGACCCACGCGTTCGGCACGGCCAACTCGCCGGTACTGTATCAAGACCTGGTCATCCTGAACGCTGGCGTCGAAGGCAACGCGATCGTCGGGCTGAACAAGAAGACCGGCGAAGAAGTCTGGAAGCACGAAGGGGTCAAGCGTTCGTGGAACACGCCCATCCTGGTCACCGCCAACGGACGCGAAGAATTGATCTACAGCGAAGAAGGTGCCGTCCGAGCCCTCGATCCAGCCACCGGTACAGAACTGTGGCACTCGAAGGGAATCGACGACTATATCTGCCCCAGCGTCATTCCCGTGGGCGATCTGGTCATCGCGATGGGGGCCCGCAAGAATACGACGATCGCCATTCGCACCGGCGGCAGCGGCGACGTGACCGACAGCCACCTGGTGTGGGAACTCGACAAAGGCTCCAACGTTTCTTCCCCGACCTATCACGATGGGCATTTGTATTGGGTCAGCGAAAGCAAAGGGATCGCTTATTGTGCCGATGCAACGACCGGCGAAGTCGTTTACCAGGAACGCATGGAACCCCGCCCGAAACTGATCTACGCCTCGCCTGTGGT
This sequence comes from Bremerella alba, assembly GCF_013618625.1. NCBI lineage: Bacteria > Pseudomonadati > Planctomycetota > Planctomycetia > Pirellulales > Pirellulaceae > Bremerella > Bremerella alba. The sequence continues at coordinate 287,146 of NZ_JABRWO010000009.1, read as the reverse complement.
CGCTGGCGGCAAGCTATACTACGTCACCCGCGAAAACGGCACCTACGTGCTCGATGCCAAGCCAGAGTACAAGCTGATCACGATCAACGAGTTCAAAGAGGACGACTCCATCGCCAACGCCAGCCCAGCGTTTGTCGATAACAAGATCTACCATCGCACGAACAAGGCGCTGTACTGCATCGGGAAATAATTCGCTTCTATAGACAATCTGAGTCTCCCCAAAGGCTACGCGGCCTCGCCTGCGTAGCCTTTTCTCGTAGGGTCCTCTAACCCTGGTTAGTATCGGTCGCCTCCTTCTCCGGTCCCCACTCCCCCGGGTACGGTAGAGTGAGGACCGGAGGGTTGCAGTGCCTCCCAGGTGCGGCCGCTGCGCGGATTTCGACGAAGTAAGCTCCCAAACTCGTTTCACCCACAACCTTTGTGAAGTCCCGTGACTAGCTTTACCACCGGCGGCTGGTCTGTTATTTTGGGCTCTTTCACCCAAGGTGTTTAATTCGCCTTAGTTTGCTTATCAATATTACGATATCCCTCAGCTGCCAGGAAAACCTCATGGCCTACGAAGTCACTCTCATTACCGGCGACGGTACCGGTCCCGAATTGGCAGAAGCTGCCCGCAAGTGTGTGGACGCGACCGGCGTCGAAATCAACTGGGACGTTCAGGAAGCCGGCATCGACGTAATGGAACGTGTCGGAACGCCCATCCCCGATTCGACCATTGAAAGCGTCCGCCGCACCAAGTGTGCGTTGAAGGCCCCGATCACCACGCCCGTGGGTACCGGCTTCCGCAGCATCAATGTTTACCTGCGTCAGGAACTGGGCCTGTTCGCTTGCATTCGCCCTTGCAAGTGGTACCCCGGCGTTCGCAGTTACTTCAGCGAGCTAGGCGTCGATATCGTCATCGTTCGTGAAAACACCGAAGACCTTTACGCCGGTGTCGAGTTCGAGAAAGGCAAGCCAGAAACGGCCCAACTGATCGAATTCATCAACGGCCTGCCTTCGGATCGTAAGATCAAGACCGGTGCCGAAGAGACTGGTGTCTCGATCAAGCCTATGAGCGTTAGCGGTACCGAGCGTATCGTTCGCTGTGCGTTTGAGTACGCCCAAAAGAACGGCCGCAAGAAGGTCACGGCTGTCCACAAAGCCAACATCATGAAGTACTCGGACGGCTTGTACCTGGCCACGGCCACGGAAGTCGCCAAGGACTATCCGGACATCGAGTTTGAAGAACGCATCGTCGACAACATGTGCATGCAGCTGGTGCAAAAGCCGGAACTGTACGATGTGATCGTGCTGCCTAACCTGTACGGTGACATCCTCAGCGACCTGGGTGCCGGCATCGTCGGTGGCCTGGGTGTTGCCCCCGGTGCGAATATCGGCCCCGAAGGCGCCGTTTTCGAAGCGACCCATGGTTCGGCTCCAAAGTACAAGGGCCAGAACAAGGTCAACCCGACGGCCCTCATTCTCTCGGGCATGCTGATGCTTCAGCACATGGGCGAAACGGATGCTGCCAAGCGTCTGGAACAAGCCGTGGCCGATGTCATCGCCGAAGGCAAGGACGTCACCTACGACTTGAAGCCTAACCGAGACGATCCGACCGCCGTTGGCACGCAGGAAATGGCCGACGCCATTTGTGCCAAACTGAAAGGCTAAGCCAACTCAGTTCAACGCAACGATTCGAAAGGGACAAGCCGCACGGTTTTGTCCCTTTCGCTTTAGATAAACTAGCCCAGTAGAACAAACCGATGCTCACTGCCCGAGATTTCAAAGCGATTGTCAGCGGCCGCCAAAAAGGAATCGGCACGTCCATGCTGCGCGGGCTGATGTGGGTGACCTCGTTGTTTTACGGCGTAGGCGTGGGCATTCGTAATCGACAATTCGATACCAAAGTGAAATCCGGCGAACGGGTCGACGTACCGGTGATCAGCGTTGGCAACCTGACCCTCGGCGGTACCGGCAAGACCCCCATGGTCGCCTGGCTGGCACGTTGGTTTCGAGAGCAAGACATCCGCGTAACGCTCATCAGCCGCGGCTACGGGGCCGAGCAAGGCGCCCAGAACGACGAGGCAAAGGAACTCGAACAACTTCTACCGGACGTTCCGCACCTGCAAAACCCCGATCGTGTCGCCGCCGCCCAGGTTGCGGCCGAGGAACTCGCCGCCCAGGTACTTTTGCTGGACGACGCTTTCCAACATCGACGCATTGCCCGCGATCTCGATATCGTCTTGATCGACGCCACCGAGCCGTTCGGTTACGACTATCTGTTCCCACGCGGCACCCTCCGCGAGCCAGTCCAAAGCTTGGGCCGGGCCGATGTAATCGTGCTCACGCGCGGCGACATGGTCAGCGAGCAGGACCGCGCCGCGATCTGGGAGCGCATCGTCAAGCTCGATCACGATGCGGTCCTGGTCGAGATGCGTCATCAGCCTAGCCGCCTGCTGAACGACAGCGGAAAGTCGCAAACCATTGAGCAACTCCAAGGCAAGAAGGTCCTGGCGTTTTGCGGGATTGGCAACCCGAGTGGATTTCGCCACACGCTGAACGATGCCGGGATCGACGTGGTCGAGCTACGGGAATTCGACGACCATCACGCTTACCAGCGTGAAGACATCCACGCTCTAGAGCATTGGACCACCGAGCATAACGAAGTCGACGCGGTCGTTTGCACGCACAAAGACCTGGTCAAGATCGGTCTCGATCGCTTCATGGATAAGCCGCTCTGGGCCCTGACCATCGAAGCCCAGATCGTCGACGGCCAGGCCGAACTCGAAGAACGTCTGCGAGAACTGGTCGCGAAAATTCCGGCAGACCCGTACGCTGATTATTGATTCAGTGCGCGCAAATGAAACGAAGAATTGCAGGTAACCAGTTCCCCTTTTTCCTGCTGATATCGAATAAGATTCACGCAACAGTTATCTTGTCGAATCGTTCGCATTTGCTTCAACGGAATCTGATAAAGGTGAGCCACCATCACGCGAATGACAATGTTATGCGCGACCACAAGAACGCGTTTCCCTAGATTCTCTTGCAGGATCTTGGTCAGCGCTGGCACCGTTCGCCGGGCAACATCCGTGGCCGATTCTCCTTCGGGGTAAGGATGAATCGACGGGTCTTCCAGGTGTAACCGATAAGCTTCCGGCTCGGCGTTTTGGATGTCCTGCCAATCGCGTCCCAGCCAACGCCCGACGTCGGCCTCGACGATCTCCGGCACCGGCACAATTGGTTGGTCTGGCACAATTCGCTCGGCCGTCTCCATGGCCCGCACCATCGGGCTGGCATAGACCGTATCGAACGCATACGAGCTGAGAAACTTCCCCGTCAACGACGCCTGCTCTCGACCGATCGCCGCGAGCGGTCCATTGATTCCGTTGCCTTGCAGGACGGTCGGCTTTTTCAAATTGAAGTCGGTCGCTCCGTGCCGAACCAAAAACATCCAACAAGTCTCTTCAGAAAGTGAGTCGCTCATGATGCCTCGAAAAAACAGTCTTCAGGTTTCACAACGTCTTTCTCGATAAGCCCTATCTCGACCAGTTGCTCGACGAGCGTTTTCCAGCGATCGAGTTGCATCTGCCCGAAGCGTTCTTGCTCGACCGTGGTCAAAGGGACGATCGCCTTGACGCCGAACTCTAGCACACCAGGGGTGAGCTCGGGATTAAGCGATTGCAGATGCTTGTTGGTTTCCAGAGGCTCGCTTAGATAGTCTTGCCATCCCTTGCGGCAAGCTCGCGTCATCTTGGCAACTAGCTCTGGATGCTCGCCTTTGAGCTTGTCCGAGGTAAACAAAAGACTGGCGTAAGGGTTGTAACCGATCTCTCGAATCGGAAGCACCCGCACGTTGGCCCCTTGCTGCTTGGCCAGAAACGGTTCGCTGAACACGTAGCCTTGCTGGGCAAATTTTTGATCGCGCAGGAACGCGGCGATGCTGCCGTCGTAGGGTACGATCCGCACATTTTCCAAAGGAACATGCTTTTTGAGATACTCCGAAAATGCCCGACCGCTGTTCATTGCCAGTGTCACGTCTTTAAGTTCTTCCAACGTCTCGATGCCTGACTCTTGATGCACGAGAAAGCAGCGAGGGCTTTGATCGATGGCCGCAAACGTGGCAACGACGTTGGCTCCCTGAGCGCGACCGAGCGGAATTTGATCGGCCGTGGCAACCCCAAATTCGATGGTACCGCGAGCCACTTGTTGAATCACCGGAGAGCCTGGTCCGCCGGGGAGGATCTCGACATTGAGCCCTTCCTCAGCGAAATACCCTTTCAACTTCGCCGCATAGAAACCCCCATGCTCGGCTTCAGGAAACCAATTGAGGGCCAGCTTCACGTCGGTTCGCGCGGCAGGGTCGTTATCACGCGGGCCGGTATGGTAGGTATCGTCTTTCTCCTGGCAGCCAATGCCCGCAGCGATGACCAACAATAGTAGACCTAGCAGAAGCATTTGTTTCACGGTGATCCCTCCCCTACCCACCGCCGCAGCAGCAAACGGCTCAGCAGTGAAATCGTGGCAAAAACGACGACACCCAACAGCGTACTGCAAATCGTCCCGGCGAACAGGCTCGTCGTGTTAATTTGATTTTGCGATACGAGAATAAAGTAACCCAGCCCTTGATGCCCACTCGAATGTCCTGCGAAGAACTCCCCCACGATCGCCCCGACCACGGCCAGTCCGGCGCTCGTTTTCATGCCGGTCAACAGATAGCGAATCGCCCCCGGAAATTGCAGCTTCCACAGTACCTGCCACCGCGTGGCGTTGTTCAAACGAAACAGATCCAGCAGCCCCCGATCGACGGTAATCAGCCCGGTGGTCGTGCTGGTGATGATGGGAAACAAGCTGATCATTGTCGTCACCACGATCACACTCAACACGCCATACCCAAAGATGGCGATCACCAGCGGCGCGACGGCGACGATCGGCACCGTCTGAAAGAAGATCGCGTAAGGGTACCCGCTTTGGCGAATGATCGCAGATTGCGAAAACAGCAACGACACACTCACGCCCAAGAGCACCGAAATGAGAAACCCACTGATCGCAACCAACCCCGTACGCAACGAATACAAAAACAGTGAGCCGCCGCGCAGCCACATCGTTTTGCCGACATCCCAAGGCCCCGGCAAGATGTACGGCTCGAGCCCGCTGACCAAAATCAGCCCTTGCCACAGGCCAATCGTCAGCACCAACACCAACAACGGCAGCACGATAGTTCGCCAACTGAAACGGTCTTCGCTCATACCGCAGCCACTCCTGCGAGTTTACCCATGACTTCGCCACAAAACCGTGCGAAGTCCGGATCGCTGCGTAGTTGGCCGTGGCGGGGATAGTCGAATGGTACCGGCATATCGGCCACAATCCGACCCGGCTGAGCATGCATAACCAAGATCCGCTGGCTTAAGAAGACAGCCTCAGCGACGTTATGCGTCACGAACAAAGCTGTCCATTTTTGTCGCTGCCAGAGGTCCAGAATTTGTTCGTTGAGTTGATTGCGAAGCAGATCGTCGAGCGCGGCAAAGGGTTCATCCATGAGCAAGATATTCGGCTGGGTGACCAAAGCCCGGGCCAGCGATACCCGCATTCGCATCCCGCCGGAAAGCATTCTCGGAAATTTCCGAGAATCTTCCGCTCGCAAACCGACCATGCCAATCACGGCATCAATGGCACTTCGATCCTCAGGCGTCAGCCGCCGACGGAGTTCCAATGGTAACTGAATGTTCTCCGAGGCCGTCCTCCAGGGGATAAGGTTCGCGTCTTGAAACACGAAGGCTCGCTCGCTGGCAGCGGCGTCGGTTAACCTCAGGTCGCCGCTTGTTGGCTGGTCCAAATTGGCGACCAATCGCAATAGGGTCGACTTGCCACAACCTGAAGGTCCGACAAGGGATACAAATTGTCCAGCCCCGATATCAAGCGAATCGACAGAAAGGACAACCGAGCCCGGCGAAAAGCGTTTCTCAAGTTGACGAAATTCAATGGCGGACACGGTCACCTATTACTGTCAAGCGAGATAATTTTTTCCATAAGAAAACCATGCAAAATCATTCACCGTCGCACATTGTCCAACATATGCCGCAAAAAACCCATTCCCTTTAACCTGACCACCCTTTGGGGTAATTGCTGATGCCCCGGAATAAATCTTTACTTCTGAGACATCCCTCCCTACGATTACTAATTGAAGCCTTCCTTAGTGCGCGGTCACAACCCCCTCCATTTGCAGGGCCGTGTTCGAGACAACCCAGCGAAGTTTCCCGCCTCAAGCATAATTTAAACGACCGGATCTTCTGGCCGTCTAGCTTTGAGCGCTGTGCCTGCTTCGTTCCTGCCTGAATAAATCTGATGTACCGATTAACGATAATTGCGATCCTCGTTCTTACCGCTGCTATCAACGATAGCATGGCCGATGAGACGAAACAGCCCACCGTAGACTTCTCCCAGGTTCAACCGGTCTTAGAGAACTACTGCTATGGCTGCCATGGATATGGTGCCGAGGAAGGTGGCGTTGTTCTCGATACGCTGCACGAGAACCCCCAAGCCTCTCAAGAGACTTGGCTGGCTGTTTGGCGAAATTTGCGGGCCCAAACCATGCCGCCTTCTGCAGAAGACCAACCTTCTCCGGAAGAAAGCGAACTGGTCGGAAAGTGGATTCAATCGAGCGTCTTTCGGCTCGACGCCAACCGTCCCGACCCCGGTCGCGTGACGATCCGTCGGATGAACCGGGACGAGTACCGCTATACGATCGAAGACCTCTTCGGCTACCGCTACAAGGTCGACGAAAACTTTCCACCGGACGACACCGGTTATGGTTTCGACACGATCGGTGATGTTCTTTCGATGTCGCCGCTGATGACCGAGAAATACTTTGATGCCGCCCAAGAGATCGTCCGAGAAGTCGTTCCGACCAACGGCAAGCACGACTCTAAATACAAACGCATCTTCTTCGACGGACCACCGCCGGAAGGAGAGAAGGAACGGGAAGCGTATGCCCGAAAGATCCTAAAACGTTTCAGCTCGAAGGCCTTCCGCCGACCGGTTTCCGAAGACACCCTCAACCGTTTGGTAGGCATTCAGCAGCACATCAGCTCGTTGCCAAACCGGACGTTCGAGCATGGTGTTGCCCAGGCCATTGCTGCCATGTTGATCTCGCCGCAGTTCCTGTTCCGGGCAGAAATTCAGCCTGAACCGAACAACCCTGGCAAGATTGTGAACGTCGACGAGTACGCGCTGGCTTCGCGTCTCTCCTACTTCCTGTGGAGTTCGCTGCCGGACGATGAACTTAGCAAGTTGGCCGCCGAAGGAAAGCTGCGAGAAAACCTGCACGCTCAGGTCGATCGGATGCTCGACGACCCCAAGTCCGAGCGTTTCATCGGGCGTTTCGTCGGACAGTGGCTGCAAGCCCAAGACGTCGAATCGCTGAGCATCGACGCTCGCCGTGCGTTGGGCATTCGTGACCTTGGCGATTCGCTTCGCGTGTTCAGCAAGACCGTCCGCCGCGCCATGCGGGAAGAAACGGAAATGCTGTTCGAGTACGTGCTCAAAGAAGATCGCCCGGTCGGCGAACTGCTGACCGCGAACTATACCTTTCTCAACGAGCCGTTGGCGAAGTTCTATGGTTTAGAAGGAATCAAAGATCTCGACAAACGCACTATGAAGAAGGTTGATTTGCCTAAGGACAGCAAGCGAGGTGGCATCCTGACGCAGGGTACCTTCCTGGTGGTCACCTCCAACCCAACGCGAACTTCCCCGGTTAAACGTGGGCTGTTCATCCTCGATAACATCCTCGGCACGCCGGCTCCTCCGGCACCGCCTGATATTCCAGCTTTGGAAGAAGTTCGCAAGCGTGGGAAGAAACTGACCATGCGCGAACAAATGGAGCTTCACCGGAGCGAAGCTTTGTGCAAGTCATGCCATGCTCGGATGGATCCACTGGGTTTTTCGCTCGAGAAGTTCACATATATCGGCCAGTTCCAAAACGAAGACGATGGCCAGCCGATCGAGACTGCCGGCAAGTTGATCACCGGCGAAAAGTTCAACGATGTTCAGGAACTTTCGCAGATCCTGGCCAACGAGCGAAAAGTAGATTTTTATCGCTGCTTGACCGAAAAGATGCTCACCTACGCGTTAGGGCGGGGTTTAGAGTATTACGACACCCCCACCGTAGACATCATCGTGGACGACATGCTTGCCAACGACGGCAAACTGCGTCGCATGATCCATACCCTTGTCGACAGCGCCCCTTTCCAGAAGCGTCGTGGCGATGGCAACTTGTTGTCCTCCGCCAATTGATCCAGCCAGCTTACAGCGCAACAAAGGAATTGATGCCATGAAAATGCAACCTACCCGCCGCCATTTCCTCAAGGGACTCGGCCTGGCAGTTGCTTTGCCTGCCATGGAAAGCCTGATCCCGGCCACCGCCCAGGCTGCCAGCCAAACGGCAACCACCGCGGCCGGCGACCCTTTGCGATCGGCCTTCCTGTATGTGCCCAACGGGGTGCATGTTGGCAAATGGTTCCCAGAGGGAGCCGGCAAGGACTATAAACTCAACGAGACCATGAAGCCGCTGGAGAAAATGCGTGGCGAGTTCCAGATTGTTAGCGGTCTGGCTCACGAACATGGGTTTGCCAACGGCGATGGTGCCGGCGACCATGCCCGAGCACACGCCACCTATCTCACAGGAGCACGCCCCAAGAAGACCGCGGGTTCCGACATCGAACTGGGCATCTCCATCGACCAGGAAATGGCCAGGCACCTCGGCAACGAAACCCGCTTGCCGTCGCTGGAACTTTCGTGCGATGGGGCACGCAAATCTGGCTCGTGCGACTCTGGCTATTCGTGTGCCTACCAGTTCAACCTCTCGTGGCGCGGTGCCAACACGCCCATGGCTGCCGAATCGAATCCACGTCTGGTCTTCGAGCGACTGTTTGGTCGCGGTAGCGGCGACGAGCGACAACGCAACTTCGACCAGCGCATGACCGAACGACGTTCGGTGCTCGACTTCGTGATGGGCGAAACAAAATCGATGTCGAAGCAGCTTGGCCGCAACGACGTGCGAAAGATGGACGAATACCTGACCGGTGTTCGCGAGATTGAACAGCGGATTCAAAACGCCGAGAAGTTCCGCGATCTTCCTGAAACCGAGATGGATGCCCCCAGCGGAATTCCAAAGGACTATGCCGATCACATTCGGATGATGTTCGATCTGCTCGCCCTCTCGTTCCAGACCGACTCGACGCGTGTTGCCTCGTTCATGCTCGCCCACGACGGCAGCAATCGCAACTTCCGCGATATTGGTGTTTCCGAAGGCCATCACAGCTTGTCTCACCATCGAGAAAACCAGGAGATGAAGGACAAGATCGCCAAGATCGATCTCTTCTACGTCACCCAGTTCTCCTACTTCTTAGAGAAGCTCAAAACGCTGAAAGATCCGTCTGGTGCCTCGGTGCTGGACAACTCGATGATCGTTTACGGCAGCGGTTTGTCCGATGGCAATCGCCATCGTCACGATAACCTGCCAATCATCCTGGCCGGTAAAGGTGGTGGCTCTCTGGAAACCAATCGCCACGTGCAGCTCGATGCCAAGCAGCGTACGCCGATGGCCAACCTGTTCGTTTCGATGATGGACAAGATGGGCATCCAAGACCCTGACTTCGGCGACTCAACCGGCCCACTCAGCGTCATCTAAAGCACGCCGATCGATCGATGCTTAGGCGTAACGCTTTAGGCATAGTGCCGCAATTGCTTTTTCCGGTCCCCTCTCCCTCGCCAGGGAGAGGGCTAGGATGAGGGTTTCCCCACGTCTCCAAACGCTCACCATCAAAAAGGTGGCCAGAAATAAATCTCTGGCCACCCTTCGCTTTCAGTAACAGCTATCCCGCTAGCGATTTCTTTTTTCGAGCCCACGCCAACTTCCTGCTCGAATTCCTTAACATCGGTCTTGTAAATATTGCAAATCACTTGATAGACTCACTCCCGCGCACCAAACACCATTGGGCTGCGTAATGGATCAACCGGCCCCGATTATTGGCCGGTCTCTGATGCTTCTGCGACAAGGAGGTCGCGGTGCTCAACCGACGCCCACTCAAACACAAATTGATCATCGGCAGCGGTCTCTTGCTGGCGCTGGTGCTTGCGCTGTTCATCGTGACCCTCACCGGCGGTCTTTCGTATCGACAGGTTGCCAGGGACATCAGCGCTCGCTCGGTCGAGTTACCACTTGCGATCGACTTTTCGCTGGCCGTTACCGAACTACGGCACACGCTGAATCAGGCCCGTAATTCCAAGCGATTCGGTTTCCACGATTCGGTAACCGACCCTCCCCTGCTCCGCGAAGAGTTCCGAGCTAAGTTCCTTTCGGTTCAGGAAGCACTGCGTCGCTACGAAGACCAACTTAACCGCAGTGGTGCCGGCGATAGCGATATCGGCGATGACTCGGACGAACGCGACTCGATCGGCGAAATCCACGGCTCGATTCAAAAGCTGGACGCCCAATACCAGGACGCGGACTGGTATCTCAATGACATCAAAAATGACGAGCTGATCAACGAGATCGACCACCTGCACGTGCTGTCTAAAAAGCTGCCGTCCTTTTTGATCGAGGACATGCAGCAGCTTAAAGATGAAGTTCGTGGCCAGTACCGGCTGTGGATTACAGCCTCGGTCATGGTAATTTCGCTGACCGTCTGCGCGATCATCTCGGCTGCCTATGCCTGCTGGCGATGGCTATTCAGTCCGTTGAAGATCCTGATGGATGGCTCGCGGCGGGTTGCCAACGGCGATTTCGATCACCGGATTCAATTGGAAGGTCATGCGGAACTGGCCATTCTAGCCGATGCAATGAACGCGATGACGCACCGCTTTCAGGCCATCGAAAGCAACCTGAACGAACAGGTCCAAGACCGCACTAAGCAGGTCGTCCGTAGCGAACAGTTAGCCAGTGTCGGCTTTTTAGCGGCCGGTGTGGCTCATGAAATCAACAATCCGCTGGCATCGATCGCGTTCTGTGCCGAGTCGCTCCGCTCGCGCATCAGCGAAGGCGAAACCGATCCGGATGGCGAAACGACCCATTACCGTGGTGCTGACGTAACAGTATTTCAGACCTACTTGGGTATGATCGAAGAGGAGGCCTTCCGCTGTAAAGAAATCACGGAACGTCTGCTCGACTTCTCGCGTCTAGGAGACGTCGAGAAAACGGAAACCGATGTGCGAGAACTCGTTCAAGGCGTCATCGACATGGTCCGCCACTTGGGCAAGTATCGCGAAAAGAACTTGATTTTCGAGGACGACCAGGTCGCCCTAGCACCGGTGAACGGACCCGAAATCAAACAAGTCGTGCTCAACCTGATTACCAACGCCTTGGATAGTATTGATCCCGGCGGACACGTGCTGGTCAGGGTGAGCGAAGAACGCGGACAGGTCAATGTGAACGTCAAAGATGACGGTTGCGGCATGACCGAGGAAGTTCGACGTCACTTGTTTGAACCATTTTTTACCCGACGCCGGGATGGCCAAGGGACAGGCCTGGGCCTATCGATTTCGTATCGCATCGTGAGTGACCATGGCGGTCAGTTCGATGCGTGGAGCGAAGGGCCAGACCTCGGAAGTGAATTTAGTTTTACGCTGCCATGCAGGGAAGCAAGTAAGCGAAATGAGCGAAGACACCAAGCAGCCTGAGTCGCTGAAGATTTTATTTGCCGACGACGAGAAGTCGCTTCAGAAGCTGATGGGGCTCGAATTGCCGCGTCTCGGCCATACGGTTACGGTTTGCCCGGACGGGGTCACCGCGATTGCCGCTCTGGAAATGGAAGACTTCGATTGCCTTCTGGTCGATCTCGATATGCCTGGCAAAGGGGGTATTGATGTCATCAAGAAGGCGAAAGAAACCAAGCCCGATACCGAAGCGATCATACTGACCGGCAAATCGTCGACCGAAAGCGCGATCGCCGCGGTCGAGTTCAAGGTCTTCGCTTACCTGACCAAGCCGTGCCGCTTGATGGAATTGAAAACACTCCTCGAAGGCGTGGCCAAAAAACGCGAGCAAGATCGCCGCATCAAGGCCCTCACCAGCCGGCTAGATCGCATCGAAGGCAAGTCGAAACTGATCGGCGATTCGGGTGCGATGGAACTGGTCAACAAAATGATCGCCAAGGTCGCTCCGTCGAACTCAGCCGTGCTCATTCGCGGCGAGACCGGCACCGGCAAGGAGCTTGTCGCCAAAGCGATTCACGATCAGAGCCTGCGTCACTCCCAACCGTTCGTTGCGGTGAACTGCGGCGCATTGCCAGAGAATCTGATTGAAAGCGAACTGTTCGGGCATCGCAAAGGGGCGTTCACCGGGGCTGAAGAAACACGCATCGGTCTGTTTGAAGTGGCTCATGGTGGTTCGTTATTCCTCGACGAGATTGGCGAGCTTCCCAAGTCGCTACAAGCCAAACTATTGCGAGTGCTGGAAACCGGCGAGATCCGCCGCGTCGGTGAAAACAGCTCGATCAAGGTCGACGTCCGCATCATCAGCGCGACCCACCGACACATCGAGGATATGGTCCGCGATAGTGAGTTCCGTGAAGACCTGATGTTCCGCATCAACACCTTCGAGATTCAACTGCCGCCGCTGCGCGAGCGGACCGAAGACATCCCGATGTTGGCCGAGCATATCAGCCGCCGGTTCTGGCCCACCATCCCGATGACGCACACCGTCTTCGCGACAGAAACGATTCACGCGCTTAAGTCACACTCGTGGCCAGGCAACGTGCGAGAACTGGCCAACGTCGTCGAACACGCCACGATTTTGTGCGAAGAACTACCGATTCAGCCACCGCATTTGCCGCGCCGCTTTAGCGAACAATCGCACAGCGGTGGTCCCCCGGAACTGCGAGCGGTCAGCGGTCCTTTGTCCCTGCGTGAACTCGAAATGCAGGCCATCCACGAGGCGCTAGATCGCCACGACGGAAGCAAACCCCAAGCAGCCGAAGAGCTGGGTATCAGCTTGAAGACGCTTTACAACAAGCTGAACCAAGCGACCGCCAGCGAAAAAACAGCTTAAGGCGCGTAGGGCCCGCGTGTCGCGGGTCACGAAGCGGGTACCGGTTTTCCGACCCGCGACACGCGGGGCCTTACCGGCGCTCATTCAGAAAATCCGTGGGGCCATATTCCTAAAATCGTGGCCTTCCGTTATTCGGAAGTCAGCACGTTTTTGAGCCACAGGCCGAAGTCAACGTCTTCTTCATCTTCCGAGTAAAACGGCGTTGATACTGGCTGCTGAACCGTATAGCGGATATCGACTTGAAGATCATTCTGACCAATCACCACTAAGCGTCGGAACTGATTATTTTCTATGTGGTGGCAAATGGAAAACTCAGATGACACGGCATGCCAAGCATCGTCCCACCAAAAATAAAAATCCGATCCAAAGACAGTCAGCCCCAGCAATTGTTTGGCAAGGCGACAGTACAAACCGATGGTCCTAGCTGGAATAAACACGTCGCAAAGTAATTGAGCATCCACCTCAAATGAAAGCACTTCACTCGCGCAAAGGTAGTTTCTGAGAAGAATCGGCATTGCTTCGTTCCTGTTGCCAGCATGTTCCCATAAGCGGACACGTTATCTAGCGAACCAGGTTCATATGAAAACAAGCGAAAGGATGCCCTCACCCTCTGCCTTCGGCAAACAAGTTGCGCAAGGCAACAACGGATCAGGTATGCTTAAAACTTGCGGACCACGCCGATGACTATGCCGCGGACCTTGGCATCTTTGACGTAGATGGGATCCATGCTGCTGTTGGCTGGTTGCAGGCGGATGCGGTTCTTTTCGGGGTACCAATATTTGAGGGTTGCTTCCCCTTCGTCGGTTTCAGCCACGACAATCTCGCCGGGGCGGGCCGTTTCCTGCTGTTTGACGACCACATAGTCCCCTTCGTCGATGTGGGCTTCGATCATCGAATCGCCGGTGACTTCCAGTACGAAGTGGTCGCGGCGGTTAAACATCGTGCCGAAATCGACCCTTTCGTCCTGGCCGATGGCCTCGTGCAGCACGCCGGCAGCAATTCGCCCGACAAACGGCAAGCCGACTTCTTCCTCAACCTCGGCCCGCAGTTGGATGGCCCGCGACATGTTCTTTTCGCGGGAGATCAGCCCTTTGCGTTCCAGGGCTTTCAGGTGGCAGACGACGCCGTTGGGCGAGCTTATCTCGAACTCTTGCCCGATTTCCCGCACCGTGGGGCCATAGCCGCGATTTTGGATTTTCTCGCGGATAAAGAAAAAGACGTCCTTCTGACGTTTGGTAAGGGAGTCGGTGGCCGACTGCGAACTTGCCATGTTCGGGGATCCTGATCCGTCGTGCGTCTCTCCCTTTCCAGCGTGGAAAGGTGATGTCGGAAATAGAGCCTAGCCTCATGCTGTACAGATGTCAACTCCTGTATTGCGCAACACCAGGCAATTTTTTTTGCTTACTACCAATTGTGAGGTACGTTTCACGTGACTCATTGCCGTGAATCCCGGCCAGCGGACTACACATTTCGTGGGCATGGACTAACACGTTACCTTTTTCGTCGGTCCTTCCTTAAGGAACGGTGCCATGCTGCCTAAGATTCTCCATTTTCTACGTGCCGAGGACGGGCCTACTTCGGTCGAGTACGCCATTATGCTGGCCATGATCCTGATGGCTGTCATTGGCGCGATTACCGTAATTGGGGTGATCACCCAAGAAAGTTTTATCTATTCCAAGAGCGAAATCGAGCGCACGTTCCCCGACTTGGGCGTGTAAAAAAGAAGGCTGCCAGGGGCTTTTTCCCAAGCAGCCGGTATCGTTATCGCTTACAAGTCGCTGGGCGACCCGATGTAGACTAGATCGTGATCGGATGGCAAGCAAGCAGCCCGTTCTCTTTTTACAGGGGCTGCCCGTTCCAGCGAACGAACGCTTCCATGGCGAAGTATTCTGGCAGGCCGATCTTGTTGTAGGAATCGGCGGTGCCTGTGTTGCGGTCTTCGGCTCGTTCCCAGAATTCACGTGGGTCGGTTCCGGGGAACAGAGCACTATCCTTCTGGCTCTCGTGCATGAAGATCGCTTGCCGCTTCTTGAACATGTCGTTGGGCGATAGCGGCACGCAAATCTCGATCTCGTGCAGCGGGTACTCTTGCCAGGCACCACGATACAGCAAGGCCTCAGGCCGGCTGCCGGTTTCGGCTTCGATTTCCAACAGGGCATTGAAGATCGCCATCGCACAAACACGGTGCGTTCCGTGCGGGTCAGAAAGATCGCCGGCAATGTAAACCTGGTCTGGCTGAACCTCCAGGATCAACTGCTTGACGATCTGCACATCGTCCGCACCGAGCGGGTTCTTAGCGACCTTACCGGTTCGATAAAACGGCAGATCCAAGAAGTGCAGGTTCTCTTCCTCGCAGCCAGCTTTCAAGGCTCCGGCAATGGCTTCGCTGCGACGGATCAGGCCTTTAATGCTGAGCACCGTCTCGACATCCGGCTCGCCAGGTGGTTTCGACTTCAACGAGTCGACGACCTGCTTTTCGACCTCGGCCGATTTCTTTTCTTCGATACCAAACAGGCGGTTGTACTGCGTGACGAAGTCGGCGAAACGCTGGGCATCGTGGTCGAAAACCGCGATGTTACCGCTAGTCATGTAAGCGACGTGGGCCTCGTGGCCATCGTCGACCAGGCGAATGAGCGTGCCGCCCATGCTGATCACGTCATCGTCCGGGTGAGGACTGAAGCAGATGGCCTTCTTCTTTTCTTTGCCTGCGGGATGATACTCGATGGTATCCATCATCCAGCGGAACACACGGTGAGCCAGGCTCGGCGCGGGGCCGTGATGACGCAGAAGCTGATGCAGGTTGTATTGGCGGAAATCGTCATCGGCCAGCTTCAACAGTGCTTTGCCTGTCTTTTCGCAGAGCCATAGCATGGCTCGCTTGATCATCGTCTGGTCCCACTCAACCTCTCCTTCGGTCCACGGCTCGGCCACGGCGGTTAGCTTGCTGGCTGCTGCCGTATCGATGAAGACCGACGTATCGCGATGCTCTTGCAAGATGGTTGCCGGCACGCGGTTGGTAATCGGACCTTGCAGCGTCTCGCAAATGATCGACGACTTGCCTTGCCCCAGGGCCAAGAGCAAGATCTTGCGGGCTTCCAAGATGGTCCCGATGCCCATCGTAATGGCCTGGTGCGGGACGTTGTCTTCCTGAAAGAAATCCGATGCCGCGCTACGACGCGTGATCGGGTCGAGCGTACAAAGACGCATCCGGCTGTTGCGGATACTGAACGGCTCGTTAAAGCCAATGTGGCCGTTAGAGCCGATGCCCAGCAGCATCAGGTCGATCCCGCCAGCCTCGCGAATCTTGTTTTCGTAGTCATCGCAATACGCATCGACTTGATCGAGCGGAATGGTTCCGTCCGGGATGTGAATATTCTCCGATGGAATATTCACATGCTGAAAGAAAACCTCGTGCATCGTCCGATGGTAACTTTGCAGTTGGTCGGGCTTCAGGCCGTAGTATTCGTCCAGATTGAAGGTCACGACATTGGATAGATCCAATCCTTCATCCTGGTGCATGCGAACCAGTTCTCGGTAGACGCCCATGGGCGTAGAACCGGTTGGAAGCCCAAGCACAGCGGTCGCTTTTTGAGCTTGTCGTTCGCGAATGATCGCAGCGACAATTTTCGCGACGTGGCGAGAGAGGGCCTCGCTGGTGGAAAAAACATCACACGGCAATACGGTTGACTGGATCGACATCTCGGGTCGATCAGCGGTTCGTTCAGTCATGATTCTCGTTGTTCAGGTTGTAGGAAAGCGAAGGGTTTCTTCGCGGCGAGGTAAATCTCGAACCGAATCGGCAAGTATGAACGATCGCGCAGAGCTTGAATAGGGAGCCATTCGTCCCCACTGCGCGAAATCCCTGCAAAATACCTACAATTGACGGGACTTATTTAGGAAGACGGATTGCGAATCGTCACTATATTGGAATAAGTCGAAAAACTTAATTTTCACCGAGGCTTACCCCCCTTTTTCCTTGGCACGAATTTCGACTCGAACCTTATCCGACACCGTATTCCTTCAGCCCATCGATAGCCCCATGCTACGCGACATCCGCAGCTATTGCTTTGCCTCTTTCGCCGCAAGTCTGTTCATACTGCTGACAGGCGTAGGACAACTTCCCGCCGCCGAGCCGGAAGCTCCTCAGGATCGCATTTCGATCCTCTTTTTAGGTGACAACGGGCATCATCAACCGGCCAAGCGATTCGTCGAGTTGCAGCCGGCATTAGAAGCCCGGGGCATTGATCTGAAGTACACCGATTCGCTGGCTCATATCAACCCAGAAACGCTGGCGAAGTACGACGGGCTGATGATCTACGCAAACATCGAGCAGATCGATCCGGCCAGCGAATCGGCAATCCTCGATTACGTCGAACAAGGGCACGCACTTATCCCGCTGCACTGTGCTTCTTACTGCTTTCTCAACTCGCCCAAGTACATCGCGCTCGTAGGTGCTCAGTTCAAGAGCCACGGCACCGGGACCTTCCGTACGAAACTCGCCGAAGCATCGCACCCGATCATGCAAGGTTTCCAGGGATTTGAAAGCTGGGACGAGACCTACGTGCATACCAAACACAACGAAGAAAACCGCACCGTGCTGACCTACCGCATGGGCGATCAACAGCTAGAACCGTGGACCTGGATTCGCCAGCAAGGCCAAGGACGCGTCTTCTATACGGCGTGGGGTCATGACGCTCGCACGTTCACCAACCCCGGCTTCGTTAATTTGGTCGAACGCGGTGTTCGCTGGGCCGTCAAACAAGATCCGAGCGTGGCCCCCAATTTCCCGCCGCAAAAGGAAGGTCTGGTCACGGCCTTCGATCGCCCGATGAATGTCCCCCTAGCTCAGCAACCTAACACCGATATCAAACCGTTTGATTATGTCGACATGGGAGCCCAAATCCCCAACTACACTGCCGGCGAAAACTGGGGCACCCAAGCCAAACCGCTCAACTTGATGCAGAAGCCGCTGCCACCGGAAGAATCCGAAAAGCACCTGGTGCTGCCGGAAGGGTTTGAAGCGAAGCTGTTCGCGTCGGAAGAGATCTTCGACGGCGGCAAGCCAATCGCCATGACCTGGGATGCACGAGGGCGACTTTGGATGTGCATGACGCTCGACTATCCCAACGAGCTACACAGCCCAGGACCAGGCCGCGATCGGGTAGTGGTTTGCGAAGATACCGACGGCGACCTGCAAGCAGACAAGGTCACCACCTTCGCTGACGGCCTGAGCATTCCGACTTCGATTGCTTTCCATAATGGTGGCGTAATCGTGCAGAATGGTTCCGAGACTCTGTGGCTTAAGGATACCGACGACGACGATGTAGCCGACGAGAAGCAGGTGATGTTCAGCGGCTGGAACATGCGAGACACCCACGGCGGCGTGAGCAACTTTCAGTACGGCCACGATAACTGGATCTGGGGCATGCAAGGCTACAACGATTCGCACGTGGTGGTCGACGGCGAAGAGCAACCTGGCTTCCGTAACGGCTTCTTCCGCTTCAAGCCCGACGGCAGCGAGTTAGAGTTCATCCGCTCGACCAACAACAACACATGGGGCCTGGGCATGAGCGAAGAAGGGATCATCTTCGGTTCCACCGCCAACCACTGCCCCAGCGTTTACATGCCGATCCCAAACCGCTATTACGAACAGGTTCGCGGCTGGACGGCTCGCCTTGTACTCGATTCAATGGCCGATTCGCACAAGTTCGATCCCGTCACCGACAAGGTGCGACAGGTTGATCATCACGGCGGGTACACGGCCGGTGCCGGGCATTCGCTTTATACGGCCCGCAACTATCCGGAAGCATTTTGGAATCGCGTGGCCTTCGTGAATGGCCCTACCGGGCACCTCACCGGGGCGTTCGTCATCTCGCGCGACGGAAGCGGCTTTCACTCGACCAGCCCCTTCAACCTGGTGGCCTCCGACGACGAATGGACGGCCCCCATCCAATCGGAAGTCGGTCCCGACGGCAACGTGTGGGTTCTCGACTGGTACAACTACATTGTCCAGCACAACCCCACGCCGCACGGCTTCAAAACTGGCAAGGGTGCCGCGTATGAAACCGCACTGCGTGACAAGCTGCACGGACGGATCTACCGCATTGTCTACACCGGAGAAGGCGCCAAAGCCGACAAAGACTGGCACTTGAACCTCGATGAAGCGTCCCCGGAAAAGATCGTCGCCACCCTGAAAAGCGATAACCTGCTATGGCGTCGTCATGCTCAGCAGACCCTGGTCGAGCGTGGCCAGACCGATGTCATTCCGGCGTTGATTCAATTGCTGCAAGACGACTCGACGGACAGTATCGGTCTGAACGTCGGAGCGATTCACGCCCTGTGGACCTTGCACGGCTTAGGCGTTCTGGAAGACCCCAATGGCACCGCGACTCAAGCCGCCTACATCGCACTTGTGCATCCAGCCCCGGGCGTTCGCCGCAATGCGGTTCAGGTGCTGCCGCATGCTCCTGAAAGCACGACCGCGATTTTGAAAAGTGGCGTGCTGAACGATGCCGATCCCCAAGTTCGCCTGATGACGCTACTCGCTTTAGCCGATCTTCCGGCGAGTGACGCGGCAGCGGTCGATATTTTGGCCATGATTACCCAGCCACACAACGCCAACGATCGCTGGATCCCCGACGCAGCGACCTCCGCAGCCGCCAACCAAGGCGGCAGCTTCCTGAAAGCGGTTGCCAAGTCTAATAACATCGACAACAAGGTGTTGGACCTAGTGGCAATTGTGACCGAGCATTACTCACGCGGTGGTCCGGTTGATACGATTGCCGAACTGCTGCCAGCCATCGAGAACGCCCAGCCGCAAGTTGCCGAGGCCATTGTTACCGGCCTAGCCAAAGGTTGGCCGCAAGACAAGAAGCCGCAGATCACCGACGCCGTCGACAATTCGCTTACCCGCCTGATCGAGACGCTTCCCGCTTCGTCGCGCGGTCAACTGATTCGTATGGCCGTCAACTGGGGCAGCACGAAGTTGGCTTCGCAACTGCAAGAATTGGTTGAGAATGCTCTAGAGCAAATCGAATCAGGCGATCTCAGCGCCAAAGACGTGCAGCGACTCGCTCGAGAGATCGTCGCGTTGAACGTGAAGATGGCCCCGCCGGTCGAAGCCAAACTGCTGGCTTCCATCGGCCCGCAAACCTCGGCCGATGTCACCACGGCACTGCTTAATAGCCTGAGAGCAAGCGAGAACGATGGCCTGGGCAAGTACGTTTTGGAAACGCTCCCCAGTTTAACGCCAACCGGTCGGAAGGAAGCCATCGGCGTGCTGTTAAGCCGCCCGGCCTGGACGGCCGACCTGTTGGCTTCGATGGATAAAGGTTCTATCCAACTGAACGAATTGGCACTCGACCAGCGTCAAGCCCTTTCGCAGCATCCCGAGAAGCAGCTACGCAAGAAAGCCGAAGAGATATTTGCTCGCGGTGGCGCATTGCCCAACGCAGACCGCCAGAAGGTTATAGAGCAGCTATGGGCAGCCACCGAAGCCCAGGGGGACGCCGCCGCCGGCAAGCTGGTCTTCAAACGCGAATGCTCGAAGTGCCATATGCACAGCGGCGAAGGCTCGAAGATCGGCCCTGACCTGACCGGGATGGCCGTGCATCCGAAGTCGCAACTGCTGACCGAAATCCTCGATCCCAATCGCAGCGTCGAGTCGAACTATCGCACCTACATGGTCGCCACGATGGACGGACGCGTGATGAGTGGCCTGCTTGCCTCGGAAAGCCGTACGGCTATTGAACTAGTAGACGCCGAAGGAAAACAGCAGTCGATCCTCCGCGAAGATATCGACGAACTTCTCGGCACACCGCAGTCGCTAATGCCGGTTGGTTTCGAGAAGCAGATCAAGCCGAAGGAACTAGAAGACCTGCTGGCCTTCCTCACCAATCGCGGCAAGTTTGTCCCCTTGCCGCTGGAAAAGGTTGCCTCGGCGGTCAGCACAGAAGGGATGTTTGTCTCTAAGAACGCCCCGGCCGAGACTTTAGTCTTCGCCGATTGGCAGCCGAAGAGCGTCGACGGCGTGCCGTTTCAGCTGATCGATCCCCAGGGAACCTCCCGGCCAAACGCCGTGCTGCTGTACGGCCCGAGCGGTTATTTGCCTCCGAAGATGCCCAAGTCGGTATCGATTCCGTGCAATATGCCGTTGTCAGCGGTGCACATTTTGGGGGGCGTCGCCGGCTGGGCTTCCCCTTATGGGAAACAGGGATCGACCTCGATGATCGTCCGTTTCCGCTTTGAAGACGGCACGACCGAAGACCATCCACTAAAAAATGGAGTCCATATTGCGGACTATATTTGCCGGGTCGATGTACCCGAGTCGAAATTCGCGTTCGATCTTAGTGGCCGACAGATCCGCTATTTGGCCGTCCGCCCCAGCCAACGGAAGCCTGTTGAGTCGATCGAGCTAGTCAAGGGAAACGATAATACAGCCCCGGTCGTGATGGCGGTAACGGCGGAGGCCGCGGAGTAACGCAAGTGGTTACTGGCACAGCATTTTCGCGTGCTGTGGGGACGTTGTCCTGGGAATTCAGGAGAATAACCGTATTATAGGATGTCGGCAGATGGCAGCGCCGCACGGCCCCGGGCGGCGTGATTCTGCCATTGGGGGTTGCGATTTCGCCCTGCCAGTTATAAAATCTTGAGTTTCCACGCAATGGAAATCAGAGGTTAAGGAGCTACCGGCCCCTAAACCTAAGTCATATCGAAGGTTGCCGCGTCACGGTGTCCTACAAACACAGTGCGAAATACAAGACGCCTGAAAGAGAAATATGAGACCAGCCAATAAGACCAAAGCCCGCAAGCGTGCCAAGACTAAAGCACGAGTAGCTAAAAAGGATCCGATTTTCGTCGATGGCAAACGTCCGCGTCCCATGTTTGTGGACTACAAGGACGTCGAGCTGCTCAAGAAGCTGACCAATCGTCACGGTCGGATCGTCGGTCGTCGCAAGAGCGGCTGCACCGCGGTCAGCCAGCACGCCGTCACGCAAGCCATCAAACGCGCCCGCTTCATGGCCCTGTTGGCTTACGTCAAAGACTAGTTCCCACCCCGGAACGTCTTTCGGCTTAGATATCAAGAGCCTGCTTTCGAGAAGAGAGCGGGCTTTTTTCATGCGCTGTGCTGGCACGCGTGCCTGGGGCACTCATCCTTGGAGAGGTGCTCCAGAGATAAATCTCTGGAGCACCTCGACCGGAACCCTTAACTCATGCTTCCCCGGTTCCCTCGTATTGATTACCGGCCATAAGTGCCAACAATGGGACCAGGAGAACACCATGTCGCAAACCTTTCAAACGACCCGCCGCGTCGAATTCCGGGATACGGATGCCGCCGGTATCGTCCACTTTTCGGCCTTCCTGATTTACATGGAACAGGCCGAGCACGAATTCCTGCGTTCGCTGGGGCTCAGCGTTCACCACCAGTTGGAAGACGCGTCGATGAGTTGGCCCCGGGTATCGATCCACTGCGACTACCGCGGACCGGCCAAGTTTGAAGACGTTCTCGATGTTTCCCTATCCATTGCTCGGATCGGCTCGCGCAGCGTGACTTACCAGTTCCATTTCGAGCGCGACGAGCTGCCCCTTGCCGATGGCACCATCACTGCCGTCTGCTGCCAGGTTCGCCCTGGGCTGCCTCCCAAGAGTATGGATACGCCTGAGTGGTTCAAAGAGAAACTACTTCCCTTCGTCGACCAGACGGCCACCACGTAGGCTCTCCCTCATCGGCGCTGATGTGTGGTTCGTGTTGCGATCGATGGGTGCAGTACTTCACCGGGCGATGTTAAACTAGCGTCGTTCAGGAAACCCTCACCCTCTCCCTGCCAGGGAGAGGGGACCAGAGACTTAACTCCTCGCGATAGTCACGGCTTCATGCTTTCGTACCACGAACAACTTACGCTTCGCCTGGCAGCCGGTATTGGTGAGCTGGACGAAGCGACACGCTCGCGTCATACCCAGTTCCTGCTGGCCAAGCGGCAGCCTGATGGAGGCTTTGCCGGTCGCGAAGGGGCCAGCGATCTGTATTACACCAGCTTCGGCCTGAGAAGCTTGGCCATATTGGGCGAGCTCCATGGAGAAGTCGCCGAGCAATCTGCGACGTTTCTGCAAACGAAGCTTACCGGCCACGAAGGCGTGGTGGATTTCCTTTCGCTGATCTATGGGGCAAAGCTGCTAGAGACAGCGGCCGGCATCGATATCTTCGCGAATGCCTCGTCCGACTGGCGGCGAAGTGTCGCGGATACGCTGCATTCGCTACGGCGGAAAGATGGCGGCTATGCCAAGGGCCCCGAAGGGATGGCCAGCAGCACCTATCACACGTTTCTGGTGCTGCTTTGCTTGCAGCTGATCGAACAACCGATCCCACAGCCAGAGGCTATGGTCACGTTTTTGCTTTCCCAAGAGTCGGAAGAAGGTGGCTTTCGCGAAATCCGAGCCAGCAAACGTGCCGGCACCAATCCCACGGCGGCAGCGATCGGCGCGCTGCGGATTCTTGATAGCCTGACCGAAGAGATCACCGAAGGAACCCTCGACTTTCTGGTCGAGATGCAAAACGATGAAGGTGGGCTGCGCGCTAACACGCGGATACCCATCGCCGATGTACTGAGCACGTTCACCGGCATGTTGACCCTGACCGATCTGAATGCCTTGCACGAGATCGAGCAGGACGACGCCCTGAAATACGTACGCGGTCTCGAGCAAGACAATGGCGGCTTCTTCGGGGCGGCCTGGGATGAGGTGGCCGACGTAGAATATACGTTCTACGGACTAGGCAGCCTTGGCCTGTTACATGTTCCCCACGACTTCACCCTGGAATGAACCATCATGGCAGATCTGGTAATCGAGCAGTTGGCCAAAGAGTACCCTACCCGGGCCGAGTCTTTGAAAGTACTGCAAGACGTTTCGCTGTCCCTTTCCCAAGGTGAAAGCGCAGCGATCCTGGGGCCCAGTGGCTGTGGCAAGAGCACCCTGCTCTACTGTATCGGCACGCTAGAGTCCCCCACCTCGGGCCGCGTGACCCTCGACGGCCAAGATCCCTTCGCACTCAGTGACGTGGACCTGGCCAAGTTTCGTAGCGAGAACATCGGCTTCATCTTTCAAGATCATCACCTGCTGCCGCAGCTCTCGGTGCTGGAAAATGTGCTAGTGCCGACCCTTGCCGCAGGCAAGTCGACGCCGGAGCAAATCGAGCGTGCCAAGATGCTCATCCAACGGGTAGGTCTCTCGCCGCGGATCGAACACCGCTCGGCGGAACTCTCTGGCGGTGAGCGGCAACGCGTTGCCGTCGCTCGCAGTTTGATCCATCAACCCAAACTGCTTCTAGCCGACGAGCCGACCGGCAACCTCGACAAGACCAACGCCGAGGCGATCGGCAATCTTCTGCTGGAACTACAAAAAGAAGAACGCTCGATCTTGATCGTCGTCACTCATAGCCAAGAGCTGGCCACGATCTTCCAGCAGCAGTACCAACTCGACGACGGCA
Source organism: Bremerella alba (assembly GCF_013618625.1). Lineage (NCBI taxonomy): Bacteria > Pseudomonadati > Planctomycetota > Planctomycetia > Pirellulales > Pirellulaceae > Bremerella > Bremerella alba. Next base: position 262,643 of record NZ_JABRWO010000009.1, on the reverse strand, counting down.
AGCTGCAAGGTCAGCAACCGGTAGCCCAATCGTAACGCCCTAAGAGGTCTCACTATGAATCGTTGGCGTTTGGTCCTACGAAGTGCCCAGCAGTTTTGGCAAACCAATTTGGCAGTGCTGCTGGGGGTAGCCGCTGCGACGGCGGTGCTTACCGGTGCACTTATCATCGGCGATTCGGTGCGAGGAAGCCTGCGCGATCTGGCCTTGTCGCGTTTGGGTTCGATCCAGGAAATATTGCTGGCCGATCGGTTCTTTCGCCCTCAAGTCGCCGAGCAGATTGCCCAGCAGAACGATAACACTACGACCGTCCCGATCGTCCTCATGCAAGGGACGCTGCAAACAGTGGGAAGCAGTTCCGACCAATCGACTAAGGTCGCCGGCAACCTGGCCGTGCTGGGCATTGACGAGGCCTTCTGGAAGCTAGGCGACGTCCCCGGCTGGAGCCCGACCGAAATTGGCGAAGAAGAGATCATCCTCAACCAACCGCTCGCTGAAGAGCTCGGCGTGAAGGCAGGCGACCTCGTCACGCTGCGTCTTCCTGGTGGCAATGATGTGCCGGCCGATAGCCCGCTGGGCCGCAAGACGGCTGAAACCCAGAGCCTGCCGCGGCTGACGGTGAAAGCGGTGATCCCGGCCGAAGGGCTCGGTCGTTTCGGCATGCATCCCACGCAGCAGTTGCCCATGAATGCATACGCTTCCAAGGCCGCATTGCAAGACGCGCTCGAGCAAAACGACCGAATCAACGCCGTTCTGATTAGCCACGACGAAGAACAGACGCTCGATCTCGGCAAGCTATTTTTGACGCTGAACGATTTCAACTTCGAGCTGAACCAAGTCAAGCAATCCTTTTCAGCGGAAGACGCCCAGCCGCAAACGATCTACGACTATTGGCAACTGACCAGCAGCCGAATGATCTTCGGCAACGTGGCCGCAGAAGCTGTCGAAAAGGCCTTTGCCGGCGATGCCCACCCCACGTTCACCTACCTGGCCACCTCGATTGGCGTGGGTGATTTGCCGGAAGGGGAAGACAATACGTCCGTCCCCTACTCGACGGTTACGGCCCTGCAGCTGGCTGGGCTCGACTACCCACTGGCTGGCCTCGACGGTCAGCCGATCGAGAAGCTCGGCAGCGACGAGATTGTCCTCAACGCATGGACTGCCGAGCACCTGGCCAAAGCGCAAGCGAAGAAGCTCAAACAGCAAAACCCCGACCTAAGCGACGAAGAGGCTTCCGAACAATCGCAGCTGAAAGCGGGGGACACGATCTATCTGAAATACTTCGAGCCAGAGAGCTCGCATGGGGTGGCCAAAGAAACAGGCCGGACGTTTCGCCTGGCCGCCATCACACCGCTGACCGAGCCAGAGGAACCTTTCCGCCGACGTCGACCTGCGGTATTCGACCAAGCCCCAACGACCGCCAACGATCCCGATTACACCCCGGTCGTGCAGGGGATTACCGACCAAGATTCGATCGACGACTGGGACCCACCCTTTCCGTACGACAACTCCCGTATCGATGGCGACGACGAAGAATACTGGGACAACTACCGCACGACGCCCAAAGCGTTTATCTCGCTGGCAACCGGGCAAGAGATCTGGGGAAGCCGCTTCGGCAAGGTGACTTCCTTCCGCTTCCCAGGTGCGAAGTACACCGACGAACATGACTTGCAAACCAAGATTGAAGATGCCTTGGCCCCGCACCGCACCGGGCTTGGCTTTCGCTTATTGACCGTTCGCCAAGATGCCCTGCGGGCGGCAGCCGGCACGACGCCGTTCAACGTGCTGTTCATGGGCTTCTCGATGTTCATTATCGCTTCGGCGTTGATGCTGGTGTCGCTGCTGTTTCGCCTGGGGCTCGAGCAGCGAAGCCAACAGATTGGCCTGTTGCAAGCCGTAGGGCTCAATCGCAATCTCACCCAAGGCCTGTTGATGCGCGAGGCCTGCCTGATTGCGTTGGTCGGTAGCATCGCCGGCGTGATCATCGGCATTGGATACGCCTGGCTTATGCTTGTGGGTTTAAGAACTTGGTGGCTGGGTGCCGTTGTCACTCCGTTTCTTTATCTGCACTTGGATAATCCCAGCAGCCTGTTGATCGGGCTCATCAGCGGTTCGCTCGTGTGTCTGTTGACGATTTACTTCGGCATGCGAGGCTTGAATAAGCTTTCGGTGCGAGGCCTGCTCCAGGGCTCAACCACCGACACGCAAACCACCTTCGGCAAACGCAGCCGTTGGGGGCTGTTTACCGGAATCGCTTGCGGAGTAGGCGCGGTGGGGCTGTCGTTTTTAGCCGCCGGCCTTGGAGGTGAAGCCCAGGCCGGGGCGTTCTTCGGCTCCGGGGCTTTGGTGCTGACGGCCTGCCTGATGCTGCTGTGGCATCTGCTTCGAAATAGCGGCGGTTCAGGCAGTGAAGGTTCGTTCTCGCTGGGTCAGCTGGCCCTTAGCAATGCCGCACGCAACCCGGGACGTAGCACGCTGACGATCGGCTTGATCGCGTCGGCCGCATTTCTGATCGTGGCGATCGGGGCATTTCGACTTTCCCCCAGCGACACTGGCTCTGGCGGGATGAACTTGATCGCCGAGAGTTCGCAACCGCTGTATCACGATTTGAACACCGAAGCAGGCCGCCTGGAAATGGGCTTCAGCGCCGAAGAAGAACAACAACTGGCAGAAGCCACGATACTCTCTCTGCGGGTTCAGCCGGGGGACGACGCCAGCTGTTTAAATCTTTATCAATCGAGTAGCCCTCGCGTGTTAGGCGTGACGCCGAGCATGATGCAGTATTTCGCTCAGTCGGATGTCACGCACTTCGAGTGGGCCGCTTCCGCAGCGACCAGTGAAAAGGACAAGACCGAGTCGCCGTGGCATGTTTTGGAAAAGAAAGCGGATGGCATCAACCAGCCCATTCCGGTCGCGCTCGATAAGAACACGGCGATGTACGCGTTGCACTTGTATGGCGGCGTTGGCGAAGAGTTCACGACCATCGACGATGATGGCCGCGAGACCCGCTACGTTGTCGCGGCGCTGCTTTCTAACAGTATCTTCCAGGGCAATCTCTTAATTGGCGAAACCAATTTTCTAAAGCGGTACCCTGACGTAAGTGGCTACGAGATGTTCCTCATTCGCACTCCCCAAGGACAAGCGGAAGCAACCCGCGACATCCTAGAGACACGCCTTGCCGACCAAGGCTTCGACATCACGTCTGCCGAGAAAATCTTGACCAGCCTGTTGGCGGTGCAGAATACGTACCTATCGACGTTTCAAAGTCTCGGGGCACTTGGTCTGCTGCTAGGAACGTTTGGCCTGGCAGCCGTACAGCTGCGCACCATTCTGGAGCGTCGGTCTGAGTTGGCCTTGCTGCGGGCAGCTGGGTTTTCCGATGGTCGACTTTATTCGCTGGTGATGCGCGAGACGATGCTTTTGCTGCTGGGCGGGCTGGCCACCGGCGTGATCTCGGCGTTGATCACAGTCGTGCCGCACATGGTGTTTGGCAATGCGTCGGTTCCGTTCGCTTCGCTGGGGGTCATGTTAGGTGTGATCCTGGTTGTCGGTATTGTCAGCAGCAGTCTGGCCGTTGGTTCGGCTTTGAAAGGTAACATCGTTCCAGCCCTTCGCGGGAATTGATAGCGATTGCCTGCATACCTGCCCCCTTGCCCCATTCGCGTGGGCTACGGAATGTCGCACGCTTGGTAGTTGGACCTCGTCAACGGTCCTTTCGATCGTTAGAATGGGCAAAAGTCGTTCTAACAACTATTTTGTTTTCTCCCCTGACCCGACCTGGAGTCGCTTCCCATGCATTTTATTTTTGTTATCTGTGGAATCACGCTAACCGCATTGGCTTGGGGAAGCTACGGACCCATTCTTCATGAAGGTCAACATCACCTGGGCAACGATCGGATCAAACCACTGATCTGTGTTGGTCTGGCCTACCTGGTCGTCGCGGTGATCATTCCTTCCGCGATCTTGATTGCCCAAGGCAAGTTAACTTCCGACTGGACCTTTAGTGGAATTTCGTGGAGCTTTATCGCCGGTACGTGCGGTACCTTTGGTGCGTTCGGCTTGATTGTCGCCCTGACCAATGGGGGGAAGCCGTGGGTCGTGATGCCGTTGGTGTTTGGCTTCGCTCCGATCGTCACGACGATTATCTCGCTGGTTACCAAAAACCTCTGGAGCCAGGCCGGCCCGATTTTCTATGCCGGGATCATCATGGTTGTCGCCGGTGCAGTCACCGTGCTGCTGTTTGCCCCCAAGGGTGCTCCGCCGACCAAAGCAGCCCATGCGAAAGAGCCTGCCGAGAAGGTAGCCCAAACCGAGCCTGATGCGCGACCCAGTGTGATGGAAACACTGACCGGCAAGAAGGAATCAGAGAACAAGTAACCTGGAAGATTACGGAAATCGATGAGTAACATGCCTCTTTCGCCTGAGTCCCAGATGGAGGCCATCGACTTGCAGATGGCCCATCTGTGGATGGTCCGTACGTTCCTCAAGCACGCCGAGGAAACGGAGGAGGACGAAGAACTTCAGCAAGTAGCCCGGACCTTGTACGACTACATGCTGGCCCTGGGACCAGCCGTGCAAGCGAACGACTCCGCAGCCTACATGAAGCAAGCGAAGAAGAAATTCAGTAAGCTTCGCAAAGCGTGTGATCTGTTCGAAGAAATACAACCGGAGATCTCGGATCACACGAACTTCAAAATGGCGGCCGTAAGTTGTCGTCTGGTGGTGAATCAAGTGGAAGTGATCCTAGGTGCTAGCAGCTAGGCTGGTTGATCGAGAATAGCGGGCAACCATTTTTGTTTCGGCCGGGAACACTAGCCGCTTGTGGACTATGGCCCCCCAGAGATGAATCTCTGGGCCAACCGCAGGCGGACCTTCCGTTGCTGCCCAAAGCAACACGGATAGGTTCTCTATTTGCCCAGGTCTCCATTCTGGGTATAACCAAGGCCCGATAAACCTTGCCTGGGCTGTCCACGGATCGGAGTTGGCCTGGGTTTTCCGATACAAAGCCACGTCAAGGAAGACGAGCCGTGAGCCTCCCCCCGCTCTTGCAAGCGTTTAAGTCGATGCATTCTGCCAAGGTTCTGGTCTTGGGGGACATGATCCTCGACCGCTACACCTACGGCAACGCTCAGCGAATCAGCCAGGAATCGCCTGTTATTGTGCTGCATGCCGATGACCAGGAATTGCGCCTAGGCGGAGCGGCCAACGTCTGCAACATGCTGCGCGGCCTCGATTGCCACGTGGTCGCAGCTGGCGTCCACGGCCGAGATGAGTCAGGCACCCAGATGGTGGAACTCGCCCAACAGTCTGGTATCGATACGCGTCTGATTGCCTGCGATGCGTCGCGTCCGACCACGCTTAAAGAACGCTTCGTTGGTCGAGCCGGGTCGCGACATCCAAGCCAAATTCTACGTGTCGATCACGAAAAGACCGATGCCATCGGCGAGTGGCTGGTCGAAAAGATATACGCCGGCATCGAGAATCAAATTGAAGACTTCGATGTCATCCTGATTTCGGACTACGCCAAAGGAGTCTGCACGCCGAAACTGCTCAAGCTTGTTATCGAACTTGCCCAACAGCACAACATTCCGACGCTGGTCGACCCGATGCGGGGGCACGACTACGAGCGCTACCGGGGTGCCACGCTCTTGAAAGCAAACCGGATCGAAACCGAATTGGCCAGTGGCGTTTCGCTGAAGACCGTTGCCGATGCGTCGGTCGCCGGAAGCCAACTGTGCCAACAGCTGGACCTGCAAGACGTGATCGTTACGCTCGATCGCGACGGCATGGCCCTGGTCAGCCGCGACGGTACTTCCAGCCACTTCCCCACGCAGGCCCGAAGCGTGTACGACATTACCGGAGCCGGCGATATGGTTCTGGCCATGCTAGGTGCTTGCCTGGGCAGTGGCTTAGATCGAGAGAATTCCGTTCGCCTGGCCAATGTGGCTGCCGGACTGGAAGTCGAGAAGTCAGGCGTCGCGGTGATTCCCTTGGCCGAGATCGAAGCCGAACTTCGCACCGATTTATTGCCAGGCCAGAAGAAGATTGTCACCCATCAGCAGATTGCGGCGATCGCCGAAGAACATCGTCGTCGTGGCGAGAAGATCGTGTTCACCAACGGCTGTTTCGATCTGCTGCACTTCGGACACGTGTCTAACCTGACCGAATCGTCGAACATGGGTGAAGTCCTAATTGTTGGGCTCAACAGCGACGACAGCGTCTCGAAGCTGAAAGGCCCGACCCGGCCGGTAATCAGCGAGACCGAACGATCTTCCATGCTGGCCGCGCTTTCCTGCGTGGATTACGTGGTGGTCTTCGGCGAGGACACACCGTACGACTTAATCAAAGCGATCCGACCAGACATTTTGGTCAAGGGTGGGCACTACGTCCCGGAAGAAATCCCTGGGTACGACATCTTGCAGGAATATGGCGGAGAGATTCGCCTGATCGATATCGTGGGCGGTTTTTCGACGACCGACATCATTCAAAAGGTCGCGGCCAACGAAACGATTCGCCGCACGGCTGCCTAGTTTGTTTGCAAGGAGTGGGGCCATGGCTGGCACACGAAACATTGCGGTCGTCTTACCGAACTGGATCGGCGACGTGGTCATGGCCACGCCGACCCTACGAGCCATACGCGATGGCCTGAACACGGGTGATCGCCTGGTCGGAATCATGCGTCCCTATGTGCAAGATGTACTGGCCGGCACCAGTTTCCTTGACGACGTGATGTTGTGGAGCAAGAAGGCGAAAGAGCCTAGTCAGCGTTTTCTGAACGTTGTGACGCAGGTTCGCCAACAGCGTTTCGATCAAGCCATTTTGCTACCGAACTCGATCAGCTCGGCAGGACTCGCCTACCTGGGTGGGGTCAAACAACGAATCGGTTACCGTCGATATGGCCGCGGGCCTCTCTTAACCAAGGCCTTGGATCCACCGAGTGAGAATGGCGAGCGGATCCCTGTTTCCGCCGTCGATTACTACCTTTCGCTGGCTGAACTGGCCGGCTACGAAGTCCACTCGCGTCACTGTGAACTGGGCTTCACCGACGCAGACGACTTGCAAGCCCAGGCCCTATGGCAACAGTTTCGCTTCTTCAAACGACGTGTAATCGTATTTAACACTGGCGGAGCCTACGGCGGGGCGAAGCACTGGCCGGCCGATTACTATGCGGCACTGGCGCGACGGCTGGTCGAAGACCCTCGCAATGCAGTGCTATTGATTTGTGGCCCAAGCGAACGCGAGACCGTCGCCCAGATTGAACGGGAAGTGAAGCACCCATTCGTTCGTAGCCTGGCCCAAGAGAACCCCAGTATTGGCCTGAGCAAGGCCGTGATTAACAAGGCCTCGCTGATGATCACCACCGATTCCGGGCCGCGTCATTTCGCGGCGGCATTCGGAGTGCCGGCGGTTGCCATCTTTGGTCCGACCGATCCACGCTGGGCCGAGAACTACAATCCCCACGAGTTGATCCTCTCGGCAGGTATCGACTGTGCCCCGTGCGCACAACGTGAATGCCCTCTTATGCATCATCGTTGCATGCGAGACTTGGCCGTGAACGACGTTCTGCTGTCTGCGCAGCAACAACTAGATTGGCAAGCAGATCAAGCCCGAGCGGCTTAGTCGTTCGCAGTTCTCCAGACGCTCCGCCGGTTACTAGACCGTATCTTCCACGCGCAGGTCGTTGCGGACCTCGACGTCGCTGTCGATTGAACGAACTAGTTCTTGGGCGAGTTGCTTTTGATAGAACGAGGTTACCCGCCCACTAAGACAAACGGTGTTCTCGCGTTCTTCGTCGAGTTCGACCTGAATAAAACGGAGCCGTGGATTACTGCTGGCCGCGAGCGCCGTGGCAACGCGTGAGCGAATATCTTTCATCGAGGAACTGATCATCCGTAAATCCTCAGGGTGGCCATGACCACGAAAAAACGGCACTTTCGGGCAGGCCTAGATGGGTGTGCGAGAGAAGCAAACGTGGGCATCACTACGGCAAAATCCGTCGCGTCAGGTGTTCCTCTGAGTAGCGATGCACCCCATTAGTTGTAGAACCTGATCACAAAATGGTCAAGCTAATCCTGAGGCAGTTTGCCCAGCTTTCGAAGTTGCGTGATGACCTGATCGGCGAGTCGATCGGGTGTGGCATCTCCGCCTGGCAAGTGAACTTCCGGTTTAGCAGGGGCCTCGTAAGGATCGTCGATGCCGGTGAAGCCTTTGATTTCGCCTGCACGAGCTTTCTTATACAAGCCTTTGGGATCACGTTGTTCGCACACCGCTAGCGGCGTATCGACGAACACCTCGATAAAGTCGCCGGCACTTCCGCTCGATTCGACAATTTGTCGTACGGCATCTCGATCGGCCCGATAGGGACTCACGAAGGCTGTCAGCACCAATACGCCTGCCTGGCAGAAGAGATCCGCCACGGCACCGATCCGTCGAATATTTTCTGCCCGGTCTTGGGCCCCGAAGCCTAATCCGAATCGCTGAGCGAACTCGGGCGAATGGCTTTCTTCGAGAATCTTCGGACTCGCATTGAGCCCATGGCGAACGTTATCGCCATCAAGCAGATAGGTGTGGATCCCCATCTGATGGAGCTTGGCGTCGACTGCGTTGGCAACGGTGCTCTTGCCGCTGCCGCTGAGCCCGGTGAACCAAACCACACCACCTTTATGTCCATTGAGCTTCTCCCGATCGGTTCGGGAAACGTGGTGATCGTGCCAGGTGATGTCAACATTTTCAGGCATGGTGTGCTCTTACGCAGTTGCGGTGAGTTCAGAGGGGCTATCCTTCGATTCTAGCAAGTTCGCAGAGGTTCGCGGACAGGACGTTGCTCGGGCAGCTCCACACCAGGAAGAACAACGCCTCACGACACCAACGACCAACATCATGGCTTTGTAGATACCCGGCCCCCTTGGCCGAACTGAGCGCGGCCTGGGTGATCCGCAAGACGAGACTGTTGGCACGCGAGCGGATTTGCATTGGATCGCATTGAGGCTCTCCGGCGGCTGCGGCCAACAGATCGCTCTTTAGGGCTTCCAGTTCCGCCTCGAAGTGCTCGGTCGGCTGGACGAACTCGCTCCGTTTCTCACGCTGAGCGACGAGAAAACGATACGCCGCCGTGGATAGGCCTACAGCGAGGGTCGAAGTTTCCAGACCACCGGTATTGGCTCCTTTGCCTTTCTTCATCACATCTTCGCGCGGGCCATCCAAGATCCACTCGTGGGGGCAAAACGTGCCTTTGAAAGTCACTGGTCCCGTTTGACTGGCAGACAATCCAACCAGTTCGGCCGGGGGCCCTGCTTCAATGCCGTTCTCTTTAGCAGGCACCGCCATTAGCATTTGCCGTCTATCTTCAAGACTCGCACCAATCACGAGCGTATCGGATGCTTTCGCCCCGGTCACCCAAGGGCTATATCCATCGAGCTTGTAGCCGCCGTCGACTTCCGTCGCCAACAAGGCCGGTTTTTTTAGGTGCTGCCGACTGGTGGTTAGATGCGAAATTCCTACCGTGGCGAATGTGCGGCCAGACAGCAAGTCTGGCAGAAGAGATTGCTTCAGGGCCTCGTTTTTGCTTGAGGCAATCCGCCGGCATGCGCCGGTGCGCTGCGTGATTACAAAAGTGGTGGTCAGGCATGCGGCCGAAAGTTCGAGATAACCTCGCACGACATCATCGCCCGACCAGCCGAGCCCGCCCTGCTCTTGGGCGATGAACCAACGAAATACCCCATGGTCTGCACAATTTTGTAGCTGCTGGGCCGGCCAATCTTGGGCGGTCTGCAAAGAATTGGCCTTTTCGCTTAGCTGCGCGCATAGTGCCGCAAGGTTGGTGGAATCGGGCGTGATGATTTCTTTACTGGACATCGTCATCCCTATCAAAGGGTCTGGGTGCCAGCACCGCTGGCATGTTGGCACTTGGTTTGCTTTATCTGCAAGCTGTTCTATCTCATTCAAACCATCATTCCCAGAGACCACGCAGGTGGCAAGCGAAGTCTTCCGCGCAACTCACCCTCAATAGTTAGCCTCCTTAAGGACACCTTTCATCCGTAAGCTGCGTCAAGTTGGCAAGCTGCGAAAGGATTGTGGGAAACGAATCGAGATGCATGAAATGCTGGCACGAATTTCCTCGCATAAACCCGCCCCTGCATTCGCTTGCAGGGGTCGCGTGTCGGAAGTCAACTCGCTACATTGCCAGTGTGCATAGACTCAGAAGCCCTTGTATCTTCAAACCAGTTAAGGTAACTGCGATGAGCCAGGCTGAAATGACAAGATCCGAAGACGACAACGCGACAGCACCCGTCGAACTATCGGCCGATAAGCTGTTCGAAAAGTGCATGTCGTTGGCCAATAATCTTTGGTGGACTTGGCAGCCAGACGTATTCAATCTGTTCCGCGATCTCGACCCTATCCGTTGGCGACAGTTAGACCACAATCCGATCGCTCTGCTCCGCGAGTTCACGCCAGAGCGTCTGGAAACACGCGTTGCGGAAATGGTGCTTTATAGCCGTATTAATCATGCCTATCGTCGGCTGAAAGAATACATGGGAAGCAGCACCCCATGGGCCGATAACAATGCGGGCGTGCTCGGAGGTAAGCCGGTTGCTTACTTCTCGGCAGAGTTCGGCATCCACGAATCGATTCAGATTTACTCGGGTGGTCTGGGCGTCTTGTCGGGCGACCATATCAAGAGTGCCAGCGGTCTGGGCGTGCCCTTGGTGGCGATTGGTCTGTTTTATGATCAAGGCTACTTCAAGCAGCAGCTCAACGACGAAGGCTACCAGGAAGAAGAATATCTCGACACGAAGGTCGAGAATCTTCCGATGAAGCCAGCGACCGATCCCGACGGCAAGCACATCGCCGTTACCATCAACATGAAAGACGGTGACCTCCTAGCCAAGGTCTGGCAGATGAACGTTGGCCGCGTGCCTCTGTTTTTGCTGGACTGCGATGTGGAAGGCAACAACCCCGAAGATCGAGAACTGACCAGCCGCCTGTACGGTGGTGACGAGCGCACACGTATCCGCCAGGAAATGGTGCTCGGCGTGGGTGGCATCAAAGCCCTGAAAGCTTTGGGAATTACCCCTGGCGTGTATCACCTGAACGAAGGTCACAGCGCCTTCGCCACGCTGGAAGCCATTCGCGATCACATGCACGAAGACGGCATGAGCTTTGACAACGCGCATCGTGAAGTTGCCAAGCGTACCGTCTTTACGACCCATACACCGGTTCCAGCCGGTCACGACCGCTTCGATGCCGGTCTGATTGAAGAACACCTGGGCCATCTACGAGAAGCACTCGGCATCTCACACGAACAATTGATGGGCATGGGTCGTGTCGATACGAACAATCAAAATGAAACGTTTTGCATGACCGTGCTGGGGCTCAAGGCTTCGCGTCGGGCCAACGCCGTGAGCCAGCTTCACGGTCACGTTTCGCGCAGCATGTGGGCTCACTTGTGGCCGTGGCGTGTCGAGGAAGAAATTCCGATCGGCCACATTACCAACGGTGTGCATATCCCGTCTTGGATCGCCTGGCAGATGCTGCAGCTTTACGATCGCCACTTCCCTAGCGGTTGGTATCTACGCATGGGTGAGTCGGACGTATGGCAGTATATTCACGAAGTTGACCCCGGCGAACTATGGGAAACGCACGCCACCCTGAAGAACCTGCTTCTGCAGTTCGTTCGTCGTCGTATCTCTCGCCAATGCCGTCGTCGCGGAGAAAGCGATGACGTCGTGGAACGTGCACGAACCGTGCTGGATCCAAACGTTTTGACGATCGGATTCGCACGTCGCTTTGCCACCTACAAGCGAGCAGACTTGCTCATGACCGACGTCGATCGTCTGGTCGAAATGATGAGCGATCCGAAACGCCCTGTGCAGTTTATCTTCAGCGGTAAAGCTCACCCGAAAGATGAACCCGGTAAGGCCAAGATCAAAAAGATCCACAACCTACGTCACGATCCTCAGTTCCGTGACAAGATTGTGTTTATCGAAGACTACGACATCAATGTCTGTCGTCACTTGATCCAAGGTGTGGACGTCTGGTTAAACAATCCCCGTCAGCCGCTGGAAGCCTCGGGCACCTCGGGGCAGAAGGTCGTTCTCAACGGCGGATTGAACTGCTCGATCCTTGACGGTTGGTGGGCAGAAGCCTACGACGGCCGAAACGGGTTCGCCATCGGCACCGGCCGCACGCATACCGACGTGGCCAAGCAGGATGCCCGCGACGCGGAAGACCTGTACCGGGTGCTCGAAAACGAAGTCATTCCGCTGTACTACGATCGCGACGTCGACGGTCTGCCGCAAGACTGGATCAAACGCATGATGTATAGCATCAGCACATCGGCTTGGCGGTTCAGCGCCCACCGCATGGTGGCCGACTACACCAAGCTATGCTATGTGCCAGCCGCCGGCGGCCTAAGCAGTCAAATGCCTAGTTAAGTACCGCTTAAGATTTGCCCAAAAAGCGAAAAGGATCCGGTTCTGCCGGATCCTTTTTTCGTGATGATTCGTCGAATCTCTAGGAATCCACAAGCGTTTTGTTTGAGTTTAATCAATTCGGCAAAATTCCGGCTGACACGCGACATCATCGTTGCCATAATGAAAAGCACGGCATGGCTATCTACCCCCCGACAGCCTAATATGCAACGCAATGGCAATCGGTTGGACCATCCGTAGGCGATCCCGCGCGCCTTTCCCCACCCACGACAACCTCTTGGCAATTTTTATACATCCTAAGCGCCTAGGGCACGGTGAATCTGATGAATTACGATCGTAAATTTCGGGCATGGCTTTTCGTCCCCCTCTTGTTACTTTTAGTTCCACTGGTTGTCGACGCTGGTAAATTCAAAGTCGGCGACGTGGTCCAGGTTAGCGATTGGAGAAATGAGTGGAAAAACGGCACCGTCGTCGACATCAATCGTCGCGGCGAGCTACTCGTTGAAACCGCGTTCGCTGGTGGTCTTCATCGCGAAGTGTACCAGCCCAAGGCCGTTCGCTTTGCTTACGAAGTCGGTGCGATCGGGATAGCTCGGACCTGGACCGATGCGAGCGGTACGTTCAAGATCATGGCGGCCCCGCTGGGGATCGTGGGCGATAAGATTCTCCTACGACGCGAAGACATGTCTGAGATCGAAGTCCCGATTGCCAAGCTAGGGGACGCCGATCAGCGTTATATCGATCGCCTGAAAGCCGAGGTGGGCATCCGTGCCACGCCGGCTCCTGACCCGATTCCCCCCATCCGCTTCGAGGGAACAGACAACGAGAACCTCAACGCGATCGGCAGTGTCGGTTACGCGGAAGACCGTATCGCGATTCTGCCCGATCCGCTCCCTTCGTACATGGTGATTCCTGTCGGTGGCGTTGGTTTTGGAAAGCATTACGAAGAGGAACAATTCGGTCTCATTCAACCTATTGGCGGGCCAGACGGGCTGGTGCTCGTATCGGCGGAATATCCGGTTGACCCGACAAAGCCGGACGAGGTCAATCGCTCGCGCATCGCCTGGGTCTCGCTGAAGGAAAAGAAGATCACGCAAGAGCAAGCCTTACCCGACGGCGAAATGGTTCTGGACTACCACCCCGCATCGCACCGCTTGTTGACGTATCGCTACAAGCCGGTTGGTGGCCGCTTCGGTCGTCGCCGATGCGTTCTTTCCATTTGGGAAGTCTTACCGACCGACACCTCGGTAACGCCGGTCGTCAGCTGGGAAGCCTATCCGGAAGATGGCTACAACGACGACCCATGGGCACGCTTGATCAACGGCGACCTGGTTCTGCACCGCTTTGACAACAAGGAGTATGTCGGCTGGGATGTCGCCAACAAATCGGTCGCATACCGCGTCTTCCAAGATAACAACTGGGCGACACCTCCCACGCTTAGCGGGACGTCCCAATATGGCTTCCTGGTCGAGAATCAGAGTGTCCGTATTTTCGATGCGACAACCGGAACAACAATCACCAAGTTGATGACCGAGAACCCGATCAAGCTGGCAACCTCGAGTGAAGATGGTACGAAACTGGCGACCCTGGAAGAAACCACGCTCACAATTTGGAACTTAACCGATCCGAGTGCAGACCCGGTGGTTCATCCGGTCGAGTCCATCGGCGGCTCGATGGCTGAACAGATGTATTGGGTCAACGATGACATGATCATGATCAAAAACCTTTTTGAGATGATCCTGTATGAATTGGACTCGGACATTGCTATCTGGAATTACTACCTCGAACGTGCCGTCTCGGCCGTGAGAGAATCGGAAGGTCGTCAGAAGATGGGCGTCCTCAATGGTCACCTGGTGTATGGTGCAGAGCTCGGAAACGGCGGAAATAAAGGTGGCCTGGCCGTAGGCAATGTGAAGCTGCCAGGCCCAAATGTGCAAGATAAGATTGTCGGCGTGAATCGGAATGATCTGGTGGTCATCGAACCCGGCAGCAAGATTCGCCTAGAAGTCCGGTGTGGCGATCAGCACAGCCCCACCGTTTACAACGCATTGGTGAAGAAGATCCGCGAGAATGGCTGGGAACTCAATGCAGAGGATTACGATGCCGTCATGTATGCCGACATCACGCGAGGACAGTCCAGGACTGAGCTTCTGCAGGTCATGGGAAGGTTCGGCTCGGAAAGTGTCACGTATACACCGATCGAATCCAAAATTGAAATGAAGATCGGAGACATTCCCATTTGGCTCGATCGATCCACCACCGGCCGCCCTGGGTTCGTTAACGGAGATGAATCGATACAAGAGAGCGTGAATCGTCAGAAGGAAGACGTAAATTTCTTTACCCGCAGCAAGATACCTTCCCGCATCCTCGATCCGAAATATGGACGTGGTTTCGGCACGACTCAGGTTTCTACTAGGGGCTTGGAGCCGGAAGAAATGAAAACGATGATCTACGCCAACGGACGCAGAGTTCGACTGAATTGATCGGTGCGCGCGTGGGATTGATTTCTCCCAAGCAGAATCCAAACGAAACGGGCCAGTCGCAACGCAGCGACTGGCCCGTTTTCATTTCTTGTTTGTGCCCGAAGACTACGTCTTGATAACCAACTGGCCAATCTTCTTGCCGGTGTTGGTATACATCGCGTGCCAATCGTTGATGTCGGGAAACCCATCCAGAAAGAGCTGGATGAAGCGAGGCCAGTCAGACGGCTGGATCGTTAAACAACCGTCGGACATACGATTATTGACGAAGCCATTGTGCACATTGATCCCCACAGACGTTACCTTACCGGGATTGTCGCTCTGCACGTTCACGGGCTTTCGCATGTTAACCAAAAGCCCAGGACGAATGCCATCTCGCCGCATGACCAACTTATCCGCTTCTTGCTTGGCGGCATTTCCCCCTTTGTGAAAACCAATGTGCAGGGGATAGGTACCATCAACGACTCGTCCCTTGACCGTCATATTATCTGGCCAAATAGATCCTCGGAACGTACCGTTTATGCCACCACCGGTGAGCGTAAAGACCGACTCGTACATACCGTTGTACGTCGCCGCCTCGTCTCCCTGGCGTTTCGTATTGGTAGGCATCTTTCCACCGTGCTGAACGGTAAGGGTAACCATGCCGCCGACCGGAACGGGCCTGGCGGCAGGAGGAGCAACGGCCCCAATCATGGAAGTCATTGTTTTCCAGGTTTTGCCGCCCACGTCGATCCGCCCATCGGCCCGGGCCATGCCAACGCGTTTCATCTGAAAGTTGTTGATCGCTTTGACCGTCCCTGAGGAAGCACCCACCCGAGCAATTTTTCCGTCGATGCCCTTGGGATCGAAGAGCGGGTTGGATGCTTTCTTAGCAATTTCGGTCAGCATCTTCTGAACCGTAGTCACGTCCGTGGCTTTGTTGACGGCACCACTTTCGTAACTTCCCACCGACGCACTTATCTTCCACATAACCTGAATCCTTCACGATTAGAATTGCCCTGCGTATTAATGCGTTATCGCCGAGATAGCCGCTGGGTTGCGGGGAAAACAAAGTTTCCCGAAACAAAGCGAGAAATCACCGCTCGCCTTACCACCGCTAAAGGCTACGTCTTACAAGGGCCCTCCCTTGCTTGCGAACCAGACCAAGCGTAACGTGTCTCAATAGCGTTCTTTAAAAATCGGTATCTCTGATCGAATTAGAAGCACCCACGAGGCCCACATGAGTCAGGTTCATGTCGCGATTACTCACCAAGCCAAACCTGGTAAGGAGGCCGAGTATGACGCCGCGCTGCGCGAGTTTGCCCGAGAATCGCTGCACGAACCAGGCACGGCCGGTGTGCTCCTTCTGGCTCCCGCGCCAGGTGCTCATGGTTGTGAATACGGCATTCTAAGATCCTTCGAAAATCAGGCATCATGTGACGCGTTTTATCAATCGGCACGCTTTCGCAACTTCCATGAGTTGACCAAGCCGCTGGTGGTCGAAGAGGCAACTCGCCGCAAGTTGCACGGCTTAGAAGCCTTCTTTAGCGATCCCAAGCTAAGCCCCCCTCGCTGGAAAATGGCGATTGTCACCTGGCTCGGCGTTTTTCCGTCGGTCTTATTCTGGGGAAATGTTCTGCCTCCGGCTCTGAGCAGCCTACATAGCGTCGTGGCGACAGCGGTCACGACGATCTTCGTCACCGTGACCTTAGCGTGGGTAGTCATGCCGCTGCTGACAAAGGTCTTTGCCCCTTGGCTGCATCCGCCGCTTGCCAGCGTTTCGATCCTGGATGAAGCCATCGGTAGGGATGATGGAAGTTAGACAGGGTGTCTTAGCTTGCTCTTCCGGACCAAGAACCCATCTCAAGAGGTTCTGGCACCAACCCCCAAGAGGCATACACCGAGGACAACATACCCATATACACCATTTTTCGGGAGACAAATACCCTTTAAGCACACTTAAGCCATTGTCGATGTGACAATTGAATCTAAACTAAGAAAATACAGAACGATATCGATTCTTAACTTGATCCCGTACTAGGTAGTATCAAAATGCGGAAACGTGGCTTCACGCTGGTCGAATTGCTCGTGGTGATTGCGATTATTGGCGTGCTGATTGCTTTGCTTCTGCCAGCCGTTCAACAAGCACGTGAAGCGGCCCGTCGCATGAGCTGCAGTAACAACCTGAAGCAGCTTGGCTTATCGCTGCACAATTATCACGATACGCACAGCACGTTTCCCCCCTCGTCCATTGCCGGAAACGGAAACCTGGGCGCGCATGGGCCAACGGCCTGGGTATGCCTGTTACCCTATATCGAACAAGATGCGTTCTTGGATCAGATTCGTACGGCGTCCAATAATTATCAAATGACGTTCTGGCTAGGTTCCGGTGGCTCCGGCCCTCTGCGGAATGTTATTAAGGACATCGCGATTGACGGCTACTGGTGCCCCTCGAGTCCCCTGCCCCGTTTTCTGGCGACCGGTCCCTCAGGCGATCAAGTCCAAGTGCAGCAGCCTGACTATATCTTGATTGCCGGCAGCGATAACCACATCACCACCGACTTCGCGGCATACAACAGCAGTTCGGTTTCTGATGGGGGCGTTTTCCGCAACTTCGTCGGTACAAGTTTCCGCGACATTACCGACGGAACCTCCAACACCATCTGCATCTCCGAGCAGTCCGGATTTACGACTGACGGCACCAACAAAAGCTATGACGGGCGTGGTAATCCGGAAAGCGGCTGGTACATGGGAGCTAAGATCTCGGCACGCCCTACCGGCACCGACGACTCGTGGGGAACGGATGATCGATGCTGGAACATCACGACGGTTCGCCAGGGCATCGGCACGAAAATCATTGGTGGAAACTGGGCGAAGAGCTATGCATGTAATACCCCAATTCAATCGGCCCATCCCGGCGGCGCGCTGGCAATCTTATCGGATGCTTCGGTTCGCTTTTTGCCTGAGACCTTGGATATCGATGTTGGCAAAAACCTCGCCGATCGCGATGACGGCAATGTCGTTCAAGTGCCATAAAGATCTGAGTTGTATGAAGACCACACCGAGACATTGCTTCCCCCTTTAAGTAGTTCTGATGATTAAGAATTTCCTTTTCGTGGCCAGCCTGTTGTTTCTCGTGGGTTGCGGTCCAGCAGGGCCGCACATGATCAATGTGACCGGCAGTGTGGTCTTAGATGGCAAACCGGTTCAAGGAGGATCGATCTCGTTTGAGAACACGGCGACCGGTCATGCCGCCCGTGGTGATATCGGCGATGGCAGTTATCAGCTCGCCGTTCCCCCTGGTGACTACAAGGTTGCCATTGAACCCTCGTTGGTTGAAATTCCTTCGAAGAATCCGAACTCGCCACCAACCACGAGATATTCAGAGAACATTCCCCGAAAGTACCATTCCGTACGAACCACCGATCTCAACGCATCGGTTTCGGATGATCAGGCGACGTTCGATTTTCAATTGGCCAAATAAGTGATCGCTACTTGTCGGCCGAAACGGTCGACGTCGGGGAAGGATCGACGACGTCCGACTTTAAGTTGAAGAGATAACCGACTTCCGGTTCGGTCGATACCTGCTCGGGTATCGGTTCTTTCTTAAGATCAAAGAACGAATCGAGCGTGACTAAAACCAGCATGATCACGCCGACAATCAGCTTGCCGACGGTTCCCATGATGCGTCCGATAAACGCCCCCTGACCGATCGCCATCCGTTCTCCGTGTGTCTTTTCGGTGTTATGCTCTCCGAGCCAGGCACCTCCGAACGCGCCGAGCGCGCCCCCCAACAAAGCGCCGATCATCGTTCCGAGAATGGGAATGAAGCTCAGCAGAATGGCCCCGCTCAGGCTACCGACGAACGCGCCGACCAGTGACAAAAACACGCCCCAGCGGCTTCCTCCCTGCTTGGCCGCTCCGGCGGCTCCGGCCAGAAACTCGACCACTTCTCCGATCACCGCCAGCACAGCGATGACAATCACTACGGTCCAGCTAACCCGTGGGAAATACTCGGCCGGTAGAAAGTAAGCGTATAGGGCCGTGCAAAGCAGCAAGATCCAGTTGCCTGGCAACGTGACAAAGGTCGTCAGCCAGGCAAACGCATTGACCAGCAGTAGTAAAACGGCAGCGGCATAAACCATAGGTGGATCTTCTCGGGGGGATGAGGAGCGTTCCGTTGTGTCATTCGGATCGACCCTTCAATTATTGCGATTTCAACCCTGCCGGATACTGGTTGCCGCATCCGCTCAGGCCACCCGATTTCATACTCAATCCACCGCTGTTATAATTTCCCGCCTTACATCCACCGTGGTTGCCCTGGGGTTTTCCCCGTCTTTGGTCAGGAGAATGTCGATGAGCATCAGTGCGTTTATGGACAAGCATTACCGTCACTTTAACGCTCGCGAGATGGTGGAAGCGGCCAAGACCTATAAGTCGATGGTCGAAGGTGGTGGCAAGATGTTTATGTCCATTGCCGGTGCGATGAGCACCGCCGAACTAGGCATCTCGCTGGCGGAAATGATCCGTCAGGACAAAGTGCACGCGATTAGCTGCACTGCTGCTAACTTCGAAGAAGATTTCTTTAACTTGGTGGCACACGACGAATACGAGCTATGCCCCAATTACCGCGACCTTTCGCCGGAAGATGAATTCAAACTTCGCGAAGGGGGATTTAACCGCGTTACGGACACTTGTATTCCCGAAACGGTCATTCGTCACTTCGAGGACAACTTGCTCGAGTACTGGCAGGAAGCCGATCAAAAGGGAGAGCAACACTTCCCGACCGATTATTTCTTCCGCCTACTTAAAGACGGCAAGCTTCAAGAGCACTATCAGATCCCGCCGGAAAACAGTTGGGTTCTGGCCGCTTACGAAAAAGGGATTCCCGTGTTTACCCCCGGCTGGGAAGACTCGACGCTGGGTAACATCTTTGCGGCTCGCGTCTATGACGGCACCCTTTCAACCCACAACGTAATTCACCCAGGTACCCGCATGATGCAAGACTTGGTGAAGTGGTACTTAGAGCACGAAAAGAACGGAATCGGCTTCTATCAAATTGGTGGCGGCATTGCGGGTGACTTCGCGATTTGTGCCGTTCCGCTAATTCTGCAAGACCTGGAAATGCGCGACTCGAATCTGTGGAGCTACTTCTGCCAGATCTCCGATTCGACCACTTCGTTCGGCTCGTACAGTGGTGCGGTCCCCAACGAAAAGATCACGTGGTACAAGCTGAGCAAGGATAGCCCCAAGTTCATGATCAATTCGGACGCCTCGATCGTGGCTCCGCTGATGTTCTCGTATATCCTGGGGCAGTAGGCTTTTGAGCCGCTGTGCTCAACGAGAGTAAGAGTTTTAACCACGGATTACACGAATGAACACCGATATCTTAGAGCCGTCTTCGACGTCTTTTCTGATCTGTGTTCATCCGTGTAATCCGTGGTTCTCTTTCTTTTCGCCCATGAGACGTTGTTACTTCCACGGCCCCTGCAATTTGCCGCCGCGTAATGATTGAAGACCGCGAATCTGAACGCGGTCTTGATTCTTGAACGAGATCACGGGGCTCAGGCCGATCTCCATGAGCTTGGCCGACTCCTCGTCGGTGATCAGGTATTCTCCGCACGGATGGGCATCGCCGTCGTCAGCAGGGTCGAAGTAAAGAGGCAAGTCGCTGAACTGGGAAACGGCGGAGGTGTCTAGGCTCCAGCCCGACTGGTTGTAGCTGTTGGCCACAGCGGCGCATGCCAGCCAAACCGGGCTTCCCCAGGCCAGTTGGCTTCCACCGGGTCGTGAGATTTCTTCAAAGTCGAAACAGTCGGTCGACTTATATTTTTTTCCGTATGGCAATCGCAATTGCACCCTCGGCCACAGGCCGGTGACGTTCAACATCGGCCGGGTCAGGCGGTTGGCATTCCATGCTTCGTGAATCGGTGATTCAGGATCGAGCCACTGCTCTTTGGTCGCCCGAAGTTCTATCGCGGCGGCAGCCCCTGCGATTTGGCAGATGTCGCCTAGTTTTGCGGCCAGGATTAAGTCCTCCTGATCTACTCCACAGGGAAACAGGCAGCCCACCATTGCCCAGGGAGTCGCCCCTGGTGTCTTGGAAGGCGAAGTGATTGTCTCGGCCAGCCAGCTGGTTTGCCAGTTCTCGTCCTGCAAAGCTTCGCGAAATGCCTGGGGGGTGGTGTCGAGGATAAAGATCTTCAACTTGGCGTGCGTTTCGACCTGAAAGGTCAACATCCGCAGTCCCCGCCAGTTCATTTCTAACGCGTGAAACTTCGGTCCTTGCAGCACGCGCCGCATTGTCTCCTGGATTGCTTCATCGACGACAGCGATCAATTCATCTTGTCGCGGATCGACTTTTTGAATATCGCTTCCTGCGAGCACCTCTGCGATAAACGCCCCCCAGTTGCCCGTTTCCAAGGGAGAGCCGCTGGTATCGGTTGATTGCGAGAGGACATCGGCGAACAAATCTTCCGACCCTGGTGCCGAGGGAGAAACGGGCGTCGTATCCTTGACCGTCGTGGTAGCCGATGCTTCCTGCTGCGGTGCCCAGGCCATGACTTCCGCAGCGGCTTTGTCAAAGTGCTTTGGGTTTTGCAGGCGTCGGCGAAGCGTGCGGAGATTCTCGAATAGGGTTAGCTTCTCGAACAATTCATCTGGCTCGAAATCCTCGAACTCTTGGAACTCGATGTCCTCGGTTTGTCCGTCGGGGGATGCCAGAATTCCATCGAGACGCACACCAAGCTTCTCGGGCAATTCGTAGAGATTATCGCGATCGACGGAGACCGGCTTCGGGCTCATGCGATCCGCCTGGTGACCGGTACCACGGAAGTTACCGATTAGCAGTAGATGCAACGGCGTCTTCTCGTTGACTTCCGGAGCATGAGACCGCGAGCCACCCACTTGAATTTCCGCCATACTTTTCCCCGACGTTGTCTTGCTTCGGTTGTGAGGTGGTGCCGAACTATTGAGGCTGCTCGACAACGCGATTCATGCCCATTTTCTTGAGTGATTCGGTCCACGGTTTTTTGGTAAATAACTGCCAACTGTCTGGCATGTCCGCCACTTCGGCCAATACGCCGACAACCGCACTGCCCAGCAATTGGTCGACCGTCTCTTGATTGCGCTGCGACAAGAAAGTGGTCAACAGATTGGGCGAAAAGACGGCAAAGAATTGCGGGCCTGGCCCTGGGCTCGGCAGGTCTCCGCGTTTGGGAGCGAACAACCCTTCCCGAAAATGCTCGACGACTGCCTGGGGGTCTCCGGAAGTAAAGAGGCAACTAATTGCGTCCAGCCCCCACAGCTCGTCGATGATCTCGCGAAACGGTTCGAGATCGTCGGGGCAGAAGAGCATCGGTCCTCCGAGCGCCGCGAACTGCGCATCCAAGTCGCCCCGCAAAGGCGTTCCGCCCAGGTCCTCGGGGATTTGCATCTCGGCTCTCATGAAATGAATCGAGAGGACCGGCTTAGCGACCTTCGATAAATCGCTGATCAGAGCGAACGGCGAAAAGGGAACCTTGGGCACGCCTTCGATGATGCTGTGATAAACGGGATAGCCGGAATCGGTCGTCTCTTCTTTAAAGCACAAGCCGTGGACAGACCCTGGCGATGAAGGGGACGCGTTCTTTTCCGCTTCTTCAATCTGCGATGGCGATGGAGTCGGTGAAACGTAATCGGGGTTCCGCCAGTTGGGCGACAGACCCGGTGGAGATGGCTCGGGGATGTTCTCGGGGCTGCTTGTCCCTGGAAACGGATTGACCTCCGGCGGCGGTCCGGCGAACTTGTTGGCAGTTGGCGGTTGATCGGGAGAAAACCCGGCGAGATTGGGATTCCCGCCTTCGGGACCCATCTGATTGGTAAACGACGGGTCGCTTCCCCCAGCAAAGGAAGGAGGGCCAAACAGGGGTTCATCGTCGTCATCGGCTTCGTCACCGAAGTCGAGTGCCGGCCCGACACTAGGGCCAAAATCGTCTGACCCGAAATCGAGGTTGGGATTCTTCCCACCTCCCACTCCACCGGGAGCTTCCCACGGAGGTGCATTCTGGCTGCCAGGAGGCCCCATCATATTCTCAGGAGGCACAGGATCTTGCGAAGCAGGAGGCGAAGTGAAGCTGGAAAACGACGGCGGATCAGCGGCCCCCTCATCAAAGTTTTGAAAGCCGCTTGGTGGCGTGCCAGGAGGACCTGTAGGGGTCCCAGGCGGCAATGGCCTTTCCGAAGGTGGGGAAAAATTACCGGGAGGACTTTGCGGTGGTTGTTTTAGAGATTCAAAACCAGGAGGTGGTCCCGGGGCCGACGGATGTTCTGCCTGGGGTGGCGTTGAGAAACGAGGATCGACTGACGGTGGACTGCCTGGCGGCGTACCAGGTGACGCCCCAAAAGTGGGCGGCATGTCGGGAAGTGGACCTACAGGAGGAGCCCCTGCGCCACCTTTGGCGAACTTAAAGACGGGCCCGTCGTCTCCTCCCCGTTTATTGGGTGGCGAGAACTGTGGCTGATCTGAAGGGGGAGGCGTGCCAGGGGGTAGCTGACCGGGGACCATTTGTCCGGGCATGGGTTGGCCAGGCATTACTGGCGTGGCGGATGGCTGCGCCCAGGGCGGAGTCTTCGACGCGCCTGGCGGCGAGATCCCTGGAGATGGTGGAGTATTCGTTGGCGGAAAACCTGGAGGATGCCCTGGGGCGGTGCCAGTATCGGGCTTGGCAATCTCGGGCGAGTGGTAATTTTCTGATGGAGGGAAACTAGGAGTTTCAGACGTCGATGGCAATTCCAAGTTACCCCCAGGCGGCTGCTGAGGCATTCCGGCTGGAGGTGGTACTGGAGCGCCCGGTAGTATTGGTGGCGAAGCGGGGGCTCCTGCAGATTCTGGCGGAGCAGACTCGGATTGTGGAAAGCGAGGATCGTCCTCTGGATAGGCTCGACTGCCGAAGGTGGTCGACATCAGCGAGCGATTGCGGACCGGCTCGATCGTTCCTACGTTGGTCGACTCGTAAGGGCTCTTGGCCCCCCCGTCGATCTTAACGGTGAACTCGGTCCGTCCAGCGAACACCGTCTGTCCGTCACGTATTACGAGACTATCTTTGACAAAGTCATCGTCCACGCGGGTTCCGTTTCGGCTTTCCAGATCGCGAAGCCAGCAATATTTTCCGTCATTGCGGATCTCGAAGTGTTGGCCAGACATCATCACGTCGTCGGTGAATGCCTCATCCGAGTAATTCGTGCGTCCAACTTTGCACGTTCGATCTTGCGGAATTTTGATTTGGCGGCCAACCTCCGAGCCAACAACCACCTCAAGGACAACGAACATGATTTAAAAACTTGCGCCTAAATTAGGGGGAACGGATCCAACGATCGATTAGATCAGTATCTAAGTGCCTCGTCAAACAATTACGTCCTAAGGCTTTCCTGCCATGAATTTTAAAATGAATGCCACCCGGAAAGGTTTTAATAAGACCGATCCCGGCCGTCAAAATCAATTTATCCGGCAACACCATGAAAATCCCGCGGCTTACCCTAACTGTCCCGATGACTGCAATCGCCAAGAATGCCCCGGAAAACCGGAAGATTTCATCGAGTTTCCCGACTTTGCCCACGACACTTTCCCCATTTGAGGGAAGAATGAGACCTTAACAGCTAAAGGGTAATCGGACCCTCTTAACCTCATCCCATTCTTCTGACCCCTTCGTGAAAGAGCTCATGAGCACTGCCGATAACTTGCAACAGCAATCGCTGGCCGAAGAAGAGTACAGCTACGATGTCGTCCCATACCCTAGCCACCCTTTTCGCCAATCGCATCCAGAACGGTTGGCAAGTGTTGGCAATTTATTCGGGATCAAGCCTGCGGCGATCGAAAACTGTCGAGTATTAGAAATTGGATGCGCAGCCGGCGGAAACATCATTCCGATGGCAGAAGCTTTGCCAGAAAGCCAATTCATTGGCGTCGACCTGTCCAAGAAGCAAATTGAGCGTGGCCAACTCAACATCGATGCACTGGGACTGACCAACATCGAGCTCAAATATATGAACTGTACCGACATCGACGACTCGATGGGTAAGTTTGACTACATTATCGTCCATGGTGTCTTTTCCTGGATTCCTGAAGACGTTCAAGAGCGGATCTTTGAAATCTGCCAGAAGAACCTGAACGAGAACGGAATCGCCTACATCAGTTACAACACCTATCCGGGGTGGCACCTGCGTGGCATGATCCGCGACATGATGAATTTTCATGTGCGGAACCTCAAAGATGCCCCGCGACGCATTCAGCAATCGCGAGCACTGCTAGAGTTCCTCGCCAAGAGCGTTTCCGCCGACAAGGGAGCGTACGGAATGCTGCTTAACAGCGAGCTGCAACTGCTGCGTCGCCAATCGGATAACTATCTATTCCACGAGCATCTCGAGAAAGATAACACGCCGGTCTATTTCCACGAATTCATCGAGCGGGCAAAGAACTACGACCTGCAATACCTCGGTGAATCGCAGCTCGCGACAATGTGGATCGGCAATTTCCCAAAGGAAATCGCACAAACGCTAGAGCGAATCGCACCCGATATTGTTCAGCGTGAACAATATGCCGACTTCGTCCGCAATCGAACGTTCCGACAAACACTGCTGTGCCACAAAGACGCTCCTGTCTCCAGAGCACTCAAACTGGAATCGATTGAAGCCGCCTACGTCACCGGCAACATGGAAGAAAAGGTGGAAAAGGACAAAGCGCCCAAGCCGGGCGATCCACGGACGTTTGTTAATCCGATCACGCGGCAGACGATGACCACGCAAGACCCGCTGGTAGTTGAAACGGTCTTGAAGCTCAAAGAAGCCTATCCCTGTGCGATCGCTTTCGAGGATCTTTTCCAGAATGCGATGAACAAGATGGTCGACGGCGTTATCGCGGATGCAACGAAGATTGAAGCGCTCAAGCGATCGCTGGCCACTAATCTCATTCACATGACCGTCAGCGGGATTGTCGAACTGCAGTACAACCCTTCGAGGTACACCGCCGATATCTCTGAGTTCCCCAAGACCTCGGCCGTAGCGAGAATGCAGGCCGAAAGCACCAACCGCTTGACCAGTTGTCGACATGAAACGGTCAATGTCGATGACCTTTCGAAGCATTTGGTGCCGCAGATGGACGGCACGCGAACGAGAGATCAACTCGTCGAGGAACTGAAACGACTCGTCGAAGAAGGCAAGCTTGTCATTCAACAAAAAGGCGAGAAGCCGGACGAACTTTCCCTGGATACCGTCATGGGGAAAGCAGTCGATGAAGTGCTGAATCGTTTGTCGAATGCGGCCTTGTTGGTTCAATAGTAACGATCAACGACTGCTACGTATAAGAAGCGGACCACCACCAGGCGGTTCGCTTTTTCATTCTTACTGTGAGGTAGATTTCGCGGGGAAATCGGCACTCGCGGGCAAACAACTGCGACTCGCTGACTTGCAACCCCAGGTGGGTTTGATTTAATGACCGGAAGTGTAATTTGCAGCATCGTGTCTTTTGGAGGAGAACCGGTCTGTTTTTACAGCCACTTGCCAACAACGCCGTAGCACGAGAATAACATGGCCAAGCTTACTCCCGGCATGAAGCAGGACTGGAAGCACCGCCCTTCAAAAGGCAATCAGCCGATGAACCGGATGGTTCGCCTGTTTTTAGTGGCGACACTCTTTCTGGTTCTTCTCGGAGTTCTGATTTGGTTTCTGCTCCCCCCTGCCCAGCAGCGGACCTATTTCTTTGCGGCCAACCCGATCGAATACGATCTTTGGGCAACCATTCCACTGGTTCATAGTTCCGTTGCTCAGGAACTTGCCAAAGAAGGAAATCACGACCCGAAATCTTTCCACATCGGCAGCATTGCCCTGGAAGAATCATTTCCTCCTATCGAGCAGTTGGCCGCGCAAGCCGCAAATGGCAATACCCCCGGCCAGAATGATGCCTGCGTACTCTACATTCAAGCCCATACATTAAGATATGACGTCGAAGGAACGCCCCACGTGGTGGTGGCCACTCCGACATTCCTGCGGAACTCGCTCGCAAACTGGCAAAACAGTGGCGTCCTTGATCTGAATGTCGTGCTGGATTGGATGGAAACGGCCAATTGCCCACTGAAATTAGTGCTGCTTGATGCCGGCACGATTGTGACCGATGGACGGATCGATCTCTACGAGAACAATTTCACGTCGGCTCTAGAAAGCGAGATGCGAGGTCGCGACGATTCGAATCTATTTCTGATCACCTCGCACGAGAATGGCCAGAAATCGCTCTCGTTATCCCTACAAAGAAACTCGGTCTTTTCGCAAGCCGTCCAGGAAGCATTCACCGGCAAGGGCATCAGCGACATGTCCAGTGACAACGCATTGGATCTCGACGAGTTGTATCACCACATCTGCGTAAGGGTTCAAAATCACCTCGGCGAAGGCGTCATCGCTCAAACGCCACGTTTGTTTCAAGGGGGCCAAGGGATTCTCACCGAGGACTTTCCTGCTAAGTTTGTGTGCCGCTATTTTCAGGAACAACCGAAAGACGAGGACCCCTCTTCGCCCGAGGCGAAAGAAAAGGAGCCGACGCCGCCGGAACCTAAATCCGACGCCGAGAAAGAAGACGCCGCTAAGGATGGTGAATCGCCGGAAGAAAAAGACCCGCGATGGGCAACACTCGATGAAGTCTGGCAACTACGAGATCAATTAGCCCAACCTCCTTCTCGCCGTGGCGGCATGATCTGGAGCCCCATAGATTTTGCTCCGCAATACTTTCGTCGTCTCGACAGTTACTTGATTGGCTACCAATTTCGTTTGCTGTTCGATACCGGCACGGTTCCGGAAGAGAAGCTGTCGATGATGAAGCATTCGCTGGAAATCCTCCTGGCTCATCTTCAACAGCAACGCGAAGTCCAGATGATTCCGCCTATCAGCGATACGCCGGCGGATAACCTTATCGAATCTTGGAATAAGTTTGTCGACACGCCGTATCATCTGACCTGGAGTGCGGATTTAACCGACGACGGCAGCAAAGCTCGCAACGCGGTTCTCAGCTGGAACTACAGCGTCTACCACGTTCCCGAGCTCACGCAAATGTTCGAACATACCGGCAGCGATTCCACGTTGGCCGACTATGAATCGCTTTTGAAGGACATTCGCGACGTCACGATCGGCATGCTCGAAGTCCCCGCGAGTGGAACCTCTGGACCTGAACTGACGCACCTGCCGCTAGAAGGTGTCATCAATCGTTCCCTAAGTGAACTCGAGGGGATGCGACGTTTTGCCAACGCCGACATGACGATCGTACCGCGAGACAAAGAGTCGACCAACTTGAATGCCCAGATGGCCGACGCGTTACGACTGATCGGCTATCTACGAACCGCGATGCCGACAGCGACCGATCGCAAGAGAATGGCGGGCTCGCTCCGACAATTCTCACAGCAGCCGGTCCCTGACTACACATACATCGATAACTCTACCCCGTTTTTAGCCCGTCTTTCCACGGCCATGCTGCCGCGAGCCTCGCAGGAGAGCATGGAGAAGCTAAGAGATCTCTACCTGCAGATTGCAGCGGCAGGCAGCCCTCCGGCTGAAGACTCTGCAGATCCTTTCGTGGAACTGGGTGAAACGATCCAGGGCAACATGCCAGCCGATGCCGATTACCGAAGCCAAGTCCGCTACCAGGTCCGGGTACGTACGCTCGATTGGCGCGATACACCTCAGATTGTGGGAGAAGTCTCACCTCTCCCCTTCCGCTTTCCTGTGAAAGAAAAGATACCGCGACTCACCGTCACCCCCGGCAAGGAAATCCAATCGCTTCAACTTGATCGCGTCGCTGAAAAAGTCGATTTCGAGTTCGATCTGATGGCAGCGAATTTCCCACCTGGGCAAGTTGTTTTTACCGTGGAATACGACAGGAATGCGTTAGACGTGTCGTTTAAGAACGAAGTTCTCGATGCGGCCACCAATACACTGAACTATACGATTGATGCCAGCGGCCCCATTACCATCCAAGGCAGCGTCTACGCCAAACTTGACCGCGAAGAGAATGCCCAGCGAAGAGATATGGCCGATATCCGAGCGGCCCAAAACGAGCCAATCATCTTTACCATTCCCGCCAAGTACATTCCGCCCGGTGCTGAATCAAGCCGGTCTTGCAAGCTTAACGTTTCTCTTCCCTGGGCCGAGGAGATTGATCTAGTCGTGCAGCAAGTCGGAGCATCAGGGCCAGGGATTTACTATGGCCCACGCGTGCAAATCCCCCTCTTCGATAACCGAGAATCGGAATTCCGCCTGGGTGTAATCAATCGTTCACGGGTCAACCGCAAGGTGAATGTCTCGCTGTACCCTGTCATTCGTCCAGAGACGAGCTTAATGCCGACAGGGCGTATTTTCTCGGATCAGTACCACCGCAAGCCCCTGCATGGCGGAGCTAATAGCCAAGATGCCGAAATCGATCCATGGCGTGTCGCGTCTTACGAACGTCCCTCGATCAACCTTGGCTCGGACTTTTTACCGACCGGAATAGCGAACGATGTCAGCGTTACGTCGTACGATCAAATCCCGCCACCGGCGACAAGAGCCCGCGGGCGCATAGTTAATGAAGTTGTGCCAGCGGATCGTTGCCAGTGGCTGAGATTCACTGGGCCGCCGGCCCCCCCTGGTCCTGACGGAAAGCCAGGTGAAGCAGGCAAGGTCACGCCAACCGATATTTCGAATGGACTGCTGGCAGTCATCGAAGATCAGGAGAACAAGGACGCCAACGGTAAGCCGGTACGCTGGATGCGGTGGATCGAATGGGTACCTCGAAAGCCTCAATCTTACTTGGACTTTCAAACGTCGGTTTTGCCGGCGGATAAGCTTTCGCGTTTGGAGATGGTCGTCCAACCGATCACCGGAGCTCGTTCGCTTCCCACAGCAACTTGGGACGAACAGCGACTGTTTGGCTTTCCTAGCCTTCCCCATAATCTAGCGAAGGTGCCGATTCGTGTGGAATGGGATTTTAGATGGGAAGATACGTTCGCCGATTCGGAACTCATCAAACGTCAAGCATTCGGCACCATAGCGTCGCCGGAAGCGACAGCGACACTCGGTGCAATTCTTAATCTCGATGGTACCAAGCCGGTCAAACGCCCCGTTCTATTGAACGTTGCCTCGAGTGAGAAGCTTCCGACCCTGCACCGTGCATTTCGCAATGTAATGGACCTGGATTCGGGAAAACTCGACGTCGATGCTTCGGCTGGCTTTGAGGCTCTGCGTCTGGACTCGTACCTACCTCATGTCGAAGACGAAGACAAAGAAAAACCGCTACCAGCGATCAACGTGATGGCCTCTTCATGGCCGGCCAATCGGCTTCCAATCATTCTTCCATCCAACATTGAAACCATCGACTGGATGCTGGCTATCTCGACCGATACCAATAGCTTCAATGGTGCCAGTGAGATCAATCCCGACAAGATCCAGCTGGGGCTGCTCGAACAAGGCAACGGTTTCGAGTCGGCCCGTTTGAATTTCACCGAAACGATTTACGCGAACCGGTCTTTCTCGGCCGAGCTGACCGCCGCTCAGGCAGAAGGCCCGCTAGTAATTGCGACAACGCTGCAAGATGTCGTCGCTACCGGACTAAGTGCGAAGACCTACGAGACGTTTGTCGGAGATTTTGTAGTCGAGATCTACAATGGCCCAAAGAAGGTCAACGATTTGAGGATTCCGGTCGTGATCGACAAAGATCCACCGACGATCAATATCCAACCTTCGCCGTTGACCATTCCTGTCAACGAGGGACTCAAGGTAACAATTCCCACGCAAGATAACGACTCTGGCATTAAGTACCTGGAATACGGTTCGCCGGGCCCTGGCGATACGATTGCCGACAAGCCATTGCAACTGGAACCATTGGTGGGAAATATCTTGCCGAATCCCAACGATACGTTCCTGCGAGTTCCTCAGTTTGTGCTGAACATTCGTCCGGCAGAGCTGAAGTGGGATATTGGCACCACCCACAAGCTACGCGTCCGCGCGGTGAATCGCGCTGACTTGAAGTCCAAGCCACTGGATCTGGTCGTGAGGGTTGGTCCCAAGAGCGATGACCCGATGGAAGCAGGCATGTCGCAACTAATGGTCATCAAGACGCAAGTGGTATTTGTTAACGGACGAGCAGCCACCGACCCGAAATACAAACCGAGCATCAAAGAACTGCCACTTCAGCCACGTCTCGATCCGGACGGTGTCACGTGGATCTTCGAGAGTGCCATGCTCAAACCGGGAACAAACTACACGCTTGAGTCGAGTGGACGGCAATCTTCAGGCGGAGTCAAATCGACCGAGACCGTAGCCCAGGCAACTCCTGCCAAAGAGCGTGCTCCGGTTTATAAACTGCAGTTCGACTAGAGCATTTCCCCTAGTTACACGACACAAGCGTTGCTAGCATTTGCTTAGGCCGGAAACTCAACCCAGTCCGCGCACCTCCCAACTCTGCTATTTACCTTGGAAGCCCTGGCAGACTTTGCGGATTTCGTTGAGTTCGCTATCCAGGAAGACCATGGCGCAAGCATCTTGAATAGTGTTTTTATGGAACATGGACTCCGATGGTAGTGCATGTGGGGGGAGATTTAAATACGCGCTGATCCCGTGGGTTTGAATTTACTCTCGCCACAAGCATTCATTGAACTTGCGCCATAAACAACAGGAAGTTAACCATGGTCAGGCCATCCCTGCCGTACGCCGTTCTTGCGTGCGTAGCCATGTTCGTCAACGGATGTGCAGTCAGCTCGGTTCCACCGACCGTCACGGTCTGGAATAAGCTTGGCATCCCGCAGGCATTCGATGCCGCGAACGCGAATCGAGTCAACCGACGCGGCAACAATCCTCAGCGCGAACGAACTCCTCCGCTGAAGCGCATTGCCGACCCGGCTAACATGGAATCACCCAATCCGGCGATCAAGGCTGCCGCCGAGATCAAGGCCGAAGAAGATCTAGCACCACAGAAGATCAAGGCGCTGAAGTATCTCGCCACCATCGGTTGCGGGTGCTATGACAAAGAAGGCAAAGTGGAAGCCGCTCTGCTGGCCGGTCTGAACGATTGCACCGAAGAGGTGCGTAAGACGGCTGCCGAGACCGTTCTGGCCTTGGTTGGTAACTGTAGCTGCCACGATGGTTGTGGCAACAACTGCTGCACCGAGAAAATCCAAGAGAAGCTACAGGACATGGCCTACGGCGAAACGGACGGATGCTGGCACGAACCTTCAGCCGAAATCCGAGCGATTGCCATGCAAGCCCTGTCTGCATGTCCGCCGATCAGCGTGGTGCCTGCCGCCGACGACAATCGTGAAACGGTTCCGACTCCGCCGGTTCCTGATCGCGAAACGGCTCCTGGTGTGGGCGAACCGCTGCCACCGATTCCACCACCGACACCCATGGAAGCTTCGATTTCCAAGCTGCAAAGCGCAGAATTCGTTGCTTTGCCGCCAGCACCAGTCCAAGCTCCGGAAGCTAACTTCTATGCCCCAATCAATATTGGATTCGCTGAAGAAGCTCCAGCTCAGGTCGTCAGGAAATCGGAAGTAAAGACCGTTTCCGCTCAGGCAGTTTCCACGACAGCACCCGTGTTTATCCACGATCAGGAAGTAGACACGTTCGTCATTCCGGAAGTGCCCGTTGCTACGAAACCCACGGTCGTGAGCACCAAGGTCGAGTTCGTCCTGGATCGTGCCAAGACCGCAGTGATGCACATGCCTAAAACGGCCGAAGTGAGTATCGGCGAGGTGTTGTCCATTCAGATTCATAGCCGACGCGGCGATCACACGATCGACGGCAAGGTGAAGGTCATGAAGATTGACGACAGCTTGGTGCATGTCAGTCCTGTCGATGGTCTGGCCCTGGGAGTACTGCGACCTGGCAGTACGATCTCGATCGCCCGCTAGTTCAATCTGTTCGCTGCAAGTATGAATGCTTCAAACGCCACGTCCTTGGCTAACCAAGACGTGGCGTTTTGTTTTCTTGTTCTCTGGTAACGTTTTGACTCTGTAATTTTCGGAGAATCTCGCTCACTTAGGAACTGTTTATCTGGTAACCTCAATGGAATGGCAGCAAGATTGCTCTACAATCACCGCCAGAGAACGACGCTACAGAGATTCGATGACTCCCGTGTAATAAGAAGCTAGGCGCGTATCATGGCCGATTGGCGTGAAGGTAAAGGTAAACCGAATACCAAAGGCAAACCGGCTAATACCCCTCAGCCTGCCTCGAAGGCCCCCAAAGATCCTTCTGACTGGCGTGGCCGAAAAAAAAATGAACCGGCAGCGGACGGTAATCGCTCAGAAAAAACCTATCTCCAAGACAACAAGCCGAAGGGGCCGAAGAATATCGGTATTCTTAACCTTCTGCTCTTCGCCTTGGTGCTGCTGGTTGGCTCGTTCATTGCTATCATCGGCTGCCAACCGACCAAGACCCCGATGATGCATTTGGCCTCTCTTGAGCACGATGACTCGTTGTGGGCTCCCAATGCGTATGCCCAAGAGGATCGCAGCAACTTCACACTCTCGATGGAGGACGCGGCAAGTAATATCGAACTGGTAGCTGGTCAAGGAATGGCCGCAGGAGCCGAGCAGAAAAAACCTTGGACCGACCTGAATGAAGCTGAATTCACCTCGGCCGTAACGAAGTACCTGGAAACGGCCAGTGTCCCCGGCGGACCCCGGCCTGGCGGATGGATCTTCTATTTTAGCTGTCACGGCATCACCAACTTCGATGGTGTTCCCTACCTTGTGGCGAAGAACAGCCAGGCCCTGTCTCCGGACAAGCCGGTGGCCGACGGCAAACTCGTTCCGCTCGAATCGATACTCCGAGCGATCGCCGAACATCCCCAGGTTAAGAAGTACCCTAAGTCGTACAAACTTTTGGTTTTCGATATGGGGCGAATGGAGTCTCAATGGTCGGCGAACCGTCTTTTCAACGACTTTCCATCCTCTACGCAACAATTGGCCAAGTCGCTTCCTCAAGACATCCAGCTTTCGAATTCCTTTCTACTGTTGTCCAGTAGCGACGGGCAGAAATCGTGGGCCAACCCTTACGAAGGTGGAACGAATTTCGGCCTTTGCTTCGGTCGCGGAATTATGGGCGAAGCGAACAAGATGGCCACATCGGTCGACGACGACAGTGTTTCGCTAGGGGAACTTGAAGCATATCTGCTGAAGAACGTCGACGACTGGGCCGTCCAGCACCGCAATTCTCGCCAGGTTCCGCTCTTGATTCCAATTGGGCAATCGCCAGACGATCCAGACAAGGTACTCTTGAGCCGCGTGGGTGACGCCAAATTCCAAATTAGCCCCAATAGTGCGGCCGGATCAAGTACTTCCGACCAACAGCGTTTAGCTCAAATATGGGATGCGTTGCAGCTTCTTGGAGAAAACGGCGCCCTCAAATTGGCGCCCTCCCGCTTTAGCTTGATTCAATACGACCTGACCCGGGCCGAGAGTCTCGCCGAGTCAGGCGTCGCCTATCAAGCCGAACTCACCCAAAGCCTGAAGGCCATCAACAAGTCGATCGACGCCTTGGCTATGACACTCGCCCAGTACGATACCAGTGCGAAAAGTGCCATCTTAAATTCTCAGTTGCCGTACTATCAGGGAAGCAGTCTACAACGCGACCTGGCCGATGCCGAGCCATTTCCGAATAGCAGCCTTGCCGCCTGGCGATCGTCTCACCCTGGACCGCTTACCAAGATCCCGTCTCTCGCTGAATTAAAGGCCAACTCCGACAAACTCGCGGAAGAGGCAAAAGACAAAGACCTTCCTACCGAGAAAAGAACGAAACCACTGGTCTGCAAAGACTACTATGCCGCGGCAGAATTTCTTCTTGAACATTTCACGAAGGAAAACCAGCGCGACATGACCCCTGCGAGTATCGATTTAATCCTCGATTATTTGCGTTCGGCCCCCAATTCGCCGGTCACCGCCGAAGACGAAGGCATGCATGTTATTGAGATCGAATTTCTCGCCATGCTCCGCGATTTCTTCCAAACCATGGAGACGAACTTCGGCATCGAAGCGAGTTCCTACGATGCCACCGGCTATCGAAATACCATGGTCGACGCGCTGCAGTGTCGACGCAGGATTGAAAAAATTGCCTTCGTAGAAGACCAGCGTGTATTCCCCTGGCTCGAGCAAGGGCTCGACAACGCCGATGAAGTACGTCGCGAAGCCGAAGACCGTTTGTTCGCTCTACAGCCCAAGCAGGCCAGCGAACTCTTCCAACCTCTCCTCGATGGATCAAAAGGATTGGAAGCACTTGAAAAGAAAAAGGCCCGTTTGAGCGAAGCCTACATCACTGTCGACAGCGTTCGGGCCTCCGCTCCGTTTTTATTATCCTGGCTAACCCATCACCCCTACCCTGATGCGGATCGCCAGCTGCGTTTAGGGCAGGTAACCACTGCCATCGAGAAAACCCATGAATTGGGCAGTGCACTCACTCCCCGCAAACTGGAAGGAGAGAGCCGCCCTGATTACACCAAGGTCGCTGTTCCGGACCAGCAGTTGGTCGATGACATTTCCCAGAACTACAGCGAAGTGGTCCGTTTTCTCAATCGTGAGTCGCAAGACATCATCGACGCCCAAGGAGGGAAAGACCGTTCCGATTCCGAAACGCTCCTGGAAATCTATAACTTACTGCGGGTTCGTTTCGTCGCGAAACTTACCCCTTCCATGACCACTTACGACCGCAATTCGCTTCGTGCTAAGAAACAGGCGATCCTGGGACAGTCGCTAGGCAACGTAAACGTCAAGCCTGACTCGATGAGCCCGCTGGTTCTCGGGCTGTCCTCGTATCAGAAAGGCCCCTGGCAATTAGCACTGAATCAGGCGGGAGGGACTTCCGATTATCGTATCGCCCCACTCAGTCCTGATCGTGCTTCGAATGCAGAGTTACTCCTGCAGGATTGCGGGCCGGTAGTCCTATTTGCGGAAAAGGTGGTCAAACAGGCACTTGAAAGCTCATTGGCTCCGACGCGCGAAATCGAGTCGTTTCCTAGTGCGGCAAGCGCAGCCGAGGCGACAGCATTTACTGGAATCGTCGTCCGAAATCGATCTCGCATTGATGGCAATGAAAAAACACCCTCTCAGATCGAATTTCGCGTTCAGCGTAAGGAACACCTGGCTTGGTCGGCGAATCGGGCGATGCAAGATTTCTGGGGCAATAACTCTCTGAACCCCTACTTCGATCGCCTCTCGCAAAGCTTTCTTGCCCCCTTCAGTCTCGAGTCGGCGAGTGCTCCTAGCGAATTGGCAGGCAAGGTCATCAATCGTTTGAGCACGCTTCGCAAAGACTATATCCGCTGGGTCGAAGTGGGCAATCCGCCTGAGTCGATCAACGATTCGTCTGACGATATCAAGCATAAAATGACGATCCACTTTCCCCAGTCTATCCCGGCAGGTATCTCCGCGATCGACTTGCTGGTAGACGAAGGGAAAGCGATTCCGGTCGGAGACTCGTCTGCCCAGGTCGCGCTAAGTCATCCCTTTGCAACGCAACCGGCGGGGCTCTATCAAGCACAGCGTCCCTTCGAGCAGATCATTAAGACCAAAGAGGTCTTACAAACCACTTCCCGCACCGAGCGGATTCGTTACCGAGGCAATGCCCGACGTTTTCCACTTCAGATCTCCGGTACCCAAAGACCGGACAGCATAACGCAAGTGGTCGACATCAACCCCTTTCCGTTTCGTCAGCCCACCGTATCAGTAACCGGCGAACTTTCTGGTACGGCTGATGTCATCTTTATCTTGGATTGTTCGGCAACCATGGCGAAGATCGTTCCCGGAAATCCACCAGCCTCGCGCATGAGCGTCGCCAAGGGAGTGCTAAAGGATATCCTGGGAACGATGGCAAGTCCCAAGGGACAGTTCCGTGTGCTTACCTACGCCTTTGGAAGCCGAGTTGGGTGGGATGCGAACAACCGGGCAATCCAGCGTCCTGGCGTCGATGTACCGGCAGGGATCGTTCCGGCTAATGACGTGATGGCCCTGGAAAGCAAAAACTTGACACCGCTGCTTAATCGTGCTCCACAACGCAATGAACCCGGAGTAGATGTTGCCCGCATTCAGGACGAGATTGAAGGGCTCGAGGCATTTGGCGAGACGCCCCTTTACTATTCGATCTTCCAGGCCTTGCAAAAGGTCGATCCTAGTAAGCCGACCCAGATAATTGTGATTACCGATGGTGCCAACGATCAGGCAGACGATCCTCAAGGGCGTCCGTTCCGCACCAGTGCGATTAACCTGATTGATGAACTAGATAAACCAAAGTATCGAAACACGCAGCTTCAAGTCGTGGGATTCGCCTTAGGGCAGCAGGCTCGCAATCTAGAGACCGATCCTAATTCCCGCCCTCCTGCCAACACGCTTTCCGAAATTGCCTGGCTAGCGAAGAACCGGGGACGGGGTGGCTTCCTACCTGCCGACCAACAGATTCAGTTGAAGCAGCGTATCGAAGAGTTGGTTAAGACGAAAATCTACTATTCCGTTCAGCGGACTGACGACCCCAAAGATCCTGTTCCCTACGATTTCGGAGCAATTTGGTACGCCAAAGACCGCTTTGATGATCGTCGCCATGACTATACCGTCCGCGAACTTCATACGGACGATACGGCGAAGATTCAGCTTCGTGGAGGCGAAAAGGTTCGCCTGGCCTATGATGGCAAGCTCAAGCAACTCGTTTTCATCGAAGATTCTGCTGAGCAAACCGCCCAAGCAAATATTTCCGTCAACGATGCCCTGAAGTACGATGGCGAGTACTTGGCTCGGATTCTCAATTTCCAAGCCCCCGATCCCGACACGGGCACACTAGAAATCCCGACCCGACTCGAAAATACCAACAACACGCATTTCACCGTCCGCCCCTTCCACATCTGGGCGGAAATTGTACCGAGCGTCACCAACGCATTCGGCAGCAACGAAGTCTTCGAGACTCGATACTTTAGTGA
Organism: Bremerella alba; assembly: GCF_013618625.1. Classification (NCBI taxonomy): domain Bacteria; kingdom Pseudomonadati; phylum Planctomycetota; class Planctomycetia; order Pirellulales; family Pirellulaceae; genus Bremerella; species Bremerella alba. Next base: position 224,805 of record NZ_JABRWO010000009.1, on the reverse strand, counting down.
TCTACTGCTACGCAATGAAACGCAGTTTCCTGAATTTTTGATCCGTTTGAATCAATGGCAGCCTGCTGCCAAATGGGCGCGTTTAAAGGTCTACACTCAGCTTGAGAAGCCGATTAAGCCACAAAGAACGATCTCGCTGCGAGACCTGTTAATTAACAACGTGACCAATACGGATGCCGACTTCGAGTCTGGTAAATTCAAAGTGGAGTCTTCCACCAGCCTGGATCAATACAAATACCACATTGTGGTGCGGGTTGATCCCGGCACGCAGGGAATCCAGCCTCATCACGTGGGAATTACGCCGTCTCCGCCGCGAATTCAGCGAACGTATACCATCGCCGGGGATGGCAGCAAAGAAATTCTGAATATCACCCATCGCTTCATGTATGAAAGCAAGACGGACGTCGAAGCAGCAGCCAATCCACGAATCGATATTTGGACGCGTGAACAATTGACCACAGGGGCCCCCTCTTTCACGGTCGACGTCCAGATCCCCAAATGGTGAGATTCTGGCACGATTGCATGACCTATCTTGAGTCCTCTCGAGTTGGATACCTTAACAAGCGTGTTCCGATCTCGCTCGGCATGCTCGTCAAAAGCGGCCATTGCTCGCCGCTTCCCATAAACCATAATCTCTTTAAGAGCAACACCTTAGAGGCACTTCCGACTTTCCTTTGCCCAGTGAGAAATGTTTTCCCAGATTCTTTTTGGAAACCACGCAACGATTTCCGCGACGCGCCGTAAACCTAGGTACATTCAGGGGAAGCGAGGCCAACCTGAGTTTTAAACACAGGGGTTTCGCATTGGACAAATGAGCCAAAGCCGATTCCATCGTTCCATCTAACACATTTCACGATTTGAGGGAGAATTAAGTAATGGCTGGTTACATCTTTTTCGATGCCATTCCTGGGGAAAGCACCGATACGGAACACAAGAACTGGATCAACCTGCTGTCGGTGAGCGAGGGAGTTTCTCGCATGGTGCAGCGTGGCAAGTCGGGTTCGTCGCGTAACGTTCAAAGTGCCGTCTTCGACGACCTGGTTTGCGTCAAAGAATTGGACAAATCGACCCCAAAGATCATCGAGTCGGTCGCTTCCGGTAAGGTTCACCCGGTCGTCAAGCTTGACCTGTGCCAATCGCTGGGCGACAAAGGCAAGCGTCTTCCTTACTTCCAGTTCGAGCTTAAAAACGTCATCGTTACCAGCTACAGCTTCAGTGCTTCGGTTGACGACGGCGGATCGGTCCCAACGGAATCGTTCGGCCTGAACTTTGAAGAAGGTAAGTGGACCTACAATCAGTACGGCAAGGACGGAGCGAACCAAGGTAAAGTCGAAACCACCTGGAAGGTGGAAGAAGGCAGCACCTAGTCCGATTGCGGAAAAGCGACGCAGGGGAATCGCAATTCGCGTTCCCCTGCGTTTTTGCATTCGCACTGGGCAAGAACGTCGAATCAACGCTACATTTTCAGATCGTTGGTTATTCTTCAGCTAAACCACCTCGGGCGTTCCACCGACCATGAATCAAGCAAAAGAGCACCGCGCATTTGCCCTCGAAGACAGCCTGGGGGAAGATTTCTTTCTCTTGTCGTACTCAGGGAACGAGGGGATCTCGAGACTCTTTAACTATCAACTGTCGTTAGTATCTCGCCGAGAGAATCTGCAACATAAGCCAGAAGAAATCATCAACAAGGAAGTCAAGCTTCGCTTCTTTTACGGCGACGGCGAAAAACGCTACATCAAGGGTTTCATCAATCGTTTCTCATCTGACTATCAGCCTGGCACCATGGTTGAATTCCGTGCGGAAATGGTTCCCTGGTTATGGTTTCTGACGCAAACGTCGGATTGTCGTATCTTTGAAGACAAAACCATTCCGGAAATTATTTCCGACGTCTTCAATAGCGATCCCATCAGCAGCATTGCGAAGTTCAGCACCAATTTGCAAAAAGACTACCCGAAGCTTGAGTACTGCGTGCAATATCGCGAGACCGACTTCAACTTCGTCAGCCGCTTGATGGAAGAAGCAGGCATATTCTACTTCTTCGACAACTCGGGAGACGGCTCGAACAGCGACAAACTAATCCTCGCCGACAACGTCCAGGCCTACTTCGATACGGCCGAAAAGGACACCGTACATCGTTCGACATCCGCCGGGACCCACGGCTACGAGTCGGAAATTCTCGACTGGGAACATCGCTACGAATTCGTTTCCGGTAAGTGGACCCATTCCGATCATACCTTCAAGGAACCGTACGAGAACTTCGAGAAGAACTCAGAAACTAAGATTAGCAATCAACTCAGCTCGGACTTTAAGAAGTACGAACTGTACGATCACCCAGGAGACTTTGTCGACTCGAAGTCCTCGGGGCAGGCCAGTTCGCAGTCAACTGAGCTCACTAAGACTCGCATGGGCGAGGAAGAAATTCCATTCGATCGCGTTGTGGCGACCAGCGACTGTACGACCTTCGCTCCCGGCGGAAAATTCACATTTAATTCCAAACGGGTACAAGCAGACGACGGCAAAACGTTCGCCATCATATCGATTCAACACTCTGGATCGAATGCGAGCTACACCACCGGTTCAGAGTCGGGTACCGAGTACAGCAATACATTTACCTGTGTTTCGGAAGACGCGTTATTCAATCCGCCACGTACAACACCCAAGCCGTCAGTAGCCGGCATTCAGACGGCAACCGTGGTGGGGCCGGATGGCGAAGAAATTCACACCGACGAGTATGCACGAATCAAGTGCTTATTCCACTGGGCACGGCCGAAGAACAAGGACCGCAAAAAACCCGACACAGAGATCTCTTGCTGGGTGCGTGTAGCCCAAGCTTCCGCTGGAAAGAAATGGGGATTTCTTTCCATTCCGAGGATTGGCCAGGAAGTGGTCGTCGACTTTTTAGACGGTAACCCAGACCGACCGCTCGTGGTTGGATCCGTCTATAACGAAATCCAAAAGACGGCTTACAACCTGCCCGACGATAAGGCGAAAACGTACTTCAAGACTAACAGTACGCCAGGCGGTGAGGGTTTTAACGAGCTGTTCTTTGACGACAAGGCCGAGAAAGAACGCATCTTCCTTCACGCCCAGAAGGACTTAGATTTCCGTGTTCTCAATGACTCGCGCAATCGCACCTTCGGCAACCGTTCGCAAATCATTGGTTGGGAAAACGAGGACGGCAAGGACAACCAAAAAGGCGGTTCCCAGCGGGAAATGGTTTATCAAGACAAAGAGATCAATGTTAAACGCCATCAAATCGAGCATATCGAAGGCAATCATCACCTGATGGTTGGCAACGGCGAGGAGCCCTCTGGAGGTAACTTGGCGATCGTCATCGAGAAGAACGTCGGGATTCTTATCGGGCAAGATGGCTTGGGACTGACCAACGAAGGTGATTCCAAAACCTGGATCAAAGGTTCGCAGGATATTTCCGTTGATAGCGACTGGCGGCAAAGTTCCAGTTCGCTTCACATCGGTGTCGATACCGACTACAACTCGAAGGCCGGATCGAACATCAGCACCGAGGCCGGAATGGACCTCCAATCCAAAGCTGGCATGAACATGAATTATGGCGCCGGCATGGACTTGAATATCAAGGCCGGAATGAATGTGAACATCGAGGCCGGTATTAGCCTGTCTTTGAAGGTTGGTGGCAACTTCATTAACATCAATCCGGGCGGCGTCTTCATCCAAGGGACCCTGGTCAACATTAATAGTGGTGGCTCAGCATCCCCTGCGGCCGATGCCAAGCCCAAGGCACCGGATCAACCTATCAAACCAGAACAGAACGTACCGGAAGCCGAGCCAACCAAGCCAGATATCGCTCACACGGAAGAAACAGGTTTCAAGTCCGCACCCGAATAATGTTTTTAGCCGAAGAGGTCACCCATGCCGCCAGCTGCTCGAATTAGTGACATGCACACTTGTCCGATGGTCAATCCGGGCCCGGTCCCGCACGTTGGTGGACCTGTGTGCATGGGATCTCCCAACGTACTGATTGGTTTCATGCCCGCGGCTCGCGTTGGGGATATGGCTGTCTGCGTAGGTCCGCCGGACGTTATTGCGAAAGGCTCTGCGACCGTCATGATTGGCTTTATGCCGGCGGCACGCCTTGGCGATAACACGGCTCATGGCGGGGTCATTACCATTGGTTTCCCACAGGTGATGATCGGCGGGTAGCAGAGCCCCTCTCTAGATCGCGATCTCTGCCTGGGAACTTCATACCGAAGAGTAACCGGGACGGGATCCTATCCGACAAGTTCCGGCGGGCATGGCAATCCAAGCGTTCGCCATGTACGGATCTCGGAATCATTCTTAAAGATCACCCACCGAGCACCTCGTTCAATCTCCAGCAAGACAGCCGAGACCCCTTCGAGGAAACCATAGTTGGTGTACTGACCATCCGAATAAAGATGGTTCAATAGCTGGGCCGGGCTCGCCAATTCATTGGTCAGGCGATAGGCCAAGCTCATGAACTCCAGCTTATTCAGGCGACTGGCCATGCAAATCATAGCGTCTTGTCCCCACGTATGACGCAATATCCCGTGAAATGCCACGGCGTCTCGCTTGGGAATCAAGAGTTGAGTACTCGAAATTTGAACAGCCCCTGCTGCGATAGCTTCATTATAAAATCCAGGCTGTTGCTGGGGCTGCAAACGACCGAAATTGACCACCGCGTAAAGAAACCGATTCTGACCGATAAAGTCCGCGACGTCGGTCGGTGGTTTCACTTCGTTGCGAGGGCAGAAGTAAGTCATGCCTGAAGGGGCCATCCGCGTTTCGTAACGCATCTGCAACCCTCTCGACAACTCAGCAGCCGTCAACGATCGCTGGGGCAACGGCTGGTTGCCGGAGACGCTTCCGCTCGACGGCGAAGGGATCGACTGCTTCGCGTCGTCGTTGTCACCTGTTTCGGGAATCTGTACCGAGCGACGGCCAGGGTAGTCACTACCAAGACCAGCATTACGCCGAACGTCTTTAAACGATTGACTGCTTAACCGTGGATAGTTTTGAATCGTCCGTGAATCGTGAGACTGACTGGCAGCATTGAAAAAAGGATTGTTCTCCGGCGAAATCGACTCAGTGCGGTCATAATCAAACTGAGCGGAATTAGTACCGGAAGGTGACGATGCTGGCAATGCTCCGGGAGATACCGGAGGAACGTTACCGACATTTGCGCCCGGCAAATCGTTCACGGCCACAAACTGGAACTGGGTCTTGCCTGCGACGATGACATCGCCATCGTGCAATTCCAGAGCGGTACCAACTTTGGCCCCGTTAACAAATGTCCCATTGCGGCTCTGCAGATCCTTCAAGACGACCGCATCTGACTCGCGGACAATCGAAAAATGAAGGCCCGACAAATGCGGATCATCAGGGACAGTCAAGTCGGAGCGCGTAGTACGACCAATACGGATCGTTTGACCCGCATCGAGCCAAACTCGACGACTACCGGAATTCACAGAATAGATTTGAAGCGCGAAACGCAAGGAAGAACTCTCCATTAGCGAATGAGACTGTTTGCCAGTATATGCTCGTTTATCGCTATTCTAATTATCCAACAAGAGAGATTTCTCTTGCCAAAGTTTTACTAGTTTTCCGCCGGGTTTTCGGAAAATTGCATGAAAATGGCAACGTTTCTTAATTATCCATCACACCGCGTCGATGAATCGACGCTATCGCTGCGTGGCTGGCACCTCTGCCGAGGCCACCTCCCCCTCCCCTGGGACTACATTCCCTGCCAAGTTGTCAGGCAAATTGGTTGTGAACCAGAGGATGGCGCTACGATCTAACGACGAGGTCAACAGCAATTCACTGTTAGGTGAGAAGACAATTGACGAAATTTCTTTGCGATGTCCCTTCAACGGCACAAATTGCTGAACGTGCAATTCGCCTTGCGTGCCTTCTTCGCCAGCGTTTTCAGCATTCATGATCGGGCGATCCACAAACCAAACCGTCAGCGAACCATCAAAGCTTCCGGTAACCAACCGCTCGCCGTTGGCGGAGAAAGCGGCGCTGGTGACATCTGTCGAATGTCCCTCCAGAAGACGCGGCTCCTGCGTTGACAAATCTGCCAGGGGAACATCTGCCCATAGGCGAATACCTGTGTCACTACTGGTCGCCGCGAAGCGGGCACCATGCTTCGAAGCAGTCAGACTTCGATAACGTCCTGGATGCTCAGCAAAAGCTTCCCCGATCGGCTGCCAAATACCACTGTCGACTAAATTCAAAGAGCCAACCAACCGTTCTCCGGAATCTGCATCTGGCTTCATCTGACTGCTGGCGATCATCAGCGCCGGGTTCTGCTGTGCAGGCGCCCAAGCCAAAGCATCAATGTCCGCATCCTTGTAAGGTAACGTTTGCACAGCGGTCTTTTTGGCCAAATCAAACACAACCACCTCGCCCGCACTTCCGCCTACGGCTAACAGATTATCAATTTTCGCTGCCGCTTGAAGCGTTTGATACTGGGCGTCGTATTGATCGATGACTTTTCCGGTTTTGGCATCCCATACGCGGACCAGACCATCAATATGGACCGTCACGACCTGCTGGTCATTGTTGTAGAACTCGCAGAAGATCACGGCCCGCGATGGTGCCAACCGGGCAAGATTCTTATCCGTGGACGTATTCCATATCTCGATATCGCGATTGATAAACGCCACCAGAATTTCGTCCGGCGAACCAGGAATTACTTCGACTTGCGCGACTTTCCGCGATGCCGTCCCGGTCGCATCGATTCCTTTTGCTAGATGCGAGAAGACCTCGCTCTCAGGCTTGGAAACCTCCCAGCGTGCGATGTCACGCTCGCCGGGACGGTGCTGCTGAATGAAATAGACCACCTTGTTGTCGTCAGAAATTGCCGGATACGCTGCAGCTCCATCGCACTTGACGGATTTGACGGGTTGCTGGGGACTATCCAATGCATAGTAACTGACTTGCGACTCTGGGCTTTTCAAGCGGCCTGTCGGCGACGCAGAGTAATTGGTGTAGGCAATTGCAACATGGGACTCGTCAGGAGACAAGCCAAAGTGCAAGTATCGCATATCGCCTTCCATGCCTGGGAAGTTATGAATGACTTTACGAGTCTTGAAATTGACCATCGAAACGTGTCCGGTATTTAGTCCCGGACGGTAGCCCAGCAAAATGGTATCATCCGATCGAAACTTCATTTGTAAAACCGGGTCTGTATCCGAAGTCCAAATTTCTGTCGCCAGTTTTGTATCGCTGGACGATGGCATGGGAAATATACGAATCCCATTGGGACTTCGCATTGCTAAGTAATTTCCGCTTGGCGATACCACCATGTCGAGGATCTGCTTCGCTTCCACCAAGCTATGGACATTAAAGATTGATTCGCCCTGGGCATTGGCCGCACGAATCATGGTCTTCTCATTCCCTTGTCCATCCTTAACCATATCGAGGTAAATAAATCGGTCCGTCTTGGGAACGACAGCAAGCTGATGAGAATTAGCCAGCGTCTTTTGATTCCAAACGATTTGTTGCGATTTGAGATCCCAAACGGCGACACCAACATCAGGATCCGCTGTAACGACATGCTTACCCTCACCCAGTGGCAGCGAGACCGACGCCAGAGCCACGTTCTGATGGGTCCAATCGCCAACAACAAGTTCCTGGAGTGGCTTTTCGCTGCTGGAATTGCTATTCCAAATCCGAGCACGACCTCCTCGATCGCCGGTTACAAATTGATTTCCATTTTCTGAAAACCCAGCCCAGAGGAGACTGTCGTCGAGATCTAACTCTAAACGATCCTGGTAAGTTTCGTAGTTCCAGAATCGTGAGGTGTTATCTTCGGAAACCGAAACGATGGTCGGCTGACTGAGGTGCAGAGCACAGCCCAACACTGGGCCTTGGTGCCCCCTCAGAGTCTTGTACTCGGACAACTCATTGGAAGTGGGATCGAAACGCAACAATTTCAACGAGCCATCAGCCAATGCCACCGAGACGAGGCTTTTTTGCGGGTCGAACGATAACTGGTTGGCCTGCGAAGGCAGCGAAAAAGCGACCTCGTTTAGCTTACTTGGTCCACCCCACAGCTTGAGACTACCGTCGGCTAAGGCAATCACAACCAAATCGTTCGTCAGATAGGTGCAATGCGTTCCGCGATCGTCGAGTTGCAACTTCCCAAATTCCTTGTGGGCTTTGCCCGTGGACAACCGCATAATACGATTTGCACCTTGAAACTCTTCCGTGTGGACATACTCCTGACCATTGGGCGAAATCGCCAAATCGAAAACGCTGTCAACCGAAACCACTGCTTCGCCCTTGAGGTCTTTCGCATTGATCCGGTAGCAACGCCCACTCACGGCAACAAAGGCTGTTCCGCTATTATCAGGCATAAACTCAATAGCACTAACCAGGGGATACGGCGAAACCGTGTTGAGCTTATTCAGCGTAACCACGGTGGGTTTATTCTGAAGATCCCAAACCTGGAGGTACTTCTGAGAATGATCTGTACCAATCCATAGCTGCTTCCCGTCGTTAGAGAACTGAAGTGCCGTAATTCGGCTATCTGCCATATCCACGTGCTTAGGCATGATGCCGGGCGCGACGGCGTTTAGCGTGGGATAGACGTCAACTCCTCCGTCATCGGTTCCAATCGCTGTCCACTGACCATCTGGAGAAATGGCAACCGAGGTAGCTGCTACCTTGAATGTAATACGAGGAACGTCCGGGTGGCAAAGATAGGCCAGATGTTTCCATTCCCACCCACGATACTCGACAGGAACGCCTGATAACAAATTCAAGGCCGCCGAGATATCATTGGATTCGACTTTGGATTGCGCCAGCCCTACCGACGCAAACATGCCGGCAAACTTCGCGCGATTACGTTCTTGCTCTACCGTTACCAGGGCCGTTTGTAGATCGTCGCGTTGTTTTTCCAGTTTGGTGTTTTGCCCCTTAATGGTTTCGGCGTTCATCTCCAAGACGGTATAGGTTGCTTGAATTTCTGTAAGCGCCACATCGAGTTTTTTGTTGGACGTTTGCAGTGCGACTTTCTCAGTTTCCAGGTCTTTCGCCAGATTCTCTGCTATTTCTCGTGCATTCTGTGCGTCATCGCGCTGCTTGGTGGCTTCCTGTTCGGCGGTGATCGCAATCTGCGCAGCTTCTTCGGCCTTTTGATAAAGTCCATTGATGATAAACAAGCCTATCCCGGCACCGATCAACGCAAACATCAGCGAACCCACGGCCACATAGCGAGCAAACTTCGCATTGCGAGCCGTCCGCTCTGAGTCCGCTTTTGCGGTCATCAGATCTTGGTAAATGGGGGCTTCGTCCGGATCCGTTGGGCCAACTAGCTGCAGCCCCAGGTCGTAGTCTGCCTTCTTGAGCGCACACTTGGCATATTCCTGACGCGTTTCATGAATACCGCGATCTGCAGAGTCGTTTTCGCTCCACAGCTTGAGTGCATCTTCGAACCCGAACATGGCTCTCGAAAAGAGCTCGTAATTCTCCGTTTCTTTCGCCGTATCGAGTTCCTTCTGGGCCGTATTGGTAAGCTCGATACTTTGAGCCGTCGCTTGATACTTGCGAACCTCTTCCTGCAGCAGCGCAACCGAGTTGAATCGCAACTTCGGCGAGGTTGCCATGGCCTTCAAGGCGATATTCTTCAGTCGGCTCGTTGAATCCGAGCGGACGATCACGTTCTGCGCCGCGGCGACCAGACACTCAGTAATTGTTGATGCTGCATGTGGTGGAAAACCGGTGACGATTTCATAGAGCATCGCCCCCAGCAGATAGATATCGCTGCACTTGCCAATTCGATCCAAGGGGCCCTTGGCCATTTCCGGCGACATATATGCCGGTGTGCCCCCCATGGTGAATTCTTCTTTACGATTTAAATCAACGGCTAAACCCCAGTCCATGACAAGCACTTCACCGTACTCGCCGAGCATGACGTTTTCAGGCTTCAGGTCACGGTGAATGACGTTCCTGGAATGGGCAAACGCTACGGCGTCAGCCACCTTCAAAAAGATATCCAGGTTCTCTGCTTCTGTTTTATTCCGGACGACCTTATGCCACTCTGTTCCGGTCACACATTTCATCGAATAGAAAAGCGTGCCGTCTTCGGTTTGGCCAAGTTCATGAATCGGAACAATGTTCGGATGGTCGAGCACCCCGGTAATGACGGCTTCACTAAGGAACTTGGCTCGATCGTCTTCACGCTGTCCGATATCGCGTTTCAACGTTTTGACGGCTACGCGACGGCGAAGCGACTTTTGCTTGGCCGCGTAGACAACCCCCATGCCCCCTTTGCCAATCTGATTGATAATCGCGTAATCGGAACCTTCTTCCTGATCGGAAAGAACCCGGCGGCGCAAGTCGACCCCAAGCTCTTTCGCCTTGCTAACGGTTGCCGTACGCATCGTCTGCAGAGGCGAGCCATCGCCAGAACCCCAATAACGCTTGACATCGCTAGGCGACAGCGGCTTCGAGCCAAAGGTGACGTGCAAATCTTCCTGGTCACCAGGACTTTCGCCAATATCGATCGTTTGTTGATTGTCGGCGTTTAGCTGAAACGCCATCGTCTGGGCGTTTCGATCCCCTTCTTGAGACGAATCGAGATCGATCGTCTGCATCGAATCGACACTTCCGCCAGGAGGAAGATCAATCGTTTGATTGACGTTGCTATCGGAAGTGTCGTTGTGATCGAGATGGATCGTCTGATTGGGGTCTTCGGCTCGCGAAGCGATATCCGGCACGATCGTAGACGATGTGTCTTCGCCGCTCAGCTGGATTGTTTGGCCGCTATCTGCTTCGTCCTTACCCATGAACTCTAGGCCAACGTCAGCTCCCTCTGGTAAATCGATCGTCTGATTGATGCCAGTCTCAGGCTGAGCTTGGTCCATTTCCAGTTCAATTGTTTGGCTACCAGGCGGTTCGGGAGCAGGTTGACTTTCGTCTTCCAAATCATCGCCGATGCTTTCGCTATCGATATTGAGTGTGGCCGAGTTTTCGGAAGCATCTTTCTCGGCGGATGCCTCTCCCCATTTCGCATCGCAATAAGGGCAAAACCCAGCCGATTGCTGAAAGTCTGGCAGATCGGCCTGGCAACTTGGGCACTTGAAAGTCGACATGAAGCTAAATCCCTCAATACCTTACGCGCACCTTCACGATTACCCATGCACAGCGGGCGGATCGGCTACGCCTTTTCTCGATCCTAACTCAATTCACCCCTGGGTGAATCAAGGATCTCAAAGAAAGTTCGATGATAACGCGCCGCGAGTCCATTCCCAAGGAAATGGACTCGCGAGTTTGTTCGAATTTCAGACCTTTATCATAGCCATTGGCGAACTCGGCGGCGTAATCGACTGAGCGAAGTGTCGTCTAAAGAATCCTCAGGCTGTTCCCCTGGTGCGTCTTGATGATGGTCAGGCCGCTCTTCATCACGACGTCCCTGGGCGGCAACCGCTGCCATCAGGGCAGCTCCACCAATCATTGCTCCGTGCAAGCTGTCGCGAACGAAGGAACGTTTGGCTCGCAAGCGATCGGTCATCCGGTCGATCTCTTGCAAACTCACCGTTGAGACACGCTCAAGGAGGACATCATCCTCACTAGGAATCATTTCTCCCGGCTCACCTTCCGCAGCTGGTTTCCCAAGGCCATCCTCAGGCTGTAGATCACTACTGGCCGGGAACCACTTATCGTATTCTCGAGCCCAGACTTCTTCAGCCGAAAGCTGAGCTGGTGCCTGATCCGCTACGGCGAGATCGGCCGTCTGTGGCGTTACCGGCTTGGTGCTGTGACTGAACAGGTCGAACGGATCAAGACGATCCTGCTTCCAGTAGAAATACTCTTCCGGCACTTCCGCACCAGGGTAGAGGATTTCGATTTTATAAAGCCCTACCGGGAATTGAACGCCGTTCTGAATAAACTCTTTCACCGCGTCAAGGGTCATGAAATCATCGTCGAGCTCGAATTCCTCGCCGATCTCCATGAGGTCGCTCGGGTCGACTTCAACAACCGTCACGCCATCAATCTGAGTTGCCACGCGTGTGTCATCGGTAATTTCCGTCAGAGACGCATACGGTGTCGGCGCGGCCTCAGGAATAATAAACGGCGCCACGTAAGGATTGTTCGGAGCCTGGAAGTTGGTCATCTCTGGCACGTAATCGGGCACCGTGTAGAAGAAGACCTCAAACTGATCGACCACCACGTTCAGGTTATTGAAATCCGTCTCGTTGGCAACATTCCCAAAGAGGTTAATTTGTGAGCTGTTATAGGCCTTTAAATTACCTTCCAGGGATGCTTTCATGGTTGCAATTTCCCAAGGGATGACATGCTCAATTACGGTATCGGCACCGAGAGATTCTTCAAATGCAATCTCTTGCTCGTCAGTCTTTGAGTTGCCGAATTCATCTTCAAAGAAAAGCGTTACCTCAAAATCCAATTCGCCAGGCACTCCAAGCTGATCCAATACGATGGTTGCTACCGAATCCTTGCCAACTTGCGCCTCCAAGACATAAGTATTGACGTTACCTGGGATTCGCGAATAAGCGGGCCCTTCGTTCGGCGTAGGGTTGTTGGTATTGGAGATCTCATAATCGTTGGCCGGGTTATCTGTGAAGACTTCAAGCGTCGAGACGACCGCAAATGCCGAGGCTACGGGATCGTCTCCGGCTGTGACATGCAACCAACTCCCGTTCGTGATTGCCAGATCGCCACTGGCCAGCGCAGTGATAACTCCAGAATTTGACAGTCCGACGACAAGCCCAGGGTCCGTTCCGAAGGTCAGGTCTCCGCCCTCGGTTCGTACGAAGACATGCCCCGCTTCGGCGCCGTTTGTACGAATACCATCGACTGCCGTTACACTGCCGCCCGAAACCGCATCGGCAACATTTCCAATGGTCAAATCGTCGACATCAACGATGACGATGGAATAATTCTCGCCAGCGCCAGCGGCAAAGGCATCTGCTCGGGCTTCTTTCGCAAACGTATCGTTGTTGTCGTCCGGCAGGAAAGCATCGATCGTGTCTGTGATCAGCATACCACCGAACCCGTCGGCTTGGCTTATCCCTGCTGTGGCAAAATCAAGTTCAGCTCCTGGCGTGACGAACAGAGGCGTTCTATCGGTAGAAACGGCCAGTGTATCGAAGTCAGCGGATGTTAACACAACACCGCCATTCTCGGTAACGAACAAGCCATCGCTGGCGGAGACGGTGTCGATCTTCATTGCCCCGGTGCGGAATTCATTGACCTGAACAACATGCCCATCTGCTTGAATGGCAAGTGTCCCTGCCACCTTTGTTCCGTCAACAATTGCCAATCCGTTATCGTTACTCTGCGGAAGATTGTCACGTTGCTCAAATATGCTGACATTCGCATCGGCTTCGATGTACACGATTCGTAAGTCAACGTCGCTCGTGTTACTTGCGCCGAGAACTATATCGGAAGCTGCTTTCAATGCGGTCAGGTCATCGACTATCAGGTTCGCATGGCTGCCGGTTTCAATTCCAGCACCGCTTGAAACCAACACAGCCGATTGAGCGTAGTTAAAGACGGGGGAGTCGCAGATATCACCGTTAACCAAGGTCATCTGATCGTCCTGGTTGATGGTAACATGGCCTTGAATCGCTGCGAACGTCACGCTTTGAAGGTTGACGATCGCATCTGAGTCACCACCCCGATCAATCGAGTTGACCAGTACACTAGGAGAAACGCCAACTTCGATGTCTCCGGTATTAGCGATAAACATCGCATGCCCGGAGACGTTCAAGTTCATCTTATCCGCATCAGCCAAGTGAATCTGCTGGCCAATGAAGGTGGCGTCATTAGCAACCGTGATCGCACCTGACTGCTTGATATCGTCGCCTGACTCAATCCAAAGATCGCCGAGAATATTGATCGCCGGCAGGGTTACCAGCGGAGCCTGGGTAAACTTGAGAGTGAGATTCTCGACCGAAGCGACAGGATTATTGATAGCATCGAGGAAGTCCATCGTCGTGGGAACGCTTGCTCCCGTGTTGATGTTTAGGATCTCGAAGTTCTTGAGATAAGTGATGTCGTCCAATCCCACCGTAACAACGTCCGACAGGTCGTTTCCGTCCGCTGGATCTAAGTCCTCACAAGCTTCATTATCCCCATCGTTTAGTAGCGTAACAGAACCTTCTGCCGTCAGAATCAAGCTTGTCTTTGTATCGATGGTGAGCAAACTGTCCGGGAGCTGAGAAATGTCCCCGGCGGCTTTCACCTCGAGCGTATCGGCAATGATATTCGACACTCTCACGAACGAACTATTGGATATCAGGCTCACCGCCCCGGACGCATCCACGGTGGTCCCGGCTTCGGCATCGACCTCAAGTTCCGCTTCGGCATCCAGATCGGCGGTAACAATATCCCCTAGAACGATCTTTCCGGAAGCATTCAGTTCCACGAGCTTCGATGTGGTAATCTTCGTACCGGACTGCTGATCGATGTGACCTGCTACACCGTCGGTGGTAACAATCAGGGTATCGGCCCAGATGTCCTTCAAGGTAATGCCGTCATCCCAGGTATCCACCAAGGCGTCCGCATTATCGTTCTCATTGTCGTAGATCGTTACCGTTCCGGCGTAGATCTCTGAACCGGGAACTGCAAGTGCGTTCGATGCGTTCACAGAAACCGAACCCAGCTTGTTCGTCGTGCTCGACAGGTCAACATTCACACCGGTCTCGACTTCCACCATCGTCATACCGGGCACTCGCAAGGCCGTGCCTGCATCTTGGTCGATGTGACCTTCCACACCGGTCGTCGTGACGATCAGCGTGTCGGTCCAGATATCTTTCAGCGTCAAGCCGTCATCCCAGGTTTCCACTATGGCGTCCGCGTCATCATTGCCACTATCGGTAATCGCCACGGTACCAGCCGATAACATCGAGATGGCATTCACCGAGATCGAACCCAGCTTATTCGTCGTGCTCGACAGGCCAACATTCACACCGGCATCGACCTCCACCATCGTCATACCGGGCACTCGCAAGGCTGTGCCTGCCGCTTGGTCGATGTGACCTTCCACACCGGTCGTCGTGACGATCAGCGTGTCGGTCCAGATATCTTTCAGCGTCAAGCCGTCATCCCAGGTTTCCACTGTGGCGTCCGCGTCATCATTGCCACTATCGGTAATCGTCACGGTACCAGCCGATAACATCGAGATGGCATTCACCGAGATCGAACCCAGCTTGTTCGTCGTGCTCGACAAGTCAACATCCACACCGGTATCGACCTCCACCATCGTCATACCGGGCACTCGCAAGGCCGTGCCTGCCGCTTGGTCGATGTGACCTTCCGCACCAGTCGTCGTGACGATCAGCGTGTCGGTCCAGATATCTTTCAGCGTCAAGCCGTCATCCCAGGTATCCACTGTGGCGTCCGCGTCATCATTGCCACTATCGGTAATCGTCACGGTACCAGCCGAAACCATCGAGATGGCATTCACCGAAACCGAACCCAACTTGTTCGCCGTGCTCGACAGGTCAACATCCACACCGGTCTCGACCTCCACCATCGTCATACCAGGCACTCGCAAGGCGGTACCTGACTCTTGATCGACATGCCCTTCCACGCCGGTCGTGGTGACGATCAATGTATCGGCGTAAATATCGTTCAGTGTGAGGCCATCATCGGCCGTGTCAACCATCGCGTCGGCGTCATCATTGCCGCTGTCGTAGATCGTTACCGTACCAGTCGAGACCATCGAGATGGCATTCACCGAGACGGAACCAAGCTTGTTCGTCGTGCTCGACAGGTCAACATCCACACCCGTTTCGACCTCCACCATCGTCATACCAGTGACATCGAGCGAGGTGCCCATCAGCTGATCGATGTCACCTTCCGTGCCAGCGGTGGTCACAATCAACGTTTCAGCGTAAATATCTTTCAGGGTCAGTCCGTCATCGACCGTGTCGGCAATCGCGTCGGCGTCATCATTGCCGCCGTCATAGATCGTGACCGTGCCGGCGTAGACCATCGACGTTGCGTTCACCGAGATCGAGCCGAACTCGTTACCCACTTCCGACAAATCGACATTTTCCGCCATGGGTACTTCGATCGTTGTCATGCCGCTGACTTGAAGCGACGTACCTGCCTCTTGGGAAATGGCTCCCCCAGCGGTCAAATCTAACATGGGGGTCGTCATGTCGCTGAGAACCATCGTTCCGGCAACGTCCAGTGAGATGGAACTGCTTGTACGAACCGCAGTGCCCATCGCTTGCGAGATAGCACCATTTTCGACCGTTACATCAAGGACATCGGCCCAGATGTCTTTCAGCTCCAAGTCCCCGGTACTGTCGTAGATGGTGACCGTTCCGGCGTAGTCCATCAACATTGCGTTGACCGAGATCGAACCGAACTCGTTGTCAGTCTCCGACAGATTGACGTTGGCCCCCATCGGAACTTCCATCGTCGTCATGCCACTGACTATTACGGACGTCCCTGACTCTTGATCAATCGCACCATCGGCCGTCAGTTCCAACATCGGAGTGGTGACATCACGCAGGGTAATCGTTGTCCCTGCAACAAGGCTGACCGAAGTCGTCGTCTCGATCGACGTCCCCATGGCTTGGGTGATGCTCATCCCAGCGGTAGCCGTGAGCGTTTCCGATTCGATATCACCGATGATCAGGTCATTCACGTCCATCAAGACGACATTGGCCGGCATGCTGAAGCCGAGTACCGAGACCACGCCGGTGAAGTCGTTTCCAGCCTGGTCGAAGAGAACGTCGAAGTTATCTGTGGTTTTGGCGAGGGTCGTTCCGGCAATATCGAGAGCAGTCCCACTGTCTTGGTAGATCTTGCCCATCAAAGCACGCACGTCAAACGAATCGGCGGTTACGTCGCCCAGCTTGATTTCATTAGCATCGACGATAGCAACATCGGTACCAGAAAGCGTGATATTGCTTTGAAAATCATTGCCGCTTTGATTCAGGCTAATGCTGCCGGTCGTGGTGACATTGGTCGTTCCCATCACCGTCAGACTACCGCTCGGCTGATCGATAGTTCCGCCGACATTGACATCCAAATTGCCATCGATGATATTGGTTCCCATGAATGAGAAACCATCCTGTTCAACGATGTTGGCGTTTCCATCCGTATCGAGCGTCAGTTGATCAAACTGATGCCCGGCCGCCGACGTATCAAGCAAGACATTGTTTGCCGTCAGCGTGGTGAGCCCACTTACTTGCAGCGAAGTGGTCGAAGTGTCGGTGATGTCCGCCCCGGCTCCATTTTCTGCGGTGAGTTGTTCCGCCACGATATCGCCCAGGATCAGATCGCCGGTACTCTGCAGGATATTCACATGCCCCGCTTCGCCCGTTTGACCTTTGACGGAGACGGCACTCACAAAAGTATTTGCCGTCGAGGTCAAGGTAACGTTATCGCTATTGCCGGCGGTCAGCGAGGTCGTTCCTCCTACGCTGACTCCGGTCGATGTTTGCGTGATTTCTCCAGCGGTGTTGACTACAAGCGTCGTCACTTGGATATCATCCAGTTTTAGGTTGCCGGTACTGTTATTCAGTGCAAAGACACCAGCTGTGCCGGAGGACGCCTTGGCGGAAACGGTTGCGAACTGATTCATCGTCGAATCGTCCAGATCGATATCGCTGCCGTTCCCGGAAGTCAATGTGGTCGTACCGGAAACCTTCACGCCATCGGTCGTTTGCAAGATTCTGTCGGCGGCTTTAGCATTCAGATTGGCGGCATCGATTGCACCTAACGTCAAGTCACCATCGCTGTCATCAATAAAGACTATTCCAGCCGCACCGGTGGCTCCGGCGGCATGAACGGTTCCAAACTCGTTATCTGTCGAGTTGTTCAGGTCGATCACAAATCCATTGCCAGTGGTGAATGTAGCCGTACTAGAAACCTTCACCGCTTGTGCCGTTTGATCGATGAAGGTGGCTGCTTTGGCGTTCAGGTTCGTGGCATTGATTTCGCCGAGGACCAAGCCGTCAACACTGTCTTCGATGAACACATTGCCAGCCGCACCGCTGGCACCTTTGGCGTTGACCGTAAAGAACTGGTTATCCGATGAATTATTCAGGTCGATAGTCTGGCCATTCCCTGAAGTGAACGTGGCGGTTCCCGAAACCACGACGCCTGCCGCCGTCTGATCGAGGAACGTTTGAGCACTTGCTTCCAAGTTCGCGGCGTTGATGGCACCAAGAATCAGGCTGGCATCACTATCAGTCAGGAATATGTCTCCCGCGGCGCCGCTGGCTCCTGCGGCATGCACCGTGCCAAACTCGTTACCTGTTGAACCGTTGAGGTCGATCGTCTGGCCGTTGCCGACAGTGAATGTCGCAGTATTGGATACCTTTACCCCTTCAGAAGTCTGGAGGATAGAAGCGGCTGCGTCAACTTCTAGATTCGTGGCATGAATCTCGCGGAGAACCAATCCGTTATCGCTGTCACTAATAAAGACATTTCCGGCCGCTCCGCTGAGCCCATTTGCATTGACGGCAGTGAATTTGTTATTCGAAGAGTTGTTTAGATCAATAGTTTGACCATTACCCGAGACAAACGTACCGGTATTGGTAAGTCTCACGCCTGCGGCCGTCTGATCAATAAATGTGGTCGCTTTCGCATCCAAGCTCATCGCTGCGATGTCACCCAGAATCAACCCGCCGTCGCTATCGTCAATAAATATGATTCCGGCAATGTCGGTGGCTCCAGATATATTCACCGTACCAAACTGGTTACTAGTCGAGCCATTTAAGTACAAGCCAGCAAAGTTTCCTACGGTGAATGTAGCCGTATTAGAAACCTTCACCCCTTGCGCCGTTTGATCGATAGAGGTGGCTGATTTGGCATTCAGGTTCGCGGCATTGATTTCACCGAGGACCAAACTGCCGTTGCTGTCTTCAATGAACACATTGCCAGCCGCGCCGCTGGCACCTTTGGCATTGACCGTGCCAAAAAGGTTGCTCGTAGATCCATTCAGGCCTATGGTTTGACCATTCCCACTGACAAACGTACTAGTCCCTGAAACGTCGATTCCGAGAGAGGTTTGGGAAAGGACACCTGCGGTAGAAACAACAAGGGTGACAGCGTTGATGTCATGAAGAATGAGCGAACCGTCGCTATCCGCAATCGAAACCGTGTTCGATCGCGTCATCGCCGCCCCCAACGCCGAGACTTGGCCAAACTTGTTGGCGGTCGAATCGTCCAGATCGATGTTCTGATTGTTTGCCGAAACGAAGGTGGCAGCCCCTGAAATCTGAACTCCAGCGGTCGTTTGGCCGATGTTGCCGGCGGACGTCGCCAGCATCGCTGAGGCGTTGATGGCCCCAAGTGTCAGATCCGCGTCGCTGTCCGCGAGAAAAATAGTACCGGTGGCCCCAGTGGCACCTTGAGCGGAAACTGCCCCACCGAACTTGTTACCCCCGGAAACATCCAAGTCAATGTTCTGACCTTTAGCGACCGTGAAAGAACTGGTGCCGGAGACTTCC
The DNA here is from genome assembly GCF_013618625.1 of Bremerella alba. Lineage (NCBI taxonomy): Bacteria > Pseudomonadati > Planctomycetota > Planctomycetia > Pirellulales > Pirellulaceae > Bremerella > Bremerella alba. Next base: position 205,363 of record NZ_JABRWO010000009.1, on the reverse strand, counting down.
AGCCCGGTTGCGGTCTGGCCAATACCTCCGTTAATCGCGGTGGCATTCAAGCTTGCCGCTTGAATATCGTCCAAAATCAGGAGACCCAACGAATCGACAATTATGACGCCAGCGGCAAGGCCGCCGTTTCCGGTAGCCGAGACGTTTCCACCGAAGGCGTTATTAGTTGAGGCCAGAATGATCGAATTGGGACCGATCGTCGTGAAAACGGCGGTGGATAAAACATCAATTCCGTCCGTCGTCTGGGTGATGCTACCAGTCGAGGTCACGTCAAGCGTAGTGGCCAGGACGCTTTCGAACTGAAAACCGCCGTTCGAGTCGTTGAGTGTAATCGCCCCTGCTCTTCCACTCTGACCGGTAACCGAGACCGTACCTTCGAACAGATTGTTGGTCAGAGCAAGATCGATGGCCGCCATATCGGCGACCGTAAAATCAGCGGTGCTATCGGTCCGCAGCGAACTGCCGACCGTCTGCCCGATGGCTCCATTCGTGTCGACGGTTAGGGCACCCTTGATGACAGAACTGCCGTGGAAGTCGAAGCCGTTTACTTCAAGGATGTTGGTCGCACCGGTAGAGTTAAGAGTCAGCGTGGTGAAATCATGTCCGGCACTTTTTGTGTTATCGAGATCAACTTCGTTTCCAGTGAAACTGGCCAATCCTGATACCTCGATCTTATCAACTGCAATAGCATCAGAGATTATGCCACCGGCAGTAATTTCCAGTGAATCGGCGACCAAGCCTCCCAATTCAATGGTATCAGCATCCTTGAAAAGTACACTCGACGCAGTGCCCGACACGGTCGTAAACTTGTGCTCGCTGTCATCCAAATTTACATCGAGATCGCCGGTAACCTCGTTTAGAACGAGGTTCGATCCTTCCAGGACGGCACTCCCATCATTCCCGACGGAGCTGTTGTCCATATTGCCGGTATTCGATAGGGACAGGTCACCACCTATCTTGATGTTATCACCGACTGCAAGATTATTACCAATGTCAACCAGGTCGATCCCGTTGATCGACACGTCAGCCGTGGTAAAAGAATTGGTCATGTCGCCCAGACTGTCGGCGAAGAACAATTCTGACGCATTTACTGCGTCGGTCCCTGCATCGACCGTCACCGAGTTAATGGTCAATTTACCCAGGTCAATTACATCCGTATCATTAACGACACCGGCGTTGTACTCGGTGAGGCCGGTGATCGTGAGGTTGCCAGTTCCCCCGTCTCGGGCAATTTCGACCGTGTCGCCATCGTTGATCGTGATCGCTAGATTGTCAGAACCATCTAGCGCTGCCGCCGCCAGCACCACGCGCGGTTCCAACTCGCGAAAGCGCAGCTTGGTGTCAAACTGCTCCTGGAATGCTTGCTGTGCTTTGGCCTTCTTGGTCGATTTCTGGCCGAAGATACGCTTCCAGAGGGTCTGCTTGTTCATAGTTCGCTGCTCAGCGGTTGGAATGGAGAGAGAGGGATTTTCGTTAGCCAGCTAAGGATGAGAAGCCTGCGACCACATGACACGTCGCAGATTGCCCATTTTGCGCCAAATCCCCCAAACTAACGAATTCTCAGATAGAAGTTCATTCAAGTCACGCCTATGGGCCGTGTCAATGAACTTCCTGGGAAATTAGCGAAGACCCCGTAAACCGCACTAGAACAGCATTTGCGGGAAGTCATACTCCCTTAAAACACCCCTTTCCACGCAATCACCTCATGTTGCACTTCCACAACAAGATAGGAAAGATAGGTAGCCCTTTTCATTTCTCCCCATAATTGTGTGGGGGAGGTTATGCCCTGGACGAAACAACTTCTGAGTCGTTCCCCCAACGGAGCGGATCGTTCAGTGTGCCAATCGAGAGCCACGTCTGGTAGAGGAAGCCTCGCAATGCCCAGCATCTTGCAGATTCAGAAGCTTTGTTTTCACAATTTGGGTCGCGCCTCCATGCTGCTGATTCTCGCCATTTGCCTGGTGAGCACCCTATCGGCGGCGGAACCAGCGGCAAAACCCAGGTTGCGTATTCAGCCTGTGGTCAAACAGGCTCAACCGGCTTCCATAGAAACTACCCCTGAAATTCAAGTGACCGCCGCAACCGCACCAGCAGCTCACAAGCCAGTGGTGCGAGCAGCGTCATTGACCCTTTTTCAGGATGAACCACCCATCCCGGCCGCTGCCCCGGCGGTAGCTCCGATGGTCGAGGATGCCCAGCCTATGGCTCCTCCGATAATGGAAGAGCCGATCAGCCCTTCCGATACCGCGCCACCCAAACCACAGACGCTACAATCGATCGCTAATGATCGCGGCCGTCTTTCGGGTAAGCCTGAGAGCTTTTTCGAGAGTTTGACTCCGGAAGATCGCATCATTCTATACGATGGCAAACTGGCAGATCAGTTTGGCATCGGTCGTACGAACGACTACAAAGTCGACGGCAAGGAAATCGCACCTCCTACAAACATCGCGGCTAAGGTCTTCTCGCAAGAGCCTGAAGAGAACTTCCCCAACGGCTACCACCACGACTGGTATCCGATGGTCGCCATGTGGGAAGCGCCAGCTTTCTACCACCGTCCGCTTTACTTTGAAGAAGTCAACCTGGAGCGATACGGCCACACGCATAAGCACTTGCAGCCGGTTTACTCGGCCGCTCACTTCTTCGGCAACACTTTGGCATTGCCGTACAAGATGGGTGCTTATCCTCCGTGTGAACGAATTTATACGCTGGGACATTACCGACCTGGCGACTGCAACCCGCACGACATTCACACCACGCCGTTCACGTGGAAAGGGGTTGTCTACACTGGGGCCGTCTACTCTGGCATCGGCGCGGCCTTCCCTTAATCGGGTTGCTCGCTTCCGCTGCTTTGCTTAGGCGAAGAAGCGGAAGTTCAATTGAAAGAATCGCGAAGCGATTTGCCAAAGTGTTTGCGTGCGGCCAACAATAACAGCTCGGCCACACGTACCGGGAAGAATTCCCTCCCACGAATTTTCATCGAGCACGACGATAACCGAGTAAGCTCCATCAATGAGCGCCACGGTCCCGTCCTGCTTGCGTTCCAGTCCAAGTGCTGCATTGGCAGACAGGTTGCGTGGGATCTGCACGGACTGATCCGTTGAGACCTCTTTCACGGTCCCCGGAATACTGTGGATCGAATTGCCGTCGAATAAAATCGAAACCCGATCGCCCGCTTGAATCAATTCAATCTGATCTTGATCGACGAATAATCGCGCTTGCAACGCGGAGGCATCTCCGATCAAACACAGCAGTTCTCCTCGCTGCAAAAGACAACCACGATTTTTCGTATCGAGCGGGCTGCCAGACCACTGTACCAGAAACCGATCGGATTGCTCCTTTTCGGCCTTATGGGGAGCCGGAATCACGACACCATCAACAGGAGCTCGAATGGTCAACTGATCTAACTGTCGCTGCAGAACGAGCCTTCTCTGCTGGAGGTCTTCCAGGGCCGACTCGGCTGTAGGAATCTGTGCAGCCGCCTCGGGGTTGTTGTTGGATCGAAGCTTTAAGCTTTCCAAGTGCTGAAGCTGAATCGCGATTTCTCCATCTGTTTTAAGCAGGTCGGATTCAATATCCTCATTCTTCAACACGGCCAGCACATCGCCCTGCGTTACCTTGTCGTCTAATCCAGCGGTCTCGATAACTCGTCCGTCGACTTGCACGTAGACGCGGTGGTCGGAATCTATTTCGGAAATAACCGGCACGTGGATTCGCGATGGCACCGGAATCATGCCCAGTCCGCAGCCCAGAAGCACGACAACTCCGATAGCGATCGCAACGCGACTTTTCACCATGGCATCTCCCCTTCCCTTCGGTCTCCTAAACCAACGAACCAAACCGATGCCAGGCTTCAATAAGAGGCCTGCGACAAACATCGCGGCAACCGCATGCCAGAGCGGAAGTATGTCATTCTGCCGGCAAGACTTGTAGAGAAACCAAAAAATAAATCCGAAAACCATCGTACGATAGACAATAGCCAACACCGCGTAAGTGCGAAGTGTTGCCGCTCGCGGTTCCGGCATTACGTGCCGTGGGTATCGGTAGAACCAGTTTTTGATCGGCGTCGAAAGCGCGTCCGTTGCACGTGAGCTCAAGTTGGGTAGATTCAAGAGATCGGACAATATGTAGTAACCGTCGTAGCGCAACAACGGGTTCGCATTCACCAGAATGGTGCTCACTCCGCAGACAAACACAACGTTCAACAGCCAATCACTGATCGCACCTGGCTCTGAGAAAAACCAAAGCACGAACGCCATCGTTGCGAGAATGACTTCGACGTACATCCCAGCGGCAGAAACAAACACGCGCTGCCATCTCTTCGGGAAGAGCCACGCATCAGAGACGTCGCAGTACATCGCTGGCATAAATATCATCAGCAAGATACCTATCTGATGGCACTCACCGCCCATCGCTTTACAACAATAGGCATGCCCCAACTCGTGCAGCACCTTAACGAGCGCAAAGGTGATCAGCAGCACGACAAGATTCTCGCCACGAAAGAACTGCGACTCTTGCGGCAAGCGGGCCGTGACCGACTCGATATGGATCAGCCCCAGCAGCAACGCCATTGCCGCACACACCAAAACGACAATGACCGTGGCCTGCTGAAAAAGCCAATCGACCGCAGTGTGTGTTGCTTCAAGGAATCGTTCGGGATCCACACCAGGCAGGCGAATAGCCAAGATCTGCAGTGGCAAACTAGCACGCTGCATCCAAGCCTGTTTCTGCCGTCGTTCGAGTAGCCCTTCTGCTTGGTTTTCAGCCGGGGCAACCAACAGCCCACGTTGGTATAAGCTGTGGCAAAAGCCAAGGATTTCCTGCTGCGAAATTCGATGTGGAGCAAATTCTTCGTCGTATTGCTCTTGGATCGATGCCAACGAATTGCGGCCATCGATCCGCCGCATGATGTAAACTTCCGACGGTCCGAAGTGAAAGTAACGCAGCGAGACGGGGTCTTTCACGACCCATGTTTCGTCCCCATCTTCGGTCCGTCGAGCATAGATCAAGTCAGGGCGAACACGGACTTCGCTGCGTAAGTTTGGTTCAGACTGGGTAGTCGCCGTCGCCACAAGAGGAACCTTTACTGCTTCGGCTGAATCGTCATGGAAGCGCGAAGACCGGGTCGCAGTTTGAGGCCTTCGTTTTCCAGGTCGACCCAGACACGCACCTGGCCGTTGACCGGATCGACTTCCGGATCGACGAATGTAACTCTCCCCTCGACCTGAATCGGTTCACGATTGGGAATCTCGACGGTGACCATTGCCGTCGATCCTATCAGTTCGATCATCGCTTCTTCGTTACGGATAAATCCTTCGGCTCGCAAGCGGTCGATACGGACCACCTTAACCACAGAGTCGCTCGTCTCGACCCACTCTCCCGTTCGACGAAAGACGGCCACCACCATCCCTTGGATGGGCGATTCGATTTGATGTTTCTTAAGCTGTGTTTTAACAATCTTCAGTTCGGCATCTCGTAACTGGGCAGTCAGCTTAGCGATCGCCGTCTTTTCTTCCGATTGCTCGATCTCTAATCGGCTCTTTTCAACTAATAGGCGGAGACGATCCATTTCGGTTTGCGAAACGCTCTTCTCGGCAATCGACAAGGCTTCTTCCGAACGCATCAGTTCGGCCGAAGCCACTTCCAGGCTCTTTCTCGAGAAACGAATATTCACATCGTTCTGCGCTTCTCGGGTAGCGATATCGAAGTCAACTTTCGCCTTCTCGACTTCGAGAACTTTTTCCTCGTCGTCGATCTTCGCAATCACTTCCCCTCGATCAACGATGGTTCCTTCTTGAGCTTTGACCATCTTTAATACGCCCGATTGCTGGGCAGGAATCTCAACCGATTCAATGATCTTGAGCAGCGTTGCCGAGACCTCAATCTCTTGGGCAACCATGGGAAATGCGCCGAGCAGCACAACAAGCAGCCCCATCGTTCCCTGTGTTTTTTTTCGTATCCCTGGCATGAATCGATCTCGTTGATGAACTTGTAGAATTAAAAGGTTTACCAGAACAAATAACGGCGAGCCGTTTCCACCAATTGATAAGTCCAAACGTAGGCAACCGACCGCTGACCGCACTCGACGCGGCCAACGACGCTCAGCCCGTGACGAAGATGAGGGATCTCGACTTGATCAATCTCAGCTTCCAGTGGGACGAACGGTTCCTCGGAGTTCTCTTCCAAATCAACAATCGAGGCAGCCGTTGTTAACTTTCCGTGGTAGGTTTTGCCTGGCTCGTTCACCAGTTGAAAACGCACGACGAGCGGTTCGTTCGATTCGCTTTGGGCATTGACTACGTGATAAGTCCGCTTGTCCGGCAGTTCCAAGTCCAGAATCCACGGGCCATCGACATCAGCGACCTTCATTAACAGTTCCCCTCGGCGAACAGGCCTGGCCGCGAGAATTCGCTCGACTTCCCAGTCAAGGACCTGACCATCGATCGGGCTGAGCAGTTCCAACTCATCCTCGCGTTTTTGCAGCAGGTCGCGACGCTCGATCAGGTTCTCGATTTGTTTTGTCAGCTTCAATTGATCGGCCGAGAGGTTCTCGAACGACTCTGGCGTACGATTCTCAGCACGTGGATCACGCCGCATGCCTTGAGAACGTTTAACCAGAATGGCATCGAGTTCGGCCTGAGCCGTTTGTAGTTGACCAACGATCTCAGCACGTTGAAGATTGAACTCATTCGACCGCAACTGCATAAGCCGTGTGTCTTTCTCGACACGCTGCCCATGTTTGATGAAAATCTCCTCGACATAACCATCTGACGGTGCAAACACATTGCGTTCGACCTCAGGCACCAATTGTCCGTGAACCTCGATAGAAAAGTCCATTGGAATAAAAAAGAGAGCGACGATGATTGCCGCCAACGGAATGACAATCTTGAGAGTCGTCGGTAAGCGATACCAACCAATCGTTGCCAGGAAGTTGCCCAAGGGAATCAAAAGAGAAGCCAACGGTAACTGATGATACGCCCGAGCATTGCCGAGTGCCGTGGTGGCATGTCGCACGATCGGTTCGGCCCGATGCAGTAGCTCGTGTCCGTTGAGCTGATCGATACTTTCGATGGCTAGCGCCCCGACTGGATCGCTGTCCCTGCGTGGCTTCTTTTCTTCGTCGTCTTCGACCGCCTCGATATTTTGCAGTGGAACAATCGCCAAGACTTTCGATGGCGTTTCTTCCAGGTACTCCAACAAAGCCTCTTCGACCTGCGGGGGCAAATTTTCTGTATCGCCGGTGTAGAGCAACGTTTGCTTCGAGCTGATGACAACCGATGCGAGACGTTCTAGCTTTTGAACCGTATTGGATCGACGATGTGGCTTGTCGACCCCTGAGATCGCTTCGATCCGACACTTCGATCCACGGGCAGAGAGCACCGCCACGCGATCGGCCTCCAGGCAATTGCGAGCCTCGTTGGCGATCCGATACGCGGTCTTTTCGTAGGAGAGGTCGGCATGAACAAGTCCCGCGAAAGCGAGTTGCCGCTTCCAGTCGTACTGATGTTGCTGGAAATCTCGCAGCAGCGTTTGCTGTTGATAGTGCTGGGATACCTCAGCAAACGCATGCGTTATCCGCACGTAAGTTTGACGTACCGACTTTGCCAGATTGGCAGGCTGATAGAGGGCCATTACCCCCCAAGCTTCGCCGGCTACTTGCAGCGGAACTACGACGATATCGTACTTTGGCTGAACGTTCTGGCTGCCCGGCACAACATCGGCTTCACCTCGATGAAAGACCTGAAAGAGGTGCGATTCATCGTCACTGAGGGCTTTGGCAGCTTGCCCAGTCGGATAGCACTGCAGCAGGTCCGTCTGATGAGCCAATAGCAAGTGCCCGTTGGGGCTTTTGGTCCAAACGGCAGCCCCGAGTGCCGAGGTTGCGAACGTGAGCCGATCGAGCACCTGGCCGTAGAAAACATCGGGCGCAATCGTCAAGTCGGACAGATCAGCGACCTCATCGAGCAACGACTCGATTCTTCGCCGAGCTTCATCCGCCGTTCGTGGTGCGTCTTGATGATGCAACGATGATTCCATGGTTCGCGTAGAACGCTTGTCCTTTAGCCGCTCTTCCCAAGATAGGATTAAGCCTGAATTATCAGAAAATCGACCAATCGCGGCAAATGCTTTTCAGCTGAGACCTGTCCCCTTCCGGAGGCAAACGAGGTTTCACTATAAACGCAAAGGGCGCATGTCCCCCGTTTTGACGAGTGAAACCAGACAAAAGGTCCATAAAAAAACGGCAGCGAATCGCTGCCGTTGGAACAATCGTTAGAAGTTCACTAAGTAATTCAATCCGTAGGATGGACCTACCTGACTGAATAGACGAAGTTACCATCCTTGTCGACATCGACGTCGACGGTCTTAATTTCGCTCCCTTCGGCCATGCGCGAGAGGAACTCGCCGGACATCTCTGGCAATAAGGTCCGGGTCAAAATCTTGTCGACATTACGAGCACCCGTATCGACTTCCGTGCACCGGGCAGCAATGGCATCGACCAAGGCGTCTGAATAGTCAAACGTTGCCCGATAGTGGTCGTGCACGCGGCGACCTACCTTACTTAGCTTCAGACGGATGATCTTCTTCATAACATCGTCATCAAGTGGGAAGTACGGAATAATCGAAATACGCCCCAGGAAGGCCGGCTTGAATGTCTTCAGCAGTTCCTCGTGCAGCGCGTCGTGCAGTCCTTGCGGATCGGGGCGTGTTTCAGGATCTTGGCAAAGACTCATAATCAAGTCCGTACCGGCATTCGAGGTCATAATGATGACGGAATTCTTGAAGTCGATATCGCGTCCCTCGCCATCTTTCATATGTCCCTTGTCGAACACTTGGTAGAAGATGTCTTGCACACCAGGGTGCGCCTTTTCCATTTCGTCTAGCAAGATCACGCTGTACGGCTTACGGCGGACGGCTTCGGTCAGCACGCCTCCTTCGCCGTAACCTACGTACCCAGGAGGCGAACCCATTAGGAGAGACACTTTGTGCTCTTCCTTGAACTCAGACATATTGATCGTCGTCATGTTCTGCTCGCCACCGTACAACAGGTTGGCCAGCGTGAGTGCCGTTTCGGTTTTCCCGACACCACTGGTACCGGCCAAAAGAAAGATCCCAATTGGCCGATTCGGATCTTCTAGATTGGCTCGGGATGTCTTGATGCTTTCGGAAATTTGGAGCATCGCGTGCGACTGACCGACCACACTTTCTTCCATCATGTCCTGCAGTTTCAGGACTGTCGCGATCTCGTTGGCAACCATTTTCCCGACTGGGATACCGGTCCATGCTCCGACCGTTTCTGCAACGGCATTGGTATCACAGCAAATATGCACCAACGGCGTTTCCCCTTGGATCTCTAAAAGCTCAGCTTGTTGCTTCTTGACCTGCTGCTTGATTTCGTCGCGTTTGGCGTCGGCGAGAGTTTCCGGCTTCGGCTCTCCTTCGACGACTGGCTTTCGGCGTTTGGCATCGTCTTCCGCTAATTCATCCTGCAATTCGCGGATTTGATTGACTAATTCTTTTTCTTGCTCCCAACGTTTGGAAAGCACTTCCCAGCTTTCTTCGGAAGCTTTCTTTTGCTCTTCGAGTTGGGCAATCGTTTCTTCGTGCCCCTCGGCCCCGGAAGCCATTTCACGATTCAGGATCTCGACTTCCGTCACGATACGATCGATCAGTCGTGTGAGATGCTCGATCTGAGGCGGGGTCGAGTTTTGACTCAGCCCAATTCGAGCACATGCCGTGTCGAGCAAACTGACTGCTTTGTCCGGTAGCTGTCGGCCAGAGATATAGCGATGCGAAAGCTTGACGGCGGATTCGACGGCCTCGTTCAAGATGCGGACGTTATGATGGTGCTCGAGGGTCGCCACTAGCCCACGCATCATACCGATACATTTCTCTTCGCTTGGCTCTTCGACCTTAACCACCTGAAAACGACGAGCCAGTGCGGCGTCGCGTTCAAAGTACTTCTTGTACTCGGCCCAGGTTGTCGCGGCGATCGTTCGCAGTTCTCCCCGCGCCAAAGCGGGCTTCAGCAGATTCGCCGCATCTCCTTGACCAGCCTGACCCCCAGCACCAATCATGGTGTGGGCTTCGTCAATGAATAAAATGACGGGCTTCGGCGAAGACTTGACTTCTTCGATGACCGATTTTAGCCGGTTCTCGAATTCCCCTTTCACGCCAGCGCCGGCTTGCAGCAAGGCAAGATCTAACGTGCGGATCGAAACATTCTTCAGTGCATCGGGCACATCTTCAGCTGCCACACGCAGGGCGAACCCTTCGACCACGGCCGTTTTACCGACGCCAGCTTCACCGGTCAGGATCGGATTATTTTGTCGGCGACGGCAAAGGATATCGACGATCTGACGAATTTCGTCATCACGGCCCAAGACCGGGTCGATATCTCCCTTCCTGGCTTTCTCGGTCAGATCGATCGTAAACTGATCGAGCCCTGGCGTCTTGGTTGGTTTCGCGGGACCGCCACCTGGCCCTCCGGTTGCCGGTGCCGTGGCTAACGAGGCTTGCGACTCTTCCTCTTCCGAAGTTTCGGCTGTTATCTTGGCGAGGTTCGTCTTTAAGTCCTCCAGGCTGATATTCTCAAGTTCCGGGCAGCTGGAAAGGATGGCCTGGGCCGTGATTCGATCGGAAAGCATCGCGATGATCAGGTGACCGCTACGAACGGTTGGTTCCAGGTAGTCGACCGAGGCCAACAGCCATGCGTCGCGAGCCAGATCGACCACGGTTTGGCTCAACGCTGGTGGACGGGCATTGCCAGTCTTCAGCTTGTCCATCGCCCTGGTCAACTCAGTCACCAACTTGCTTGGATCGATCTCGTAATTTCGCATGATCGCGTCGAGATCTGTGTTGGGGGTTTCCAAAATTTTGGTCAGCCAATGCTCGATCTCAACGTTGTAATTCGTTCGCGAAAGGCATAACCCAGCGGCCGCTTCCAAGGTACGCCGACACGTACCGTTCAGTTTGCCCACCAACGATTTCAAGTTCACGGATGCCATGGTAGGTCGATCCCTTTCAATTCAATCTTTGAATGTTTCCCTAGTTGATCCGACATGCCCCAATTCATTCTCGAATTGCCAATTCGTTCCTGAATCGATCGTCTACTTCGCCGATGCTTCTGTGGATCCCAGCGGATACCCCGAATGCTGGAAAACGGCATCTTCCACGTCGTTGACAAATTCGCCAACACGCAGCCACATGTTATACCCCAAAAAACATGGGTCTTCCTCGCTCCCCAAGATGCATTGAGGAACCTCTGAATTTTTTAACACCAGCTGTGTATCAAAATCCAATGAATTCCCGACGTAGGTCCGCGTTAGCTGGGCGACCTCGCCTAATTGATCGCCACTAGGCATCAGGCGTTTGTATTGCCGGTAGTCCACTGGACCAATTCGCAATCGAAACCGCGTTTCGCAGTTCCACATGCGATGACCGATGACCGTTTCTTCACCTAGCCGATTGTTTCCACCGAGCATCCCGGCCGCGTCTGGCAAGCGTGATTGGTCGGCCGGATCGATATACAACCAGTGTCCTGTGTATTGCTGAACAACGACATCGAAGGAGAAATAATCTTCCAATATCTGCTGGAGGCCAAGTGCCGATCGTGGCCGATGAGCGAAGTGTCCGGCGTAGTACAGAAAGGTTTCATCATCGATCAGCAGACGATCTCGGATGCCATCGGTTCCCATTCCTACCAGCGAGTACAACGTCTCGGTGAATAGGTCGAGATCCTTCGGTTTCGGCGAATTCCGTCGAGCCCTTTCAAAACCAATAGGAAAACGATACTTCTCCCAGGCCCGATAAAAGAGAGACAGAATGCGGTGGTGAAAGAGGTCGATAAAGTCTCGCAGCGCATAGTCTTTGCGGCGGGCGCGGTCGAGAATGGTTTGCGTGTAATGCAGCGGCATGACCCCTTGGGCACCAAAAACTCCCATGAAGGTCGTGGTCATGACGAAGGGTGGTTCCCCTTCGGGAGGTGCATCTTCGGAGTCCGGACGGCGACGCACGATCGAAGCGACTTCGCTAGACGGAAAGGTCCGCGCGCACAAAACCTTCAACTCGACCAACTCGCGATGAGGAGGCCCGTCTTGCCCAATCGATTTCCAATTCGGAAATGCTTCAGGATCTTCCTGAGCAATCTTTTCTAACAGACGCATGGCCTGGAAAAAGTCGAATTGATAAGGCTGTTCAACTAGGCGACTAGCTACAGTAGCACGTTTTCGCCGGCCCTCGGTGCCCAACGATAGATCTCCTCTCCGGTCTCATCATGCATGACCGTCTGGGTGAATGAATTGATCGTACAATACAGGGCAAAGAATCGCTCCAACACGCTCGCCATCAAAAACATACCGCCACCGGTATAACTGCTCGAGTCAAAGGTGACGTGCAGGCGGGTTCCACGGCAGAATACCGTTCCATTGGCTGTCTTCACGCGAGCAGTACATGGTTCACTACGCAGCGTTTGAATTCCCTCGATGAACGCCCGACTCACGCCGGAATCAACGTAATCATATAAACCAAGGATCTCCCGCAGTGCGTGCGAGCCATCCACGTCATCGCTCAATGAGAGATGGTTTAACGACAAATGAGAAATTAGACGCCACCGAATCCCCTGCTCGATATCTGGACGGCGGGTAGGCGTGGGAGGCAGCAGGCAATTAATTTTGGTAATGGGTGCCAGCCCCGGCATGCTCAGCTTTGGCTGATCGCCACCAAACGGAAGTCGCTCTGGCAGATCTCGATTGAAGCATGTTAAGTCCGCATGCAAGCTCCACTGCTGTTCGGCACTGGGGGTGAAATTGAGATCGACGACAGAAACGAATAACTCGGTTCCCTGGTCGCCGGTTTCCTCACCACCAGGATTCGGCCTTCGTACGGCGTGCCAGTACGTTTCGGCGTCGTGCGACTCGGAAGAATGCTTAAACGAATAGAACGGGTGGTAACTTACCTCGCGATGATCCTGCGATACGGCGGTGACCTCGTCGATTGAATAAACTTCGTTCGCGAACGGTCGCCGTGAGTCTGGGATCACGTGGTACTCGGTCTTCTCGTGCGTCAGACGAATCGGTTCGGCTTCCTGACGATAAAGATTGGTAATCGGCGTGCACCCGATTCGCAGATTGTCGGCCTGTAGTCGGCGTTCCAGGTCGGAGTTCCCCCGCTTTAAGAAGATGTAGATCTCGGCCTGGCCGCCGGGAATCTTCTTCAAAGCTGATTCAAGATTCAGATCGAAAAACAGGAACTTATCGGCAAAAGTAAAAAACTCGGTCAGCAAGCGATACCCGAGGAACGAACGAGCCGGATAATCAAACATTCCTTCTTCGCGACTAAACCCCACCGGCTCGATACAATTGCGACCCAGCATTTGAAAATCGGCCGCTTTGTGATTCTCCGCCACCGCGACTCCGACCACAGAGGTCATCAACAGTTCGTACAAATCGAACTTATAGGGTGCCTGCTCTTTGATAAAGAAGCGTAGCGTCTTCAGCTTCAATTGGCTCAGATCGGTCGTCGACGAGAAGCTCTTCAAGCTGATCCGGATCATCGCCGAAGCTTCCGCATTGTAGGGCGTCTGCGGCGCCTCGAGCGGGTGACTCATCATGCGCACATCGCTGACTTCGATCGGCCAGCATGTGACGGGATAGCAAGTGCGAAACCGGCAAGGATCACCGTCGACCTGTTCGGTCTCGAGACTGGCCCCCTTGGCTACCTGAAACCCGTTAACCGCTTCGACCTGAGCGCGATCTAATCCGAATTGAACAACGGACATCGAGGGAATGGGCCGCAGTAAATGAGGGAAGAGAACTTCCAGCATCGATGCGGCGATTTCAGGGAAGTCGTCTTCCAGTTTGAGACGCGTCCGTGCGTTGAGATAGGCGAACGATTCCACCAATCGGCCAACATGCGGATCTTTAAAGTCGTCTCCCCCTAATCCCAGGCGGCTGGCGATTTTCGGGTTAGCTCTAGCAAACGCCTTGCCCTGATCTAACAGGTAGGCGCGTTCGCGGCGATAAAATTCGAGCAGTTCGTCGCTCATCGATCCTTCCGTCTGACATGAAATTGATGATCCGATGGTTCCAGCTTCGAATCAAACACAATCGGCTCGGGCACCGGCGTCGCATGGAGTTCGGCCCGAATAATAAAATGGAGCGTGCGATCTTCCGCTTTGTTCTTTTCCGGAATCTCGACATGAACCGTAATAAATCGCGTCTCGAAAGTTCGGATCGCGAATTCAATTGCCTCACGAAGTGAGTCACGATCCATGTCCGAGCTCAGATCGATCGACGAGAAATCGGGAATCCCGTAGTTGATTAACGAGTTGTTCAACTCGTTCAGTTTCGGCGGCCACGACTTACTTCGCCAACGCGTATTCAAAAGGTTTTCCAAGTCGCGCATCACCGACTCACGAATTTCTCGCATGGTCTGTGTTTGCGAATGTGGCGTCTCGCGTGAGTTGAACGGCTCGTTGTCAATCAGCCGATCAAAGACCGACGGCATGAGCGGCTCTTCATCCGGGCTGCCTCTGGACATCAATACTTCCCGTCAAAGACAAATTACTGGGCGAATTCCAAAGTGCCAATTTCCATGATCGACTTCTCATCTTCGCCAAGCCACAGCATTCGCTGCCCAAGGCCACGTCCCGGCTCGCCTTCTTCACCAAGCCACGCGGTGGTTTGCCCCAGCTTTTGAGTCAAATCCTCACTCTGGGAACTGCCCGGGTAGAGAGCGTTAATGAAAACGTCCCCTTCCTGGCCGTAGGCGTTCATGGTTGCCCGTCGCCAGATCAAGTCGCATGGTTGCTCAGGAGTGTGAAATTCGACCGAATCGATCGCATCAAATGGGATCCAAAAATATTTACCATTACTGGTAATCGTTTCCAGAAAGAACGCCGTGCGATCGTCCTGGTCACGGATGTCTTCGAATTCTACGCCGTCGCATTTCCCCTTCACGACGGGCCGTTCTTCTTCGATTTCGTCGACAAGCTGCGAAGCCTCTTTGATGTTCTCTTCGCGTAAGGCGAGAATTAGACGAAGATTTTTTTCGACTAGAGGAGTTGGCTCTTGATTCTGCATCAAGTCCGGCGTGCGGCCTTCTTCCCAGCATTCGTTGCGAGTCATCTCACCGCGGATCATTTGGCGATACATCGAGATGCGAAGTATCGCATCGGGAGTTTGGATCTGTGCCGTTTCTAGATGAGTGTCGGCACGTTTGATATCTCCCCGTAAGCAAAGCAGTTGGGCCAATGCGATTCGCAACTCCCATTGCATAGGGTTCTTCTTGACATCTTGAATGGCTGCCTCGATGGCTTCGTTCAGTTGCCCAGACTTAAGTTGTTCGCCGATGCTCATGTGCTTCCCCCGAAGTTGATTCTCAAGCAATGATGGATTGTAATCTTATTTCCGGCGGCCTTCGATATTAGTCTTCATGCGAATCGAAGCGACCAGATCGTCCAGTTGATAATGGGGCCATAGTTTAAACGTGCAGCGGTAGGAACCAGGCTTACCAGGGTCGTCTCGCAAACGAATTTCGGCCTGACGCAGGGGCCGTGCGGCCTTGGTTGCCGGCTTAGCTTTTTCGTCCGGCGTGACATACTCGTGAATCCAGTCGTTTAGGAAACGCTCGACCGACTCGCGATCCTCGAAGGTTCCTACCTTGTCACGAGCAATGACCTTCAGTGCATGGGCAAACTGCGAAGTGCACAAAATGTACTGCAGCATGGCCGAAATCTTTGCATTTTGCGTAGCTGCCTCGTCTTCATAAACTTTTGGCTTTTGCACCGTTTGATTTGAGTAAAAAGCACTCAAATCGGTATCGTGACAACGCGTGAGCGGAATGAACCCTAAGTTTGCCAGTTCCGCTTCTTGACGATCCGAAATAATACAGTCGGTCGAAGACTTGGGGGCAACTCCGTATCGATCGGTACCAAAATGATGAACGGCTAGGCGGCTCACCAGGCCACCTCCTACGACATTGCGTTGAACGCCCCGAATTTGAGCCAGCCAACCACAATCGGAAAAAGCACGAATCAATACCTCGGCAAATGCATACGACGCATTACCCCAGAGGTAATTGCGACGATCACGACCACCCACTTCTTCTCGAAAACAAAATCCGTCTGCCCTGGCATCAAAGGTCTCGTACGGCAAACGCATCAAGACGCGCGGCATAACGAGACCAACAAATCGCGAATCTTCGGTTTTACGAAACGCGTGCCACTGCGTGAACTCGGCTTGCTCGAAGCCTGAACGCAGGTTCTCGACGTGCTCTAGCCCAGTAAACTCATCAAGGCCAAACATGGTTGGGCTGGCCCCGGCGATAAAGGGACAAAACGCGGCCGCCGCAATGCCTGCTAAACCTTGCAGGGTATCCAAGTCGCGATGGGGATGGCTCTTGGTTGGATTGGGATGAATCTCGTAGTCCCCAATCATCACTCCAAACGGCTTGCCGCCCGCGGTGCCGAATTCTTCTTCGTAGATCTTCTTGAACAACTCGCTCGAATCAAACTCGACGGCGCGTTCAATATCGCGTTCGACATCCTTCCAGCTTGCGTTGAGCACTCGAATGACGACGCGTTCCCGGTCGGCCTCGTCGTCGACCATGTCGGTCAAATACTCAAGGCCGCGCCAAGATGCTTCCAGCTTTTGAAACTGCGGATGATGCAGGACGGCGTTGATCTGCTCGGTGAGCCAGTGATCGATCTGGGCGACGTCAGCGTTCAGTCGCAGTACGAGCGACTTTTTCGACAAACCATCGATCTTACCGAGCCAGGCGGCCAGTTTCTCATGAACGGTCGAAGCGTTCATGAACTCGTCCCAGCGATGCGCTGCCTGATTCGATTGCTGGACGTTCTCGTGGGAAACGATCCAATCTAAGATCGAACCAGAGTAAGCATCCTCGCTCGGCGCGTTCGACTCTTCGGCTGGCGATTCCTGTTGGGCAGGCGCCTCGGCGAACTCTTCGGGTTGCGACTGAAACTCGGCACTCATTGCAACATCGCGCAGAGAAGAGGATAAAAAAAGAGGCACAGAGGAGCGGTTCCCCAATGTGCCTCTGGGATTGCTTATCTATCGAAGCAGACTAGCCTGCTTTCTGCGGAATCGATGCCA
This sequence comes from Bremerella alba, assembly GCF_013618625.1. Lineage (NCBI taxonomy): Bacteria > Pseudomonadati > Planctomycetota > Planctomycetia > Pirellulales > Pirellulaceae > Bremerella > Bremerella alba. Next base: position 188,252 of record NZ_JABRWO010000009.1, on the reverse strand, counting down.
CCATCCTTAGCGAGGCGGTCAACTCTTCCATTTGCAGCCAAGGTCGCAAGTAAGCTACCGCGTTATACGAACCGGGCTTGCCGGGCGTTTCGGTAACTTCCACGCGTGCTTGGGCCAATGGCAAGCGAGCTTTGACTTCGGCACTGGGGCGTTCGTCGGCACAAACGTAGTTGTGAATCCAGTCGTTCAACCAACGTTCGCAATCGTCTCGTTCCATGAACGAACCGATCTTATCGCGGGCGATCACTTTTAGATAGTGCGCGAAGCGAGACGATGCCATGATGTACGGCAAACGTGCCGAGATCTCGGCATTGGCCGTCGCATCAGGATCATGGTACTGCTTAGGCTTTTGGGTCGTTTGACCACCGAAGAAGACCGAGTAATCGGTGTCTTTAAAGTGGCAAAGCGACAGGAAGCCGAGCTTGCTTAATTCCGCTTCACGACGATCAGTGATCGCCACTTCCGTCGGACACTTGACGCCGGAGTCGCCATCGCTGCTCTTGAAGACGTGAACCGGCAGGCCTTCGACCTTACCGCCGTTTTCAACGCCACGGATGGCCGTGCACCAGCCAGTCTTGGCGAACGCGTCGGTCATCTTGGCACCCATCACGAATGCCGTATTCATCCAGCAGTATTCGCCATGATCGACTTCGATCGGCTGACCGCTGGGACCGGTTTCCACTTCTTCGTAGTTGAACTCTTCAACCGGCTTGGTCGCGGCACCATAAGGCAAACGAGCCAGGGTTCGCGGCATACACATCGTGACGAAGCGAGAGTCTTCCGACTGGCGGAACGAGTTCCACTTGATGTACTCTTGCGAGTCAAAAATCTTGGCCAGGTCACGTGGCTTCGAGAGTTCTTCCCAATCATCGAACCCGAAGAAGCTGGCACTTGGTGCCGTAAGAAACGGTGCAAACGCCGACGCGGCAACGCCAGACATCTTTTCCAGAGCGGCAATATCGTCGGGCGTATTGTCCCATTCGAAGTTGCCGATCAACGCCCCGTAAGGCGTACCACCGGCTAGGCCGAATTCGCTCTCGTAAACCTTCTTGAAGAGCGTGCTCTGATCGAATTCGACCGCACGTTCCAGGTCCTTCGAGATATCCTTCTTAGAAGCGTTCAGCACACGCAGCTTGAGCATTTCGCCCGTTTCGCTGTTGCTGACCAGGTAATGCAAGCCGCGCCAGCTGCCTTCCAGTTTCTGGAATTCAGCGTGATGCATCACGGCTGCGAGTTGTTGCGACACGGCCTCATCAATTGCTGCGATCCCTTGATTGATCGTGCGGATGATGTCTTTATCGAAGGTGACGGTACCCTTCATGGCCTCTTGAACCAGAGTTTCAATCAACTCCTTGGCTCGTGGCTGCTCGGTTTGCTTGGTCGCGGTGATCGCGGCATCCAGCAAACTGGTAGCATCTTCGTTTTGTGCCGCCGATTGGGCCGATTGTTGTTCGCCTGCACTCATAATTAACTATCCCCCTTGTCGGCATCACCCGATTCGTCAACACCCAGTTCGCCGGCCAACTTCTTAAGTTGATCTGCGTCGTTCATGACCTGTTCTAAAAGCGTTTCCAGATCGTCGCTGCGATCGATCTTGGTAAGCAGGTCGCGAAGATTGTCGCGTGTGGCGAGTAGTTTCTTAAGTGGTTCGACTTGCTTGGCAACATTGGCTGGACTGAAATCGTCCATCGATTCGAACTTCAAGTTGACGGCCATCTCTGAGCCATCGCCGGCCAGCGTGTTATCGACCCGCATGTTCAGTTCGGGACGAAAACGCTTCATCACGTCGTCGATGTTGTCACGATCGATCTGGACGAACTTGCGTTCTTTGAGCGGTTCCAGTTTTTCAGATGGGTTGCCCGAGAAGTCCCCCATGACGCCCACAACGAACGGAAGCTCTTTCTTTTCCATCGCGTCACCCGTTTCCACGTCATAGGTGATGTGGACGCGAGGCTTACGGACGCGGTTGAGCCTCTTTTGATAACTTTCAGCCATCGTTTCCCCTCAATGTCAGTTCAATTTGATGCGTCGGTGAAAAGCAGCTCGCAGCCCTAATGGACAGCACGCATCGTCACTGGCCAAGTTTGCCCAAACTTAACCTGCCCTCAATGTCGGTAATATGCGGACAGATTTCAATCAATCAATGCAAGATATTAAAGAAATTTCATTAATATCCACTATCGTCGTCGGGTATAGGAATCCCAGTTCGACGATGCAATTCGCCCATGGCGGTCTCATCTCGAAGTAATTCTTTGAGCAGTTCGGGAAAGGGCATTTCGGCCCATCGGGCTGCTTGTTCCAATTTGAAATAGATGAAAGACTGCGGTTCCGTCTTACGAAAATACTCCGCCGCCTTACGGATCATCTTGATCGCATCAGCTCGGCTTTGAATGGTACCGGCGACTCCTTTTTGCTGAACGACAGGCCCTCCATCTTCCGACTCCTCGCCGGCAGAGTCGGTCGATTCCGTCACCTCGTCGAGCAATAGTTCCGACATCAGTTGTTGGACCGTCGATCGAATTGATTCGAGTCGTTGACGAAACGAGGTCATCGACGGGGCCGTCTCTTCCCCGTAGGAATTCCGCAGACAACGCTCGTCCAAGTACGTTTCCAACTCGCGAATCGTAGCGATCAATGTATCGAGATCTTCGATTACGTTATTCAAATGATCTCGAGATGTCGTGCGAAAGGACTCGTCGAACGTGTGCCGCTCAACCGCCCCCTCGCTAATCCGCCGCTGCTTGTCTTCCGCATCCATACCATCGATGCGGTTGGCTTCATTGAAGTCAAAGAGGGAGTAGCTCCCCCCTCCACCGTTTGTTAACGGAAGATTGTCCAAAACTCCATACGAGCGATCGCTAGTAAGGCCGGTCAACTGCGAGACTGTTTCGGCGTAGCCTTCATCTTCGTCGGGTTCTGGGTGAATGTTGTCCCAATAGCGACGACAAATCTCTAGCATCGCCTTAAAGCCATCTCGCAGACCGGGGATCCCCTCCAGTCGCATCGAGGCTTCAATTAACCAAGAGGCGACCGAAACGTCCTTAGAGTAGTTGGCCAATATGTGCATCGACCGATCGCGGACTTCTTCCCACTCCGGGTCTTTCAAGTCGGGGAATTCCTCGTCCGGAAATGCCATTGCGGTCTGTAAATCACGCTCGGCCTTGTTCGACTGATTGAAGACTTCACGTAGATCGAAAAACTCGTTGGCCTGTTCAGAGCCACGAAGTTCCACGCCGCTCGGGCTTTCCTCCGAGATCGGATTTATCAGCGATTCGATATCGAGTACTTGTGGAAATGCCATAACGGTTCATCTCGAACGGACAGGGGAACAAATTTGCCGCGAAAGTATAAGTGTCAAACGAGGAACTTCAACTAATTTATTCCGGCGGAATGAGTTCGGCCGGATCATCGTCAAAAGTCTCCTTACCCTCTTTCTCGGCAATCCTCACTGGTGCGAATCATTCCGATCGATTTAATCGCTACGCTTTAACTTGGTCCGCTATCTAGCTAGGTCGTCTGCCGCAGAGCCCTAGCCAGACGCTCTAAAATGGCTTGATGCAACCGACTTGCCCACGATTTGCTTTTACCCAGGCGGTCGGCGGCCTCCTTCAGACTAAAACCCTCGTAATAGGTCATCCGAATCAACTGCTGCTCATGCGGAGCCAGGGTTTGCAGTAGTTTCTTTAGCAGGCTTTGAATCTCTTCGTTCTCTAACTTGTCACCCGGTTGCTGTGTTCGTGCATCGGCAACTGCCTGGAACGCATGCTGAGTTTCTTCCCCATGGCTGGCCAAATAGACGACGGCGAGCTTTTCCGTCAAATTACCCAGCCATTTCGCGTTTTCCTGGGCAGAAGCGGGCGTCGTGCCACCAGCTGCGGCATCAGCTTGCAATGTATCGGCCGCCATTTGCTGATACTTGTTCTGCATTCTGGCGGCGTGCGAATTCCAACTCATCTTCGAGATGCCGTCGTAAATGGCACCGCGGATACGATAGTAAGCAAATGTCGAGAAGCTTGCGCCCTTGTCATCATCATAAGACTGGGCCGCCTCGGCTAAACCAAGCTGGCCATAGGCGATCAGGTCATCCATGCCAATCTGCGGAGGAAGCTTCCGATGGATTGATTTGGCCAGGGAAATAACAAGCCCCTGGTTATCATGAATGCGTTGCTCGAGTTGGGTCACTTCAGCGGTCATAGCTCAACTCAACTGGGCCCAAAGGAGTCGCATTCGTTCACTAGCTACGGGATCCTCAACCAAAGACTGGGCAATCGTCGAGGCCATCGTGAGGACCTTTTCACTCGCCAGCGGAAGATCAGGATAGCGACGCTTAAGCAAAGCTAAGACAAAACGAGTGGCCGTATCGATCTCACCCAGTTTGGCTTGGGGATGACTGCTTTTTAGGACCTTCAGTGTCTCCATGACATCATCGGTCTGTCCCGAATCGGCCGTCCGACTTAGCACGTCGTCCATGGACCAAGAGCTCTCGGAATTCTCTTTCCGAGATTGGTCGTCACCAGATGAATCGGAATTCCACCCCTTGGAATTCATGCTTCCCCCTTAGTTCTTAGTCCGACCGCTGAATAACACAGCCGTCGCATGTGGATCTGATTTGCTCAGGCAACCCCCATCGCCGGAACACTCCACCTTTGGTGAGTATACCAGCCAGCAAGATCATTCCAATCGGTAGTCGATGCAATCACCTTGATTGCTATCGTCATCGGCCGACTTTGACGGTTACGAAAACAGTAGGCCGAAAAGTCCCGGTGCTAGCCACTAAATGCATGATAGCGTTCGTAACAGATCCTCAGAAAGTGCGGGTTTTATTGAGTTTACAATTTCCCTCTGCCGAAGATGATCCAGGAGGATGTAACCCATAAGCGTGGTTCTGTTGACCCGACCGGCTCGACCCTGAGCCGGAAATAGAACGACGCCTCAATCCTCGCATAGACGACCGTACCCAGTTTTCGACGGCCAGTTTGCCTGCACGATCGACCCCAGGAGGGAAATAGCGATGCTTCGTCGCTACACGCATTGGTTTGTAGTTCTTGGCACTTGTATGTCGACCGGCCTTAGCGGTTGTTTACATCCCTGCTGGAACAACTACGACTGCCCAGATCCACCCGCATACGATGAATGCCTCATCTCAGAGTATGCCGATCGCGGCCTGAAGATCGAAGATCCGGTCCCAAGCATCTGCGAAGACGAAGACTGGCTGGAAATTCCAGATTCGCCCGATGCGATCAATCCTGACAACATCGATCTGGAAGCAGGCTACTGGGATCTTTCCCTGGAAGAAGCCGTTCGCTTGGCCTTGCAGAACTCGCAAGTGATGAAAGACCTCGGTGGCGTTTTGCGAAGCCCCGAAGCTCTGGTTTCGATGTACGACCCGGCAATCGTGTACACCGATGGCCGCTTCGGTGAAGAAGCCGCTTTGAGCGCCTTCGACGCCACATTCGGTGCGAGCACTTACTTTGAAGCCAACGATCGCCGCGTGAACAATTTCACGGTGGGTAATAACGGCTTCTTTCAGCAAGACCTACACAACTATGAAGTTAACTTGAGCAAGCGGAACGCGACTGGTGGTTTGGTCACGTTGCGAGGGATCACGCAATACGACTACAACAACAATCCTCAGAAGGTATTCAGCGCCGGCTGGGATTCGTACGTCGACGCCGAAATGCGACAACCGTTGCTTCAAGGTGCTGGTGTCATGTTCAACCGAATCGCTGGCCCCAACGGCGAGCCTGGTTTTGCCAATGGTGTTCTTATCGCTCGCACACGTACCGATATCAGCCTGGCTGATTTCGAGATCGCTGTCCGAAACCTGGTGAGTGATGTCGAAAACGCTTACTGGGACTTGTTCTTCGCTTACCGCGACTTGGACGTCAAAATCAACGCACGTAACAACGTGTTGGAAGTCTGGAAGAAAGCCTACGCCAACGTCGAAGCTGACAAGAAGTCGGCGGACACCGAAGCTCAAGCTCGTGAACAGTACTTCCGCTTTGAAGTCGAAGTGGTCAACGCTTTGAATGGTCGTCTGGTCGAACGTACCCGCGACAACAACGGTTCGCTGGGCGGTACATTTAACAATCCCGGTGGTGTTCGCGTCTGTGAACGTCGCTTGCGATTCATGATGGGTCTCACCCAGACCAACGGTCGCTTGATCCGTCCGGCTACCGAAGCACCGGTTGCCAAGGTCAACTTTGACTGGAATGCCGTCGCCACCGAAGCACTCGCTCGCCGTCCGGAACTTCGTCGTCAGAAGTGGGTTATCAAGCAGCGTGAACTCGAACTGCTCGCCAACCGTAACTTCCTGATGCCCAATCTGGACCTGATTGCTCGCTACCGTCAGCGTGGCTTTGGCCCGACCCTTTCGGACGAAAGCAGCATCCCCGGCGAAGCAGGTGCCCTGCAGAGCCTGACCGATGGAGACTTTGCTGAATACCAACTCGGTGTTGAATTTGAAATGCCGATTGGCTTCCGCCGTGCTCACTCGGCAGTCCGCAGCAGCGAACTGGCCCTGGCACGTGCCCGAGCGATCCGGGAAGAACAAGAAAAGCAGATCATGTATGGTCTCTCGAATACCTACGCAGAAATCCAGCGTGCCTACGAGATCATGGAACTGCTGTTCAATCGTCGCGAAGCTGCCAATGCCCAAGAGGCAACCGTCCGAGCAAGCTACGAAGCCGGCAAGGCTCCGATCGACCTGCTCTTGGAAGCCCAGCGTCGTGTGATCGACTCGAGTGCGTTGTTCAACCAGGCTCGTATCGACTACGCTCTGGCCGTCAAGAACATGCACTTCGAGAAGGGCTCGCTGCTCGAGTTCTACCAGATCTCGCTTGCTGAAGGGCCATGGCCGCAAAAGGCTTACAACGATGCTCTACGACGTGACCTGCACAAGCGTGCTGCTCACAGCAACTACGTCATCAACGAAGCCGTTATTGGCCAGCCACAGCAAGCAGATAACACCTTGGTCGCCAAACCGATCGACGGAGAAATGTCTCCGAAGATCGAAAAGATCAGCGTGCCCACGCCGGCTGATATAGACCCTGCTCCGGCAGCAAGAACCAGTGCTTTGCCGGTCCTGAATAACCCGCTCCGTTCGGCTTCGACGATCACCGGCGGCATCGTCAAGCCAGCCGGTCACACGCTCGCCCCGGTCGAGCGTGTCACACCAGCTCCGATCATACGAGCTGAAGAGGCGACGTCCAGCGAGAACTTCTCCTTCGGGGGTGAAGCCCCGCGGGAAGCAGTCTGGCTGCACTAAATCTCGACATCGAGTCGATTGAACTCCCAGACGTCCGAATCATTCACAATATGATTCGGACGTTTTTTATGCGCGACGCCCCTTCACAAAACGAGTCGCACAGCAATGCATGGTTTTACTTCCCGATAAGATACTCTAGCCGACGATCCAATTCCCCTCGGCTCCCCTTCAAGTGCTGGAAGTCGGACTGCTGAAAGTCGAACTCATACCCAGGCTGACCATCTTGCAGAAGAACGACTGTATTGAGGATCAGATTCGCCTCGGTCGCCGTTTCCGCATCGGCAATCGCCTTCTTGAGAACAGCGGCAGGGTCGACCTCGGCATGCAACGCCAGAAACTCAGCCGCGCGGACGCGTACCAAGTTCTCTGGATCGGATTGGGCAATCGCTTCCAATTGCTTACCAAGTGATAAGGCAGACTTACCGTGTGAAGTGCAAGCAATCACACCCCAATAACGCTGCCAAGGATCAGACGACCCGAGAGCTTCCATCAAATTCGAACGAGCCTCGTCGAACGAGAGAACCTCAAGATTGGCAATCTCTAGCAACTTGGCGATCTCGTCTTTATGTTGCTGGCCAAATGCCACCGGATTGTCCGCCGCGTTTTCGGCCAGAAAACTTTCCGGATAAAAACCAAGATCCGGCATGCCGGCAACTCTATTGTTCAAGCGACCACGAAGCTCGGCCAGAACCTTGGCATGCTGCGGGTCGTTGGCCAAATTCTTGGCTTCATAAGGATCGGCCTCCACATCGAATAGCATCTCGGCAGGACGAGCCTGGAAGAACTGGGCTTGGGTTTGGTTAAGCTTGCCGGCATCGAAAAGCTCTCGCCACTCGCGATAGGCAGCCATTTTGTAGCGATAGTTATTCATCAGCCCGTCGAAATTGAATGGCTGAAAGTTACGGACGTACTGGTACTTTCCTTTGCGGAGCGTTCGAACCATGTCGTACTTTTCGTCGAAGCGATCGGCGTACCCAAAAGCCTCATCCGTTTGCATCAAATGAGCGTTCCCTAACGCCAGAAAAGCATGCCCATCAATTCCATCGGGAACCTTGAGACCGGCAAGATTCAACACCGTGGGACCGAAATCGACAAAACTAACAAACGAATCTAAACGGCTGCCGATCTTCTCAGGCATTTGATCGCGAAACTTCTCAGGCACTCGAATAACCAGCGGCACATGCAGACCAGTCTCATAGGCATATCCTTTACCGCGAGGCAGCACGCCACCATGATCGCCGAAATAGAAGACGAACGTTGTCTCGAGTAGACCTTCCTGCTCGAGTTGATCGACGAGTTGTCCGATTTGCCGATCGACTTCCTGAATTCGATCATGATATCGAGCGTACGTGTACTTAAACGTTTTTGTCCTGGGATGATGTGGTGGGATGAAAACGGTTTCCGGATCGGTGTCTGTTGGCTTGTCCTGAATGTCCTTGGCGGGGAAGTGCAGCGAACTCTCATGCGTGGTGGTGAATGTTTGCACGTGAAAAAATGGCTGACCCGATTTACGATTCTTCCACGATGCCTTCCTGGAAGAATTATCCCAGACGTCGGCAGACTTCTTTGCGTTGTAGTCTTCCTTGCTATTGTTGGTGGTGTAGTAGCCTGCCTCGTGAAGGTAAGCAGGAAACATCTTTAAACCTTCCGGCATGGGCACCATAAAGCTCTTGCGATGCTGGAACGTCCCAATTCGTGGTGCATAGCAAGAAGTGATCAAAGTCGTCCGAGCGACGCTACATACCGGAGCATTCGAGAAAGCGTGCTCGTATACAAGACCTTGATCGGCCAGAGCATCGATATTGGGCGTGGGTGCCCCGGTCGGATCGAATAGTTTAAGAAAGTGACTCGAGTTGTCTTCGGACATGATCCACACGAAGTTAGGCTTCTCTGCAGCGAGCAAAGAACCACCCAACAACAGCATGAGAACAACGCTCAACAGGCCGCGTAGCATGACTTGATCTCCAGGGGGTAAGTATCGAGGTCGTCTCATCATAGCACGATGCCGGGGCAATCTCGAATTCAAGGGGCTCGCTGAGCAATGAAAAACGCATAGCCATATTGGGCTTTGAACTGGTCGTACATTCTCAATTCTTCTTGAAACAATTGATCGATCGCACCGGCATTTTCCGGATATGAATATTCGGCCTTCCATCGCGGCAAGCGGGCTCGAAGCGGCTGGTAATAGTTCTGCCAGTCGCTCTCAGGAAAAATAAAATAATCGACGACTTGGTATCCTTGCGACGAAAACAAAGCCAGCGTGTCGTTTGGGTAACAAAGGGTGACGCCTTGGTTCTGCCAGTACTCTTGGACTTCCGCGTCCGGATCGGTATCGATCCAGACCAAGTCGCTGAGAGCAATTCGCCCCCCAGGCTTAAGCAGCTCTCGCCATCGCTGTAGTGCGTTCTCAAGACCAATGGCATACGCTGAGCCTTCGCACCAAATCAAATCGAAACAGGTTCCCTTTCGCCAAGCAACTTCCATGCTTTGCTCGCGCACCTGTATCTGCTGATCAAGTCCAGCCTGAGCAATCTTCTGCTTCAGCTGCGCAAGAAAGGGGGCACAGTTATCGACCCCAATGATTGGAGCGCCACTCAACCGGGCGAGTTCGATCGTGGAAACTCCGCTACCGCATCCGAACTCAACAATTTTTTCAATGTCATAATCTTGCGCAGCAACTTGAAATGCCTTGGCCGTCGTTTCCAGACTGCCAGGTGCCATCCGCTCGAGACCAAGAAAAAGGTCAATAATCGCTTCCACAGACTCTCCTCCGTAAGTACCAACCCACGTGACAATTCGTCGTTGCTCCATCATAAGCATGTCACTTCAGACGACGCGACTGTCGGTTCAAGTAACACACGCTTTGCGTCAGCTATTTGACGAGTATTTGCTCAATGGATTCTCCGTTCAATCTTTTGCGTACGAAACTGACTCTCATTCGAGTGTTAACACGGTAGTTCGCATGCTAACCATATTCAACGATCCCCCTTAAGCTTGTTAGGCATGTCGATTGCATCTTGCGCGAATCTTACGCGGGCACGTTTCGTTGACTCTTGAATTTTCCTTGCCCGCGTCTTACACCCAACAGGCTTCGCCCCCAATGCCGGATGCCTGATTAGGAAGGACAGCAGAAGACGCATGACGACCTTTCCCACCCTACGGAAATCGCCGCCCACCGGTTTCACATTAGTAGAACTCTTGGTGGTGATCGCCATCATCGGCGTTCTTATCGCCTTACTCTTGCCGGCCGTGCAACAGGCTCGCGAGGCCGCCCGGCGAATGAGTTGCAAGAACAACTTGAAGCAGATGGGCTTGGCCACGCATAACTACATCGACACGTATCGCTCTCTGCCCATGGGCTGCACGGTCGACCTGTCGGTCTCCTCGACCGGCAACAATGGTTCCTGGGGTGTGCATGGGCGCATCCTCAGTTTCCTGGAACAAGGCAATCTATACGACCAAGTCGACATCACTACGGCCTGGGACTTCCAGACGCCGATTGATGGCTTGAAGATCCCCGGTTATGGTTGTCCCAGCGACCCCGGCGCCGGGCGCGAACGTGACCCAGGCAGCGGAAAGGTCAAGCTGTGGCCGACCTCGTACGGCTTCAATTACGGAACGTGGTTCGTTTTCAACCCTACTACGAAACAAGGCGGAAATGGGTTGTTCTATCCCAACTCGAAGCTTTCCTTCCGCGATGCCACCGACGGATCGTCCAACACGTTGCTCGCAGCCGAGGTGAAGGCCTGGACGCCTTACCGGCGTAACGATGGCCCTGATTCGACAAGCATCCCTGCTTCGATCACCGCTGCCGAAACGCAAATTGCCTCAGGCTCTGACGAGAAAAACACCGGCCATACCGAATGGCCCGATGGTCGCGTGCATCACACCGGCTTTACGGCAGCGATGACGCCGAACACCCAAACAGGCTGCACCATCGGTGGCACGGCCTACCCCGAGTGCGACTACAACTCGTGGCAGGAAGGCAAAGATGGCAGCAGCGGCAATCCAACTTACGCCATCGTCACCAGCCGCAGTTGGCACCCCGGTGTGGTCGATGTGGTCATGTTCGACGGAAGCAGCCGCTCGATTAGCGAAACGATTGACCTAACCACTTGGCGGTCCCTGGCAACGCGTGCCGGAGGCGAAGTCGTCAGCGAATTCTAAGCGAGAGTTTCCCCAAAATTCTCTCGCTTAACACGGCAAGAGTCGCAACCAACTGCCCTGGGAGCGACTCTTGCTTTTTCGAAGCGGTTTAAATTGCCAATAGTCTCTCGAAAAGGCGTTCTGCGGAGTAAATTTACTTCTCTTCACTAGCAGAATCCATCGGAACGGTTTCCAGCGGTGTTTCTTCCATGGGCCCTATCTCCGTCGGAGCCGGATCGGTGGTGGCCGGATCAGTTGCCGCTGGCTCTTCGGCGTCTGGCTTGGCGTTTAGATCAACATAGATAGTTCGATCTTCCACCTTGGTCACCTTGCCGAAGTCGATCTGTTTGACGAATGCCTCAACATCCATCACTGGGCCCACGTTTACCGTGTAGGTGTCGTTCATGTGGTACGCCGAGATGTAGTTGCTGTTGCCGTCGGTAAGGGACTTGGCCGTCTCCGAGATCTTCTCGCGCTGCTCGCTGGTGGACGTTCCGGAAACCTTTAAAGTCACGGTATGCTTGCCCGAGCAGCCAAGTGCTGTGAGAAGTGGCAGGACAAGTAAGCCGACAAGAAGCATGAAGCGTTGCGATCGCATGGCATTCTCCTGAGCGATGGGTACCCTGAAGGGAAGAAACCAACCAAGGCTATTTCGTATAAGTAATAAATACGGTCCGGTCTTCGATCTTATCGACCGTGCCGAATTTCACTTTCTCGGCAAACTTTTGCGGATCGGCGACGGGCCCGAACTTAATCGTCAGCGGCTGGTTCGTCGCCCAACGCATGGATGTGTTATGGTTGCCGGGCAGGTCCGACATGCTTTCCAGTTCGGCCTCAATGGCGTCTCTATCCGCGTCGGTGTTAGCGCCGGTGATCTTCAGGCGAATGTCTTCCGGCCCCAGCGGCTCGTCGGCCGGAGCACCACAGCCAGACTGCGTGGCAACGAGAAGGCTAAAAGAAAGCAAAAGCAGCGAGAGAACCTTAGCAGGGGCAAACATGGCCGGAGACCTTTAAGGGAAGAGAGACGGAAGCCGCACTTATGAGCGATCCCATCATACCCCATCGCAGTTCTCTGTTAAATCAGAAAACTGGCCTCCCCAGTTATTGGTCGTGGTGCCACGGCATGTACTCGCCGAAGAAAGAATTCAGAGCGAAGCCGATCAAGATCAACAGGCACACGCCGCCGACCAACGCGGCAATATTGGCGGCGAATTCGGCACCTGTATTCTCTTCCAATGCATCCTGGTTCCAGTCGAGTTCAGCGTCTTGTTCCATGACCTTATATAGCACGCTGCGGACAAAAGCCTGGCGGTCGCCCGTGTCGCCGGTCGCCGCGAAATAACAACCTGCAAACAGCAGTGAGTTGCCTGCCGCACGGGGGTTCTTATCGGGCTCGAAACCGAACGAGTTGGCGATGATGTTGGTCATGCATTCACTGAACTTGCCACGAATTTTACACAGCAGTTCAAACAATTTAGGATTGCCTGGGCGGCGGAGACCGTCTTTTTCGCGAAACAGCAGATAGGTCCAGTCCTCGAACGCCCCGGTGGCATGCTGCGAGACAGCTTCCAGTTGTTCGGCAATGGGCGGATTCCAGACGTTGAAGCCTTTGCCGAAACGCTGCTCTTTGGCCCGCTTCTCTCCCACGCGTTTGATAAGTTCCAGAAAGCCTTGGGCGCTTTCCATCTCGGTGATCAGTGCCGTCACGCTGCAGCGTAAACGGGTCGTCGAACGGATCACGTCCAAGTCGCTTTGAACGGCAAGCTGAATGGGTTCGCTGGAATCTTCGATCATGTCAAATGGAATGGTGACCAGCAGACCGTTGATCGGACAGACAGGACGGCGCGATTTGTTAATGAGCTTGCAAACGTATTTCAGGCGTTCCATTTGATCGGTCATATCAGACTTCGACTGTCGCATGCCTGACTTCGAGATCAACGCGGCCTGGGCGGCATCGTCTGCGCCGAAGTTCATAGTTTGGCCACCGGCCATCCCTTGACCGAAATCCATCGTCGCCCCGACGCCTGCTTGCATGCTCGGAGGAGCTTCCATGAAGCGCTGCTCGTCTTCGTTTTCGTCCGCACCTAACGTGTGGTCCAATTGCTCCGCAATCAAGCTTTGCTGCCCCGCACCGGCGACGATCGTTTGCCCCCCAGGGATTTGCTGCGGGGCCGGTGTGGCAAGCTGCGAGTTTTTATTCGTATGATTCTTATAGCCATCGGTCAACGTCGACAAACACGAAGTCTGTGTCAGGAAGACAAAGATCGCATCTGGATTGGCATACCAATGCAGGGCTGCGGGACCTTGGGCAGGGTCGGAAACATTGAAGCCAAAACCAGAGGCCCGCATCAGGTTGCTCGCACGGCGATCGTCCGGATTACCCAGGATTAGAAACAACGGCGTGCTACCTAATGGAATACCATGCTTTTCAAGAGCCGTCAGACCTTGTTTCCAGGCCTTGTCGATATCGGGGTATTCCGATGTATCCTCTTCCATCCAGATCTTCACGATGTAGTACGAGACGACCGGGATGACGATCATCAACGCGAAGACGGTGAGCCCTGTCTTCCAATCCAGCAGGTAATCGTTCCACTGGGCCGACGTGTCCGAGAACTGAAAGGTTACGCAAAACGATACCAACACGAAGAAAAGAAAGACGAACACCAGCCAGGCGATTCGCGTTGGGACCGTGATTTTCCCCAGACTACGTATGCCAGGGATATTCGTCGCCAACGTATTAAACGCGGTGAACGGCAGCGTAATGTAGTAAACAAGTTGATAAACGAATGCCATCATGAGTCGAACCTTCGGTTCTCTGGTGCCTAGTTTTCAGAGAGCAGATTTTCATTTTCAGAAAGAGAAAAGAAGGTGAACTTCCTTCTTACTGAAAACTGAAAACTTCACGCCAATAACTAGTCTTTACTTAAGTCCAAACATCAAAAAATATCCGACGCAAATCGCGACCATAATCACCGCGAAGAGCGACATATTGATCAGCTTGTTGTAGCCATTGAGCGGAGGCGCCCCTTCGCCAGGTTCGGGGCGGTCCATGATCGCGCTACGACCGATCGCCAATTGCAGGGCCGAAGCGGTCTGCTTCGCCCAGGTATCCAGGTCGGCCGGCAGGCCGTAATGCTGTGTGTACTGCAGCGAGTGCGGGTGCCCATACAGGCCTCGAAAACCGAGAACCACGCATATGTAGTAAACTTCCAACGCATCTTTGTTGGCCAAGCTTTGAGCTTCCTTCGCCGCCACAAAGAAATGCTCGAACGCCTTACCGCTATGGAAGCATTCAAACTCAAGGTCGTTATTCTGCCACCAGTTGGCACCGTTCCAGGGGGCCGTGATCAGCATCTGGTCGATCCAGCCCACCAAGGCGTATTTGGCAAGCTCCCATTCGGCTGTCTGGCCCAGTAGATTCTCAGCCGTATCGATTCGCTTCTTCACGCGAATTCGTTCCTGGCTGGGGTCCAACGAATTCCCATCCCGTTCAATCCGATCCAGCAGATCAAGCATGCACAGAAAAATGGGATCAACTGCTTTGGCAAACTTTGGAGTCATTGGAAGTTAGTGTTCAGTTGGAAGTGTTCAGTTTTCAGCCAGAGAATCCAGGACCATTCTCTATCCTCTCGGCCATATTCATTTTCTGTCCCCCCTCCCCTGTCGGAAGAGGGCTAGGGTGAGGGGACGAACTGAGACCCAGTTTCCCAACCCCTAACGTTTCGCTCTCAGTGGTCACTAGCAAGTTCGACTTCTTCTCTTACTCAGCACTGAAAACGATTTACGCTCTCGGTTGTTCGCCATGCCGCAGCGCGAATACAGCGACATGCAGCGCGATCAGTTGGTTTCGGATGTTCAACACAAGACGTTTTTTGCCTTGCAACTCTTTGACGTCGTGAATGTATTCTTCCTGGAATCGCCAGCCCATGGTCTGGGTACGTTGGACATCGTCCCAGGGCGGACCTTGCCGTTGGACCTGGAAGTAAACCCAGTTACCACCTTGCGGCAGCACTCGCGGCGGCTGAGCAACCGGCCGAAGCCGCACGCCTGGCATGTTATTGCGAAATAACGTCTCGACCTGTTCCCCGCTTCCAAACACCCAGTGAAATCCTTGGGTGACCAATTGATAGGTATCTTCTTTGGAAACGCTAACCCCTTCAAACCCGATGTACCATTCCCAGCTTGGGTCGAACCATTTCGGGTCCAGTTGGACATGCATCGACTGGCCACTGCCCAAGAAGAAGCGATGCTCATAGGTCGCATCGATCCGGCCTTCGCTGAGCCGGCGAATCTCTTTGTAGGCCCACTGAAAGATCTCGGCCAAATTCTCGTGGTCGTATTTCGGAATGTTCTCGATGCGACGTTCTTTTTCGTCGAAGATCGCGAGTTGGCCGACAATACGGCATAGGGCCGTATAGACCTTCAAAGGATGAATGCCATCGCTGAACGCCAGAATGCGAAGTTCTCCATACGCTTCGTTGAGGGTCCGAAGCCGCATCATCTTTTCCAGGTCCCCAATCTCGCGCGGGTCCCAAGTGATGTTCTGGTTGAGAATGTCGTTGCGAAATCGCTCGATGCGCTCGCCGATTAAATCGAATACCCGCCGCACAATGCCGGTGCCCAGTGGTGTCCAGGCATCGACGGCCAAACATGGGGGGTGATAATTCGGATCAATGCGTGGCGTACCGTCCGACTCGTTACGCACGATCTGACAGATTGGCAAAAGCTCGAAACCAGACAGGTCGTCGGTCGACAGCAGAATACGAATATTCAGTTCGCGAAACGAAACCTCCTGAGGGTTGCCGCCGCGATTCTCTTCTTCATCTTCGCGAGAAAACTCGTAGTAACGTGTATTGGGCATGTGGGCGTCGCGGGCCGTGTTCTCGTGTCCCAATTTAGTTCGCGGGACGGCCAAATAAACACGGATTTTCTCGTTCTCGAGGAAGACCTCTTTCAGGTCTTGGAGGCCCTTGATCCCCTGACGGAGATCAACCCGGTCCATCTGATCGTTGCCGCCGATCGAAATAATCGATCCATCACGCATCCGGGCCTCGCACTGCGAAACCTCGATTTGGTAATTGGCGATGGCCTGCTCGCTGATTTCGATGTAGCGGATGCCGTAAGCGTACGGGATCAGATCACGGATCGAGTTCTCTAAGAATTCGTACCAGTGACGGTCCTGCGCTTGAAAATGATGGGGGCGAAGAAACATCCCTTCCGACCAATGGATGGGTGGGTTCTTCATGCAAAATTCCTATTCCACTAGCGAGTCAGGTTGCGATTGTGAGAACCGGCGAATTGCGAAATCTAGGAAGAAGCATGTACTGTCATCATGACGCTATCAGATCGCGCGACGAGAGTCCGAGCGTCTGAATTTCCCCAACCTTAAGATCCCAATCGTTCGACGTTCCCCCGAACTTGAACAAAAGATGAATGCAGAGAGACCGATAAAGCTGCCGCGCGCAGCACGAGCCAGCCAACGAGCCCCTCTCTGTTTGCCAAGTCTTAGAATAACATTCCCGGGGGGAATCTCAAGTAGCAAGTACGCAACCGGTTACGTCTACTCTCGGGGGAATAGCAGAACCTGGCAATCCGTGCCAATCCAGCCGAATCGTGATCCATGGAACCAATCAGTCGCTACCGGGCTTCAACCGTCTGCCGCAAGACTCGATGCCAGCTTTGGTAAAGTCCGGAGATCAACTGCTTTACTCGATAGTTTGACTGCTGAAAAAGCTGCTGATTGACTTCCAATTCAATGCCAGCATAACGTTGGGCCGAAAACCGCTTCCGTAACGCCGTCGTGTGCCCGTCGGAAACTCCACGGTACGGGTAGTTCATCCGAACGCGAAATTCGGGAAATATTTCAAGGATTCGCTTTCGCCAGCGATCGCAGTAGTCTCGCTCCACACCTCGACGAGGGTCGTACAGAAGGCCAATTTCGGCAGTTCGCACTTCCCCCTCGAGCACCGGCGTAAAGCTATGAAAGGAGAGATGCCAGACAAACTGCTGGCCCTCGACCTGGCTCGCTATCCAGTCGCCAACTTCCCGTCGCCAAGGACGGTAATAGGTTTCGAGCAGTTCGAGCCGCTGCGAATCACTAGGCGCAGGCACCAACGGGGAAAAGAGAGCGCGGTGCGTTTCTGACCGATTGAGGTCAATCAACAGCCGTGATGTTTGGCTCGCGAACAACTCGGAGGCAACTTGCTTGTGGAAGTACGTCGCTGCCTGGAAGGTGCCGGGGTCCCAGCCCCGATGCGTCTGCAGAAGCTCTTGGTGCTCGACAAAACGAAGAGCATATTTTGGGGGAATCCGATTACCGCCATGTTCGCAGGTAAATAGGACGGCCTGCTTGGGGAACGAATTCATCTAACGCTCTTTTTCGATCGGCGAGAAGTACAGGCAACGAAACGTCCTATTTACTTGCAACGCTCGCCATTTCCCCAGGCCCGGAAGGGTGGCCGAGCTAAGAAAACTCCTCGCTATTGATTCATCCATTGGAAAGGCCGCTCCCTAGACGTTCAACTGACTTGGCCGGAACGAACGCCCCTCTTCCAGGCAATCGCACAGTTCGCGGTAAACGATCGGCAATCTCTCTTCCAGGTTGCCTTGCAACGAGGTGACAATCCGTCGTGCCAGCGGGCCTTCGCTCAGAATGGTATCCAACGCATCCCCGAGCGGCTTTTCTTCCGCCGGAAAACGCTCTGCCAGCGATCGCCAAAGATCGCCGGCGGTACAAAGCCCCTCGTTCCAACCAAAGAAATGAAGGTAGTCCGGGTCGATAATCATCGTTTCGTCGGCATTGTCGACAACGTTAAGGAAGATGTCGCGTAGCCGCAACGTTTCGGCCTTTTGCTGGTCGACCAGCGAACTCCACGTTTCTTCGGTCAGCGCTTTGGCAACGTTGGCTACCAATTGGCAGATAGCCACATCCGCAGCCGGGTGCTCTTGGACGTCCATTACCCGGATTTCAATCGTATTACGCGTGAAGCGTGCGATCGCCCCCCGACTGTTGACCCACTCGTGACGTAACACGCCTGCCATATCTAGTGGTGTCATCGTCTGATAAATCGGCTCAAGGATATATCGGCAGTAATCGTGCTGGGTGTAAAAACCTTCCGGAATCACGACTCCGGCGACTTGCGGGATTCGGTCGGCATTATGCCGATACGTCTCGAGGCGGTGATCTAGGTGAGGCATCAATTGACGATCGCAAACGGGGCTGCTCGCCGTCAAGGCAGGCAAAATCGGCAACAGCAAACGAATCGCCGCGTGCAAACGGCCAAACTCTTCATCGCCGGCAAATGGTAGATTCAGGTGGCAGCTCTGCAGATTCGCCCAGCCGTGACCGCTGCAATTGAAGATGACGTTGAACGCCTCGTACACTTCGTTGTAACCGTGCGGCCAAAGCTTCATCTCGACGTCCGGACGCATCCAAGGATGCATCGCGCTGGGCATCATGCGGGCTCCGATTCCACTCAGACGCTGATTAATATCGTTGACATTGGCCTGGAATCGCGAGGCCAAGCCGTTTAGCGACGCAGCAGGACCATTGGTCTTCAACTCGATCACGTGCAGGGCTAACTCGTTCGACCAGGCAATATCTCCCAGTTCGATCTCCTCGCTCGGATTGCCCTCTTTGTCGCAGAGCAGTTGATCCGCAATGGGCGCAACATCGAGCGAGTTTTCGTGCACGATCATGTACTCGAGTTCCACGCCGTAAGCTTGAAACAGCGGGATCGCGTCGCTTGAGGACCGGATTTGTTCGGCCAACATTCGTGGGGATGCCTTAAGTAAAAAATGAAAAGGACGTATCTGATTTCGATTCACGAACTGGCACGGCGGCTTGCCAACCAAGCCACGGGACGTGCGTTAGTCCACACCTGCTTTTTGTTGTTCGATTCGCCGTACGAAGATCGACACCATTCGACGATACAACTCTTCTTTCAACACAGCATCTTCGCAGCCTGAGTTGATGTTCGGGTTGTCGTTGACTTCAATGACCGAGAACTTGCCGTCGGACTCTTTGACGTCCACTCCATACAGACCATCGCCAATCAAGTTGGCCGCCTTGAGGGCAACCTGCACGGCCTTGCGGGGTGCCAATTCCACCGGCAGTGTCTCCAGCTTGCCGTAGCGACCTCGATTGGCGTTCTCGTGTTTGATGATCTGCCAGTGCCCTTTGGCCATGTAATACTTGCAGGCAAATAGCGGTTGGCGATCAAAGATACCAATCCGCCAATCGAAGTCGGTCGGCAAGAACTCTTGAGCAATAATCAGTTCTGAATCGGCGAAGAACTCTTTCAGTTTCTGCTGCAGTTGCTCAGGCGTTTTGACCTTCACCACGCCCAGCGAGAAAGCACTGTCGGGGCGTTTGAGCACACACGGAAAGCCTAGCTCTTCCGCCAACGTATGGGCGTTATCGCGGTGCACGACCACCGTCTTAGGAACGGGGATCTTATGCCGCGTCAAAAGTTCTGCCAGGTATACCTTGTTGGTGCATAGCAAGATGGAGGTCGGATCGTCAATCACCACCAAACCTTCGGCATGGGCACGGCGGGCGAAACGATAGGTATAGTGATTTACGGCGGTTGTATCGCGGATATACAACGCATCGAATTCGGCCAGGCGGCCATAGTCGTCCCGCGAGATGTACTCGGTCGAGACGCCTTGCTGGGCAGCCGCTTTGGCAAACTTCTGCAATGCAACTTCGTCCGATGGCGGCTCGGGGTCTTCCGTATTGCGGAGGATGGCCATATCGAAGCGGGTCTTCTTGACCTTAGCCACGCTGCGGCGTTTCGAGAAGTGATCGAGCGCCGTTTCGACGATGAACGGCCAATGGGCTTCGGGGACATCCGCCGCCGAGATGCCTCCAACGCTGGTCAACTGCCAGCGGTCCTTTTCCTGCATGAACTTGGCACGCAGCAGCGGAGCCTGAAACAAGTTAAACAGCCGCCACGACAGCGTATCGTAACGCTTGGCCATGTTCTTGCCGAAGTAAATGCTGAGCGTAAACTTGTTCGATTTGATGGGGGCGAGTGACTTCTGCACCAGGTCGTCCAGGTCTTCGCTAATCAGACGAATGATGCTGCGGGTCTTCCAGTCCTGCATCGCCGCCACGCTGGGAACCGGCCGATGCCCCCGGGCCTCGGCCAATAGCGAGACATAATAGCCAACGCTTTGGTAGCGATACGTTTGACAAAGGTTAAAGACCTTCGCGCCACGCATTTCGCTGTATTGCGGCTGAGTGATGTAGGCCTGCGGATCGACCACCTCCACGCTAGGGCCATCGCTTGGCCAGCGGTCGGTTTGGTCGGTCACGATGAGAATTGCCATGGGGAAATTTCTATGCGTCAGATCGAATGGGGCGAAGAATTAGCCGGCTTCTAGGGGGGTGATCGATAAGGACATCATGAGACGTTCCTCGCTTTGGCAGTCGGGCCCACTTTCTTGGGCTCAATCACCAATAGGTTCGAGTCATACGTCAAGATGCCCAGCAATATCGAGCACACCAACCGATCGAAGCTGACCGGGTAGTGATGCATCTCGCCCAGTGGGTTGGACAGGTAAGGATCGGCCACATAAACACGATCCTGATTTTCGTTCATGCCATACAACACGACAAAGTGCCCCTGAGGCAATCCGCGAATGTCGTCGGGAATATTCTTTAAGCCATGCTCGCGCGGCCCACTGTATAAGTAGGTCGAACTGAGCCCGGTAAGGATGGGCACCGACTGATGCAAGTAGCGACTAATCAGCATGGCGCTGAGGTCGCGCATCTTGATCTTTCCGCCCAGATTCAGGAACTCGACATAGGCCTGACTGGCCAAGTGCAGCTTGGGTTCCGATTTGACGGTCAGCTGAGCCTCGAGCCGCTCGGTCAGATCGTAGCTTCGCGTGAACCAGATTGGATCGAACACCTCGAGATTGTAGGTGAAGATCGTCGCGTCGAAGCCGCGCCGCAGGGCATCGATCCCCAGCATCACGCCCAGGGTCCCGCCATGTTCCAAGCTGGGAACTTCGGAGATCAATTGGTGAAGATCTAAACTCAGCCCAAAGTATTGATAAACGGCATGCAGGCTCGTCGGCCCACAGGTCGTATCATCCGGCTGCGGCAGGATCTCGAAGTCGAACGGATTAGCCATCCCAGAACAGCACTTAAACGAGCTGCACCGGGGCAGACCTTGGGGTCAAGAGTTCAGGTCTGGCATGCCTCGGGCACTGTATTGCAGAATTGTAGAAACGGTCGGCACATTTGAGCAAGATCCGTTCCTCGAAATTTGAAGTTTGCGGGGAGCCGTTTGCCAAACTTTAATCCGCGACGGCGAAACCTATAGGTCGGCTGTCACTTTTTGCCTGACATCCGGCAAACGCCGCCCCATTACTGCAGATCCGTTCCGCTGGCCATACCCTGGGTTTTTTCCCTAAGTCGTTCTAAAATGGCCCCTTCCTTGTTGATCCATTTCCCCGGCAAAAAGCATCATGCCTCGCTCGCAAACTCGACTTAACTGGCTTCGCTACACGATTGCGGTTGTCGTGAGCCTGGGATTAGGCGCAGTTTTGGCCTGGCCGGCGTTCGAGATGCTATGGCTGGCTGGCTCGGAAGAAGACTTCATCAGCCGCCAGAATCGCCTCGACCAGGTGCAGTGGATTCAATCGATCCTGATCGCTGGCTTCCTCTACACGTGGTTCTTTTTCTTCGGAGCGACGGTCGGTAGCTTTTTGAACGTCGTTATCTGGCGGATGCCACGGGGCGAAACGGTCGTGTCTCGGCCGTCGCGGTGCCCCTTCTGCAGCACCCAGCTAAAGTGGAACGACAACGTCCCGGTGCTGGGCTGGATCATGCTGGGAGGACGCTGCCGAACCTGTCGGCTTCCCATATCGCCGCGATATCCCATCATTGAATCGGTCGTGGGGCTGATCTTTCTGCTTCTGCTGCAGTTTGAAGTCCTCAGCGGTGGCGGCAACTTACCCGGCATCGAAGCAGTACGGCTCAGTCATTCTCGCGCGATGCTGGAATTACAGTCTCCGCTACTTTCAATCTATGTCTTCCATTGTTATCTGTTCAGCCTGATGGTGTGCTGGGCCATGATCGCCTGGGATCGCTCGCGCATGCCGGTGACGCTTTGCTTGCTGGCCTATGGCGTCGGTTTCCTGGGGCCGATGATCTGGCCCAATCTCTACCCGGTGCGTTTCACCGAGATGGACCTGGGAAGCGTCGTCGATGCCGAGCGGCTCGAAGTCTTCCTATCGGTACTGTGCGGCGCTTTGGCCGGTGCCGTCTGGGGTGTGCTCATGTGGGTCTCGGTTTCCCGGCCTTCGGCTGACGATCGATCAGGCCGCCTGGGGATTCCCATCATGATGCTGGCTGCCGGGATGTTCTTCGGCTGGCAAGCGACGTTCGTCATAGCGGGGATTAGCTTACTAATGTCCGTGATCAGTTGGCCGGTCTTTAAACGCCTGGGACGAACCGATTTCGCGGGCGGCGTAGAACTGTCGATCTTGTTCAGCAGTTTTGTTTTTGTGCTCACCTGGAGGTTCTGGGATCACCCGCTGGGTATGACCGATCTGCCCAAGGCCGCCGTGTTTGGGGCCGTAGCGATACTGTTAGGATTGGTTCTGCGAAAGCTGACCTGGCGACCGACATTCGATTTACGCCGATATCAGCGTCCCTCAGAGATGACGGGTACAGAATCGCCCGAACTGCAAGTCCTTGCCTCGACCGGCACAATTCCAGAGAATAACCAATAGAAGAAGCATTTGGCCCCCACACTGGGTCGCCCAATCCTGGAAACTTGGTCCAGGGAGAATTGATATGAGCCTAAGCATTATGCGGCGCATCAAATTTTGCGCCGGACATCGACTTTACAAACATGGCGGGAAGTGCGAATTCTTTCATGGCCATAACTATATCGCCGACTTCCACGTCAGCGGAGACGAAGTAGACGACGTCGGCCGCGTGATCGACTTCGCCGAACTGAAACGCCTGTTCAAGGGTTGGATCGACGAGCACTGGGATCACGCGTTTATCTTGAACGAGGACGACGAAAACGGGATCACCGCCCTCAAACAGGTCGTGCCCTGCAAGATGTATATCTTGCCGAGCAACCCGACCGCCGAAAGCATGGCCACCTATTTGCTGGAAAAGGTCTGCCCCAAACTACTCAAAGGTACCGGGGTAACTTGCCGCAAGGTCGCCATTTGGGAAACAGAAGACAGTTTCGCTGAGGCCAGCCTCGATACAGGCGGCAACGTGCATTCGATCGCAGAATTATCCGAACCGATGGTATCGTAGGCGGTCATACCAATGCTACGTGGCCCTCTGCTGATGATCGTCTCGGTGATTTTCTCCGGTATGTTCTCTGCGATCGTGGCAAACCTCTGCGTCGAAAGTCTGGGAATGCTGGAAGGACATGCGATGGGTGTGATGTTTATCACCGGCATGGCGACGTTCCTGGGACTCACTTTCCTAATTTACTGGCTCGGCTACTACTAAGAGCGTCAAAGGATCTTTTCATGCCTAACACACCTGCCAAGATTGGAATCGTGACCGTTTCGGACCGTGCCTACCAAGGCGAATATGAAGACCGGGGCGGTCCGGCCATTCGCGAGTACCTGCAGCAGGTGATGGCCTCGCCCTGGGAAGCAGTGGCGAAAGTGATTCCCGACGAGCGAGAAGTTCTGAACCAAACGTTGATCGGCCTTTCCGACGATGTCGGCTGCTGCCTGATTATCACCACCGGCGGAACGGGCCCCGCCAAGCGTGACCTGACACCGGATGTCACCACCCAGGTCTGCGACAAGATCCTGCCGGGCTTCGGCGAACTGATGCGAAAGGTGAGCCTGGAAAAGGTACCTACCGCGATTCTTTCCCGGCAAACGGCCGGCCTCCGCGGCAACTCGCTGATCATCAATCTACCCGGCCAACCCAAGGCCATCGCCGAATGCCTGGACGCCGTCTTTCCGGCGATTCCGTACTGCATCGACCTGGTCGAAGGCCCTTACCTGGAAACGAATCCCGAGCGGATCGAAGCGTTCCGTCCTCAGAAGAAGTAATACCTCTGAGCACCGTCCCCAGAGGATTCTACGAACTTCGAGATAGGCGTGAGGGATGGCAATAAATCCCCCCACCTCACAGCGATCGCCCCTTTTGGGCTCTCTCCGTCCTAAGTGCCGGAGGCCCGGCCAAAAATAGCCCGGCGGCGAAAGCCCCTGGTATCGGCATGGAAATAAACGCAAGCCCTGAAAGCGCGACCGAATCTAAACTATTGTTTCTTCGGTCGCCCTTTCAGGGCTCATTTTC
Source organism: Bremerella alba (assembly GCF_013618625.1). NCBI lineage: Bacteria > Pseudomonadati > Planctomycetota > Planctomycetia > Pirellulales > Pirellulaceae > Bremerella > Bremerella alba. The sequence goes on along the minus strand of NZ_JABRWO010000009.1, from coordinate 163,539 downwards.
TTATTTGACGTTTACCAGGGGCTTTCGCACCCTGCTATATTCGGTCGGCCTTTCAGGCCTTAGAGGTCGGCAATTAGAAAAAGAAAAACCCAGGTTGCGAACAACCTGGGTCTCTGTTTTGAATCTAAGCATCCGGCCCGTTACTTTGGGCAAACGCCTTTAGCGGATGCCTGGTTCACATGGCTGGACGAGCCAACTTTTACATTGGCTGGGCGCCGATGGCTCCGATCTGGCTTTGCAGGTACTCTGGAGCTTGCACCTTGGCCAGTTGTCGCTCGACGTATTGCTTGCGACGCTCAAGTTCCTGCTTTGCGTCTTCTTCCAAGTAAACGGACTCGGTAATGAAGTCTTCCAGAGATTTTATGTGACGCTGCCACAGCTCGATGTCACGCTGCTGTTTGGTCGTCAGACGTTCTTTGTACCAGTCGCTTTCCAGCAGCGACTCGCGGGTAAACAACGCACGAAATTCAGGATCGTGGACCGTTTTCCCTTCGTAGTTCCCTTCGGCCATGATCGCCAACAGGGCTTTCAGCGGTGGACAGGCTTCTTCGATCGAGCCATCTTCAAAGTAGCGTTTAGCAACGCGCTGCTGCACTTCGGCGATGTGCTTGATGCCGTCGACATAGGCTTCCATGTCTTGCGATTCCGGCTTCAAGATCGACTCGTCGAAAACCGACAGCGGATAGTCGAACACGCGGCCAAAGAACATCCGCACGAAACCACGCGTAATGCGGTACCCGAGACGGCTGCCGGGGATGGTCTCGCCTTCATGCTCGAAATCTTCGATCCGCTCGAGCATTCGCTGACGAATGAGGAACTCGGGATCGCGTTCTTCCGGGGTTAGACGACACCAGACTTCAGGAATCAGCAGACTAACGTCATGATCGACGCGAACATTAGGACCGATGTGCCCTGCCGCCGTCGAGAAGCCACCTAGCCCGGTGAGGATGTAGCCCACCAAAGCTTGATTCAAGTCGGCCGTCGGACGCAGGCAATTGAACGGTCCCTTGGTGAGGGCCCCTTCACTACCGGCACCGGTGGTCGAAGGACTTTTACCGGTCAACGACGCGATAAAGTCCATGAACAGCTCAGGCAGTTCCTGGTAGTGGATCGGACCAAAGACGGCCAGACCGCGGATGCCGGCCTCTTTGTCTGGCGGATTGTTGCGACGTCCGCACAACACGGCCCCGACCGGCTGATAGAGCGGCTGGCTGGGCTTCAACTTGCGATACAATCGCGCCCCCATCTCACTCACGTATTTGGGCAGCGGATTCTCGAGATCAGGCCGCGTTTGCAAGTACCGCGGATTCTTCGTCGGAACGCCGTTGACCAAGCGAGGATTCGCCGAGCTGACGACATACTCGCTGTCTGACTCGAGGAAGTCGTTTAAGAACTTTTTCATCGGCGGCGTGAACGCATCGAAGTCAACCGCGTGGGTCGCCATCTGATCGACGTAGGCCTTGGTCAGGGGCTCGAAGTTCGAGACAAAGTTATTGGGCTTGGCCAGGTCGATTTCTGTCTTCTTGTCGAACCCGCGATGAACGGCGTCGTCGGGCCGTTGGAAGAGACGGTTCTCGCAGTTGATGGTGAACTTCGAGGAGATACCATCTCCCTGCGGTTCAAAGTTGTGCAGCTGAGCGTTAGGAACGATCACCGAAGCACTGATATCGTCCTCGGTTTGCACCTTGTCCGACGGCATGAAGTCTTGACGCAATTTGTAAGTTCGCCAGCGATTGCCCTTATTGAAACCAACCCGCAGGTAGGTTCCCACCAAGTGGCGATTGAGCACCTTCAATTCGTGGCCGGGGGCACCATTGACGATGTCGACGCCAAAATAGTCACGCCAGTTCTCACCCCATTCCGGCAACATCAGTCGCTTGATGATGAACACAATCGACGTGATATGATGCGGAACCGTGTTGAGCCAGGCGTTGTAATCGTCGGTATAGTCAACCGAAGGTGTGAGCAATTTGATCACACTACCAAGGGTACGATCAGCCGACAGCAGTGCCCGAGAGGGTCTGGCCGTGTAGTCGGGCCGTTTCGGCGAATCGGCCTTCCAACGGTTCGAGTAATCTTTCTGGAAGATCGCCTCGACCTCGTCCAGGTCCTTCTCGATATCGGAAACGAAAATCGGACCGTACAGCGTATAGTCGATCAGCGACTTGCTGATTTCGCTTTTGCCGCCACCACTGACTGTACATGGCTTGTGACAGAAAACGCCTTCGGCAGTGGAACCAACCAATCGCCAACTCGGGGCAGCCGGATGCTTTTCCATCCGAATCTTGTACCCGGACGGAGCGATATAGTACTGGTTGGGCAGCAGCGGCAGGCTGTGCTCTTTTCCGTCGCGTGTCCACTTGATGCACTGCTCGAGCATGGTCGCTCGGGCATCTTCCGGAATATAGAACACTTCCGGATGCAGCTTATCGATCCCGTAACCTTCCGGCTGGAAGTCGATCCAATCGCCATAGTCCTGCTTCACGTCGTCGATCGTGCGGCCGTTGTACTTCTGGCTGTTGACCTTGAACTCGTCGCCCAGATTCCAGCTGGTGTACGCGAGACAGCCGCCAGCGTGCTCTTCTTCGGTATCGCCGTAAAGATTGGCCGCATAGCTGATCTGCGTTTTGACTTCCTTCTTGCAATAGCCGTAGTAGTTGTCGGCGATCAAAGTGACCACCACGCCGCTGGCATCGCGACACGTCAACTTGAAGGCCATGCCGTCGTTGTACAGCTCGGAATCTTCCTTCCAGCACATCGAGTCGTTACGTTGACGCTCGGTGGCATCGTCCCAATGCGGAAGGCCCAGTTCCTTCTTGGTGAACGTTCCTAGGTGCGGAGCTAGAATCACGCAACCGGTGTGACCGGTCCAATGCTCGACATCGAGCGCCGCATTGTTCTTCGAGATGTACGGATCGCCTGCGTTGCCGAAAATTGTTTCGACAAAGTCCAGGTTGCTAACCAGCTGACCCGGTGCAAAGAAGCGGACTTCCATCGTTTTTTCGGGCGTGACGTCCGGAACTTCCGGACAGACAATCGGCCGCAACAATAGCGAAACAATGCCGTGCGCCGCCGTCTCTTGATCTGCCGTGAATGGCAGCAGCGTGTCCGACTCCGGTGGGTTCACTGCCACCTGGAACATCTTCATGAAGACTTCCCGCGGAACGACTCGCTTATCGCCTGCGATTGGCAAACCACCATCGGTAACGTGGAAGGTCCCCTTGGTGGTACGACGATCGTTGCGAGGGTTGTGCAGCACGCCGTTGGCGATGCGGAAGGATTCCACCAGTTCGCTCTTGAAGGACGAACGGTTCACCGGAATCGAAAGCTCGCGGGCCACACCGTGGCGTTCCAGAGTAAGCGACTTACGTGGCAGTCGTAGCGGCTTGCTGGGCTTCAGGTCTCGGAAATAACGCTCGAGAAACGCCTCGATGCGCTGATCGACCGGAGCAGGACGATCGTACAGCATTCGAGTTTTTTCGTGATAGTTGGCCAGCAGTCCCTTGGCTAAACCTGCGAATTCCACATCGCTCGCATCGAGCGCCGGGGGAAGTTCGTTAGCAATCAATTGCAAGTTGATGTAGCGAATCAATTCTTGCCGTTCCGATTTCGGATCGAAAACTTCACCCGGTTGGCGAATGCCAAGTGATTCTCGTAGGTCCATGCGTTGCACCAAGTGGATAGGGATCGCTTGTAAGAAGTTGTCTGGCCTGATCCTACCCAAGAATTTCCCGGTGGTCACGGGTCACCACACGCCTGACAACTCGTACGGAAAACGACACCACCTTAGACATCCAATAAGGGAGAAGGATTACAATGCGCACCAAAATTTTTCTACTCATCACACAGTAACGGCCGCATGCTTTGCCCCGATACCGGCCGGCAATGCTTACTCGGCTTCCACCAGAAATGCCTTGCTGACACAGCCATGGTTCGCCTGAGAAACGGTGGCTGCGAAGTCGGCCAGATAGCCTCGCGTGCGAGGAATCTCAGGTGCCGTCCACTCGCGGCGACGCTCGGCCAGCACGGCATCGTCCACGTGCAGCGTCAGGTTACCAGCCGTCAGATCGAACGAGATCTCGTCCCCATCTTCCACCAGGGCAATCGGCCCGCCAACGGCTGCTTCTGGGGCGCAGTGCACACCGATCGCTCCGTGCGAAACGCCAGAGACTCTGGTATCGGAAAGAAAAGCGACTTTGCCGTCCAGCTTGGGCGTCGCCAAGGCCGCAGTCGCGACCAACACTTCCGGCATCCCCGAGGCAACCGGTCCCAGGTAACGCAGCACAATCACGCTGCCAGGCTGGATCTCGTCACGTTCGACGGCTTCTACGACCTTTCTGGCGTCATCGAAACAAATGGCCGTGCCACGGAACGTTGGCTCCTTCATGCTGCTGACTTTGAACACAATCCCGCCGGGGGCCAGGTTGCCGAAACAGATTTGCATGTCGGCATACGGCTTGAAAGCTTTCTCGACCGGCACAATCAAATCCTGATCCCAGTCCATGTCCGGGACATCGGTCAGATTCTCGGCCATCGTCTTGCCGGTCACCGTGATACAGTCTCCCTCCAGCATTCCCTGCTGCAGGAGATACTTCAAAAACATGGGCGTGCCACCCAGCTTATACAGGTCGTACATCGTTCGCTTACCACGCGGGGCAAAGCTGCACAGCACCGGCGTCTCGCGGCAGATCTGCTGGATATCTTGCAGGTGGAAATCGACATGCGCCTCGCGCGCAAGCGCCAACAGATGCAGCACCCCGTTGGTTGAACCACCCATTGCGGCAACGGCCCGGGTGGCGTTGATCATCGACGCACGCGTGACAATATCGCGTGGCCGGATGTCTTCGGCCAACAAGCGTTTGACGTGCGTGCCGATCTCTTCGCATTCGGTGATCTTGCAAGGGTCTTCGGCCGGGTTGCTGCTGGAATAGGGAGCCGAAAGCCCCATCGCTTCCAAAGCAATGCCCCACGTATTAAACGACGCGGCAATCCCGCACCCGCCTGGGCCCGGGCAAGCAGTCCGCAAAATCTCTTCGGCCTCGGTTTGGGTCATCGCCCCGACACCGGCTGCGGCCTGCGAATCGTAGACATCGAGAATGGACGTATCTTGCCCCCGATGACATCCCGGCTTGATACTTCCGCCGTTGACAATCAGCCCCGGATAGTTCATCCGGGCCAACGCCATGGCAAAGCCGGGACCGTTCTTATCGCAGTTATGCATGCCGATCAGAAAATCGTAGCCATGCGAACTGGTCACGCATTCGGCCGCATTGGCAATCATATTGCGCGACGGCAGACTCGCGTTTCCCCCCTCGTGCCCCTGGGTGATGTTGTCGCTGACCGCTGGCGTACCAAACGGAAAACCGATGAGCCCTTCCTTTTCGCATCCTTGCTTGATGAGCGTCGCCAGGCGATACGCATGCACATTGCACAGGTTACCTTCCAAGAGGGGCACCCCAATCCCAACTTGCGGCTTATGGAAATCGTCTTCTTTGAACTGTAGCCCGTAGTAAAACGCGGTCACTCCACGCTGCCAGCCTTGGGTCAGATTGCGGCTATTCCAATTAAGCGGTCGGTCCATGAGAAGCATTTCCTGGGTTGGCAAAAACGGGGACGGTGGCAATCAAGTAGTATGGCGGGACGTGGGTCAAACCTCAACCTCCGCACCTCCACAGCAAGAAAAGGAGAACGCCGGCCGCCTCGAGGTAGGCGAACCGGCGTTTGCTCATCCAGAAAAATGCACGCTGAACTTGGGCAGCTTAGTTGCTCTTCACTTCAATCTTCCGCGGCTTGGCATGTTCCGACTTAGGGATCACGACCGAGAGCACGCCATTTTTGAAGTTGGCCGAAACGTTGTCTTCGTCGACCGGCGTACCCAGTTTGAGAACGCGTTCAAACTTTCCATAAACATGCTCGACCCGGTGCCATCGTCGATCCTCGGATTGCTCTTCGGTTTTACGCTCGCCCGAGATGGTGAGCTTACCATCGTGCAGTTCGACGTTCACGTCTTCTGCACCGAGCCCCGGAAGTTCCAAATCGACCTGATATTCGGCTTCTTTTTCCGAGATGTTCATGGCCGGAAGCCAGGCCCCGGATGCACTCTGACGCACCGGGCGAAAGAACGACTCGAACAAGTTGTCCATCTCGCTCGACCAATTGGCCAGGGGATGCGACTGCGACTCCGATTGGGATTGTGGGCGTACCATTTTGATCAACCTTTCCATAAACAGTTCCTACAGAAGTTGAAACAAACACTCACCAAGTTATTCGGGTTTGCAAACACGGTTTTTGTGGGTTTGAGTGTCTCACGCTAGGGAGACATTGGGGTTAAATGCAAGGAGTGTGCCAAATGCCCGGTAACGTTTCTCTAGACTTCGCAACACGCTATTTCTTAAGGATTTATGAAAGATCGAATTCTCTGGTAACGCTCGCAAGAGACTTTCAGCGATCTGCCAAAATGGCAACGCGTGTCATTTCGACAGTCCCATTAGCGGCGAGCAAGCGTCCCCTATCCATCGTTTTCGAAAACTTCGATTGCGACCCTTGACTATGGCCCGACACTCCCTTAAAAAAGAGTGCAACTGAGACTCAGTTTCATTTAGCACGCTAACTAGCTGAGTCCCTTCGCAGCCAGCGATCGCCTCTTGCGATGCCAGCCAACCCTAATGTCGGGGCCGCATGCCCCGCTCTAAGTCCTTCCCTGGTTGGTATTTACAAAGGTATTCTACGATGTCGACACGGTCGTCTCGCACTGCATTTACGTTGGTTGAGCTGTTGGTGGTCATTGCTATCATCGGTGTTTTGATCGCTCTTTTACTTCCTGCTGTTCAACAAGCTCGTGAAGCGGCCCGTCGCATGAGCTGCAGTAACAATTTGAAACAAGTCGGACTTGGCCTTCACAACTATCACGACACATATGGAGTTTTCCCAGCCGGCTCTCTTCCAACGTTTGTAAGTGGTCTCACTGCAATTCTTCCTTACTTGGAGCAAGGAAATACCTATGAAATCTACGATTTCAACCTTTCCTACAGTGACCCCTACAATCAAGACGTCGTTAAGCAGACGATCGACATTTATCTTTGCCCCTCGATGAACCTACCACGAGAAGTTCCCGATGGTCCTTGTGACGAGACTGGGGGCCCAAGCAGCTATCTCCTTTCAGAAGGTACAGGGTCTTACATGAATCCGAGTGACGGCCTGTTCGGATTGGAGTGGCCAGCTTACGGGTATAACAATAAGCCAATGGCGTTTCGTGACATCACGGATGGAACATCCCATACATTCGCTGCTGGCGAGGCAACGTACGATATGGAGGATTACCTCTGGCCAAGTTCATGCTCCGATAAAGCAGGTGAGTCAAAATGGGGGACGGCTCGATGGTGTGTTGGATATCCATCAATTTCTCTAGGAACGACAGAGAAGGAATTTGACGTACACACATCAGCCAATAAAGGCGGATATCAAAGTATGCATCCTGGTGGTGCCATGTTCCTTTACACGGATGGTTCGGTGCACTTCAAAGCGAGCACCATTGATCGCGACACTTACAACTACCTAGCGACTCGCGCAGGTGGCGAAGTAATCGACGAAAACTAATCCGGTAGCACATTGGGAAACATGGCAAATGGTTACCTTCATTAGAATCGTATTCGCTACATCCGTACTTTGTTTTTTGGGATGTAGCGAACAGACGGGTCCTCAGCGTCTAACGGCCAAGGGGAAGGTCTTCCTGGACGACTCCCCGGTTACGAACGCGACCATCATTTTTTCGCCACAAGGAGGTGGCGAAGGATCAGTGAAGGCGGCGGCATCAATAGTTGATGGCTCTTTTAGCTTCACGCCTAAGGATGGCCCAACAGCTGGAGCTTTTGATGTTCAAATAATAGCTGACGGAGCGGAATTCGAAGACGTTGCCGATAAGATGATCTCAGGGCAACGTGTCGCCATCAAGAAAGCTCAAATTCCAAAGGTCTATTCGAGCCCAGGCTCTCTCACTGCAAATGTGACGAAAGATGGGCCAAATGACTTTAACTTTGAACTTGAATCGAAACGTCGTCGGAGGTAACGGTTCATGCGTGCGTGGATCCTTTGGTCGATTTCAATGCTAATGGTAGCAACACTGGTATTCAGCGACTCGATCAAGCCAATTGTCGTGCCAGTGTCGCCCATATCGGACCCAACCCCTTCCCTAAACAACCAGACTCGAACGACTCAGCCAATCCTTTTTAGTTCAACGCCATCTCGGCATCGTAGTTCGTAAGCCAGGCACATCAGACCTTGCCCATGACAATAAAGGCCGCAGCGATACGCTGCGGCCTTTTTTTCATTAAATGATGTACAGGTGCAAAGTCCAACGCATCTACTTGCCGTCATTTCAAGCCCCAACGCAACTAATTTCAAAAAATTTTGACGCGAGCACTATACATAGGCACACCCAGGCAGGTATACATAACTCTTGCACGGGGACCTCTTCCCCAACCGCCATTTCTATTTATCGGTGCGATACTGGCCTCTGGCCACTGTCTTGATGCCTCGTTCTGCTTGGCTAACCAATTCGCATTTCGCACCTGCTAATGGCACGCGTCAGAGACACTCTTATTTGTATTTACCACTTTCACCACGGACACCTTTTGCCCCCTCGGATTCCTATGTCAGAAACCAACGCACAACCCGATCGCCACGGATCGCTCTCGAAAGAGAACGCTCCGTGGGTGGTCGTGCGCGCTGACAAGGCAGTCCTTTGCTCAGGCTGCGGAGTGCAGGTGAAAGTACCGGCCGAGGTCGTGGGGCGAAGGGTTCTTGTGGTCGATCAATCTCCGCAAGATAAACCTGTCGACGTCACCATACCGCAGGCCGACGATCTGCCGGTCGAACCCTCCACGCCGGATCTGCCGGCTGCGGACGTTTCGCCCCGCAAGGCAAACGTCCGCAAGGCCACGGCCAAGCCCCGAAGAATCGACGGGCTCCGGCTGCCGTCTGCCGCAGAAATGGAACGCGGGTTCGCGTGGGTCTCGTTTCATCTCAAGCTGCTCGGCCTGCAAGGCAGTGAGTTTAAGCGGCTGCAGAAGCTGTTCCGCAGACATCGTCGCAGGGAACAGCTCGCCCCGAGTTCACCCTGCCCCTGCCAAGAACGACCAGGCAGCACGATCAAGAACGCCCCCACTTACCAGGCACCCCACGCACGTCCGCGTGGACATGCGAATAAGGTCCCTGCCATCAAAGTGGTTGGCCAGCCCAACCATGAAGTGCGAAGCTATGCCCACGCAGACGTGGGCATGGCACCTGAGTTGAATAACGCGAACGAACGAGGGCCGCCGTGACCCAGCGGCCGGGACTCAGGGGCCGTCTTCAAGCGACCGTGTCCCAAAAGCTATGACTCAGCAGCCATAACATCGCACGCCTGAAGTAGTGGCACGCCTACAACCTCTTGTCCCCTCTCCCTCGCAGGGAGAGGGCTAGGGTGAGGGTTTGTTGAGCAATGCGTGACAAAGTGTGCAAGAATCGTTTCGAGTGTGATCGAAACTCCCATCGCGCGTGCGCTAAACTCACAGCCCCAAAGGGGCGACCGTTAATAGCCAGGTGGCGGAATCCCCTGGAAAGATGTTCAACAATGACGTCTTAGGCCCTGAAAGGGCGGCCGAATCGAACATTCATTCGGTCGCCCTTTCAGGGCTTAAAAATCGTTGACTATGATCGCTACCAGGGGCTTCGGCCCCTGGCTATTAACGACCGCCCCGTTGGGGCTTCAGAGAGACATCGTGGACAATGCGGGCTCTCTCCGATGACAACACCTAGCGATGGTGTTGGTGCGTTTCGCTGCGCGCACCCTCCGAGATATTTCGGAGGGTGCAGCGATAGACGTTCGCGGGCGAGCGATTAAGTCAGCCCGGTCAAAGGACCGTCGCCGCAATAGTCGGGGTTACCGAAGGTCTTTTGTGGGTAGCCCATTGCTTCGCAGATGTTCAGCAACAAGCGGTTATGGGCGACCTTCTTGAAGTCGATTGCCTGACCCATTTTCAAACCTAAGCCGCCACCAACCAGGACGAAAGGAATGTCGTTATGCGTATGGGAATTCCCCTTACCCAGTTCGTTCGTCCAAACGATGGTGGTGTTGTCGAGCATGCTGCCGTTTCCGCCGGGCTCGGGAGTTTCGGCCAGCCGCTTGGCTAGATGCGCGACCTGTTCGCAGTACCACGTGTTGATCTTGATCAGCTTTTCGTAGGCTTCCTCGTTGCTGTCAGGCTCGTGCGACAGACCGTGGTGCCCTTCCTCGATACCCAACCACTTCATCTTCGGCTGACCGACGCTGTTGGTAATCTGCAACGACGCAATCCGGTTCATGTCGTGGACGAAACCGTTGACCATCAACTCGATCTGCATCTTGGTGATCTGCGGAATGTTGTCGTTGTCTTCACGAACGTTCGGCGGAAGTTCGGGAATCGCATGATCGAGTTCGGCTCGTTCATCTTCCGACTGCTCAGCGTTTTGTTTCTGCTGCTGCGCCATCTCGGCCTGCAATTCCAACTCGACCTTTCGCACCATTTGCATGTGCGTATCCAGCAGCTGGCGATCTTCGACGCTGATCAGCTTTTCGACCTTTTTGAAGTCGTCGGTCAGATCGTCGAGCACGCTGGCGAGCATGGCCCGGTTCTTGGCCTGGCCGTACATTTTATCGAACATTTGATAGGGGTCGTCGATCGGAGCGACCGGCTGATTGGGTCCCGCGTACGACCAACGCGTCCAGGTGTCGGCCCGGTCTGGGACCATCACACCGAATTCCAACGAACCAAAACGCGTCTGCGTGTCGGCGTTGGCCTGCAGTTGGTTTTTCAGGTACTGGTCGACCGAAATGCCCATGGCCCAACCGGCCGGCGTATCGGACCCGCCTTGGACGTCGCCGGGGAACAGCTCGATACCGGTGAGCAAGCAGCCCATCCCGCGCATGTGACCGTCGCCGTCGCCCTTGATCAAGTTGCCGATACCTTTGATGGTCATCGTCTGCTGCTTGAAGGACTCGAGCGGCTTAAGAATCCGCTGCATGTCGTAGTCGGAACCAAGCGTCTTGGGCCAGAAGTGATCGGGGATCACGCCGTTAGGACTGAAGATGAACACCAGACGTTTCTTTGGCGCAGCCTGCGACGCCCAGCCAAGGCTCGGCAGCCCGGCCAGCAGATTCGCGGCGGCAAAGCTAATACCGGTCTTCTGCAGAAAGTCACGTCGTGAAAGTTGATGCACCATTGTTAGTTCATCCTGCAATCTTGGCGTTGTGGGGTTCCATGGCCGCGATCACTGCGATCTCGACCAATAGGGCGCGGATGTTGTATCCACTATTTTTGAACTTTTCGGTCAGCTCGTCCAGTTTTTCGGGGCCATAGGCGGCCACCGGCTGTTTGACGAAGTGCTGAAAAGCTCGGCTGACGAAGGCCCGGTGGGCGTCGTCACTGGTGGCCAAAAACTGGGCCAAATCTTGTTCGTTTTGAAAGGTAACTTCTTGGTCATCACGCGTTATGTAACTACCCAAGGAATTGATCGGCTGGTCTTTTTCGATCTCGCGGAAACGCCCGACGGCGTCGAAACGTTCCAGCGTGAACCCCAACCCATTGATCCGCGTGTGGCAGACCTGGCAGCTGTCGGGGCTGGTTTGCAGTGCGACCCGCTCACGCGTTGTCAGATCGGGATGCAGATCAGGACTAAGCGGCGTGAACGCAGCATTGGGCGGACGCAGCGTTCGACCGAGCATGTACCGAATCAGAAACACACCACGGTGAATGGGCGACGAGGTGTCCGTGTAAGCCAACCCACTCATGAGGTAAGGATGGGTCAGCAAACCCAATCGATGTTCGCCCCCTTGGGCCGTCTTTCGCAACTGCTGAGGACCCGGACCGCGAGGCAGCTTGTCGGCTTCCCCCGGGGGAGCCTCTTCAGGCTTCCACTGGTCGCCGTAGAACTCGGCCATGCGATCGCTGGTGTAGGCCCAGTCGGCGGTAAACAGCTGGCGGTAATCGCTCTTCTCGCTCCAGACGATGTCGTCGAGGAATTGATCGAGCGAGGCCCGCATGTCGGCCAGCAGTTGTGGATCGAAGCCAGGGAAGCGGGCACTATCCTTGGTGATGTCCCCGAAATGGCTCACGTTAAGCCACTCGTGCAGCATCTCACGCGTCTTGCCGCGGGTCCGGAAGTCGTTGACCATCCGCCAGGCAGCTTCGCGGACTTGCTTTTCGTCCTGCAACTGATTGCGTTCGACCTTTTCGAGCAACCACTTGTCCGACGGAATCGAGTCGTAGAAGGTCAATGCCAAACGATTGGCAACCTTCTGCGAAGGCGAATCGATCGCATCGGTTTGCGGATAAAGAAACCGAGGAGACTTCAGGGTAATCAGCACGACACGCCGAATGGCTTCGTGATCGTCCGGAGTCTCGGCAATCTGCTGATTGATGTAAAGCTGCTTGGTTTCCTCCGAGAGCTTTGTGCGGAATGCGGTCTCGACGAACTCAGTCAGAAACGCTTTCAGGCGAGCACGGTTCTCTTCGGGAATCTTCTTGTTTCGCCGACTGTAATGGGGCCACAGCTCGTCGGCGGCAACAATGCCAAACTCGATCGCGGCCGACGTGGTGGAATCGTCCCATTGGCGATCGACGGCAATCCCTCGCTCGAAGCCGTAGCTGCGATCGTCAGGCGGCAACTTAGTTTGGAGCGAGTACGTTGGCTCGATCGTCCAAGGAATCAAATTTCGTTTGGGAATGAGCTGCTCGACACTATGAGGCGGAACCCACGAAAGCGAGATACTCGCCGGCGGCTGTTCGGTCTTCCGTTTTCGCTGAATGTAATCGATCTTAAACGGATAAGCGCGACCTGCTGTCAGCCGGACGACCTCGCGGAACTCGGTTTTGTCGCCGGACTGCACATGGTTGTCGATCAAGGTACGACCGAGCTTACCGAAATCCATAGTGAACGAAATGGTGCTTCGCACGATGATTTCATAGTCGCCCGTTTCCTCGGCGATGACGCTTCCGTTCCAGTGAACGTAGAACTCTTCCTTGCCGATCCCTTCGCCGGGACTTTCGTTCCCGAAATCGAAGTCGATGGTCGGATCGACGCGTTCGATTTTTTTGTTCTCGTCTTTCCAACGAGAGCCGGTGAAATAGATGCCCTTCACGCCCCGTTCGTCGGTGTAGCCGGGGACACCGTGAAAGTGGCTGTAAAGGTCGGCCAGGCTCTGACGGAGTTGGTTGCCGGTGAGACGTGCCAAGGTGATTTGCGGAGGACGGTTTCGGATCCGTGCCGCTTCGCTGTAAAACGCATAATGCATGAACGCCGCGACCGACTGGGCATCGGGTCCGACGCACGCTTCGGCGTCCCCTTCCGGCATGGTCTTGGTGATCTGGTGGGTAAGCTCGCCCAGGCTGGCGTCGCCGATCAGTGCCGATTCGTAAGCCCCGACGACGCCTTCTCCTTTTTCGCCGTGGCAATCAGCACACATCGAAAGGTAGATCTTCCGGCCCTTGTCGCGCAGAGCATCCTCGTCAGCCCAAACCATGGGGGCCGAACAGGCGAGCACCAACAGCGCAAGCGGCAGGGTGATGCGAACGAACTGAGAATGGAAAGTCATAGGCTCTTAGAGCATGCTTTGCAGAATTACAGACGGTTACCCGTTCGACGTTCCTTATGGAAACCAAACGACGTCGTACTACAAAAAGCTAGCAGGCGGGGAAGGAACATCAGGCGGGTTGTCCCACGGCAGGTCGGCTCTCTTGTTACATCGTCACCTAATACCGTAGGAATTCCTGAAATGATTCAGGTGTTTGTATTTTACACGAGAGTCGCCATGTAAGTCCAATAGGAAAACCCTTTGACAGCCATAACTTGCGGTCAATTCATCGCTCCCCTGACGGGTGGAATGGTGGTAGGTTTCCCTGGATATCAGCCTGATAGATTGGCAAAACAGCCGATCGAACTATTTTTTCCGCTTCCCCTTCCCCATTTTCACAGGGGCCGGGTCATATTTCGGGTTCGGCTGATTAGGCACCAGGGCCCCGACACTTGCGTGCCAGCGCAGTAAATCACCTAGCAGTTCGTCCCGTTTTTGGGGATGAGAAGCCGACAGATCGTGACGTTCGCCGATGTCTTCCCGCAGATTGTAAAGCTCGACAGCACCATTTTCAGGCAGCTTCGCCGCTCCTCCATCGAGCACCCACTCTTCGTGGAAGAGGTGCAGCTTCCAATGGTCTTTGTTGATGATCGTAACCGGCCGCGAACGAAAGCCAGTGCGAACATCCAACGGCCGTCCGCGTGTGACCGGCCTATCAAGATACCCAGGAAAATGCCAGAAGATCGCCGATCGCTCGAGCTGCCCCTGGCCGGTTAGCAGCGGCATCAGGCTTTCGCCATCCAAGCTTTTTCCTTTCGGCACCGAGACCCCAGCAGCAGCGAGGATGGTCGGAAAGAGATCGACTTGAATGACCGGCACATCAGACGTGCTGCCAGGCTGCACATTGCCAGGCCAACGAATGATCAACGGTTCGCGAATGCCCCCTTCGTAGTATCCACCTTTGTTGCCACGCAGCGGTTCTTGCGATGACCGGGGCGTCGAGCCATTATCGCTGGTGAAGATCACGATGGTCTTTTCGGCCAACTTCAACTCGTCGAGCTTTTTGAGAAGCCGTCCGACACTTTCGTCCAGGTCGTAGGTACACGCCGCGTACATGACCGACTTGTGGTTTTCGCCTTTGGGCTTGGCTTTAAACTTACTGACCGTTTGCGGTTGCCCTTGCAGCGGACCATGAATCGCATGATGCGGCAGGTAGCAAAAGAAAGGGCGATTGCGATTTTTCTCGATGAACGCACATGCTTTGTCGGTCAGCGTGAAGACCCCTTTGGGATCAGTAGGAGGCCCCTTCTTGTTGGTTTCGGTTCCTTCCTTTAGCTGGCCATCGCCGAACGAGTCGTACGTTTCGTCGAAGCCTTGCTGACGGGGCTTAGCGCCGTCCTTGCCAGCCAAATGCCATTTGCCGAAGTGACCGGTCGCGTAGCCTGCGTCCTGAAGTGCTTCGGCCAAGGTGTAGCTTTCCGGACTAAGGCCATCGCGATTGGGAATGGGGTCCAACCGCATCTCATTTTTGCGACCTCGGTCGGTGCTATAAACGGCATAGAGATGATGCCGCGGGGTGTACTGCCCTGAAAGAAGACAAGCGCGGCTCGGGGCGCAGTTTCCCGCGCACGCGTAAGCAGCCGAAAAGGTCATGCCTTGCTTGGCGAGTGAGTCGATGACCGGCGTTTCGTAGAAGTCGCTACCTTGATAGCCGACGTCCTTCCAGCCCAGATCATCGGCATAGATCAACACGATATTCGGCCGATCGCCCGCCAGTGACGGCGAAAGGATCGTCAAGCAAAACAACAAAGCGAAGAGCGTGGCGCGAAGCATGGAAATCTCTACAAAAAAGGCCGACTCGTCCTGTCTGACTTCGTCGGCCCAGTATAGTTCATCCCTCGTACGATTGCACGCAAGACTGTGTTATTCGCTACGGGGTCGTCGCTGTTGACGCTGCGGAGCGTCGATCGGCTTATCGCTCACTTCGACATCCTTGCCCAGTAGAACCTTATGCAAAAATGCCTCAACACGATCGTTGACTTCCTGGCCGCCGAACCCATGACCGGCCCCTTTCACGTGTACGAAGGTCGAGTCGACACCGGCCTTGGTCAAGGCCTCGTGAAAATCTACCGACTGCTGAAACGGAACCGTCGAATCGTCCGTGCCGTGCAGAATCAAAATCGGCGCGTCCCCCTTGGAAACATGAAATTGCGGCGAGGCGGACTTGGCGACTTCGACGTTCTCTTTCGCTGGGCCACCCAAGAGCTTGCTCTCAGGCGAGTCAGGACTATCGTGACGCTCGAACCCCTTCGGATCTCCCATCGTCAGCATGTTCGCCGGGCCGAAAAAGTTGACAACGCCAGCCACCTTTAGCGATTGATCGCTATGAGATCCCAGCTTTCCGTCTAACTCCGAAACATCGGCTGATACGCCTAGCATGGCCACGAGATGGCCCCCGGCGGAACTTCCCCACACGACGATCTTTTCGGGATCCCAGTTGTACTTTTCGGCATTCGCTTTCACCCACCGCAGACCGGCCTGACAGTCGTGAATCTGAGCTGGCCAACTCGCGACGTCGGTCAGACGATAACCAATCGAGACGGCCGCAAAGTCGCCACTGCGGACCAACGCCGTCGCGCGGTTAAGGAACGGACCGTGCGTTCCGCCTTGCCAGCCGCCACCGTGAATGAGCACGATGACCGGTAACGGTTTGTCCGTCGAAGGCTTTTCAGGCACCGCGACATCTAGCTTCTGACGATTGATTTTGCCATCGCCATAAGCAATGTCACGCGTAATCTTCACCCCGGTCACGTTGTCACCTGATTGGGATCGTTGGCCTGCACGCTGTCTTTGCATCTGGGCTCGTCGCTTTTCAAACGCATCGAATTCATCTTCACTGATACTACCGTCCGAATCCCGATCAATCAGACCGAACAAACGCTGAACACGCTCGGGGATCTCGTCTTTTTGGATCTTGCCATCCTGGTTGCGATCTAGCCGATCGAATGACGGTGCTTGAGCGAAGACACCGGAAGCGAACAAGATAATACCGAGAAGCGAAAGATGCCGCGATGAGCATTTCATGACCAGACCCTTAGGTGACAGTGCAACAATGCGAAAAGTTCAGGTTCTCTCGTTAAACCCGCGCACGCAATGCAAAGTTTCGCAAATGTCTCAAAAAGAGTCGCAGAAGGAAAACGCGCGGCCCTTACTGCGCGTGATGCGTCACTTCGTCTTCGACTTCCTGGTCGCCGTCAGTGGATGGTTCCTGACAACGCTCTTGCTCAGGAATTCCACTGCACGAAGGAGAAGGCTTGCTGCACGAATCGCAGATAGGATTGCCCACCGAGTCTTTAAAGTTGTTCAGCCCGCCACAGCTTCCCTTGATTTGACGGTTGCTGAGGATCACGCCGATCGCCATCGCAGCCAAAGCAATGGCAAAGACGCCGATGGTAATGAGCAACATATAAAGCATGGCTGAGTTCCTCTAATTCAATTGATACTGCTGCCAGGCAGTGGTGGCTTTGGTCTCGACGGTACCATCCTCTTTCCTCATTTGGAAAAGAACGGCCAGGTTATGCTCTTGTGCGAAATTATATCCTTCGACCGGTCCCAAGACCAAAAGTGCGGTGGCATAACCGTCGGCCATCATGCAACTATCGAAAAGGACACTCACCGAAGCCAAGTCGTGTTCGACCGGTCTGCCGGTCTGGGGATTGATGGTATGCGAGTAACGTCTGCCGTCGTGCTCGAAGAAATTGCGATAGTCGCCGGAAGTCGCCAGTCCCTTGTCGCGTAGTCCAACTATGAAATTGTACTGCCGGGCATCGTCGGCTGGCGTTTCGATTCCGATCTTCCATGGCTCGCCGTCGGGCTTGAGCCCGGCCGCGCGAACTTCGCCGCCGATCTCGACCATGAAGTCGGTGAAGCCTTCCTTTTGCAGCAAGTCGAATACCACGTCAACGCCATACCCTTTGGCAATCGCGGACAAGTCGACATAGACGTCGTCTTGAGTTTTGCGAATCGCCGGTGGATCTGCCTGCACTTCGACTTGCTGATAACCCACCAGCTTGCCGGCGTCGTCAATCTCTTGATCGGTCGGAAACTCTTGACGCTGTTTGTCCGGGCCAAACCGCCAGAGGTTTACCGCCGGTCCGACCGTCACGTCGAAAGCTCCGTCGGTGGCATCGCTGATCTGCCGGGCAGCATGAATGACTTCGATCAGTTCGAGCGAAACCGGGAACCACTCGTTGGCCGGAGAGCCGTTGAAGCGAGACAGTTCCGAGTCGGGATCGTAGGTCGACATCTGGCGATTCACTTGAACCAGAAGTTGATCGACCTTTGCCTGCAGTTGGGTCAGCCGCTGGGGCCCCTGCGGACCGGTAACCGCACGAACGTGATACGTGGTGCCCATCGTCTGACCTTCGATGGTCGAGATGGGGTCCGGCGGTGCCGCTTGTTGGCATCCAAGGAAAACGGCCAGCCATAAAAGGCTGGCCGTGATGGTGTTTTGCATGATCGTTGCGAGCCGGACGGGCTCGCCGTTAGGGCTTAGCCGCCGAAGTCGTCGAAGCGGATGTTTTCAGGTTCGACACCCAGATCGTCTAGCATTTTGAAGACGGCCTGGTTCATCATCGGCGGACCACACATGTAATATTCGATGTCTTCCGGTGCCGGGTGATCCTTGAGGTAGTTCTCGAGCAGCACCTGGTGGATGAACCCTTGGTAGCCGGTCCAGTTGTCTTCCGGCAGCGGATCCGACAACGCGATGTTGAATTTGAAGTTCGGGAACTGCTCTTCAATCTCGCGGAACTCTTCCACGTAGAACAATTCACGAAGACTACGGCCACCGTACCAGTAGGTCACCTTACGGCCGGTCTTGAGTTGCTTGAACAGCTCGAAGATATGACTTCGCAGCGGAGCCATACCAGCACCACCACCGATGTAAACCATCTCGGCGTCGCTGTCGTTGATGAAGAACTCGCCGTAAGGACCACTGATGGTCACCTTGTCGCCTGGCTTGCAGTTGAAGATGTAACTGGAAACCTTACCCGGAGGCGTACCTTCGGGAGCACGCGGCGGAGGCGAAGCAACGCGGACGTTGAGCATGATGATGCCCTTTTCGCCCGGGTAGTTGGCCATCGAGTAAGCACGAATCACAGGCTCTTCGACCTTACTGACGTAGCGCCAGAGGTTGAACTTGTCCCAGTCTTCGTGGTACTCCTCTTCAATGGCGAAGTCTTTATAGTTGACTTCGTGCGGTGGGACTTCAATCTGGATGTAACCACCGGCCTTGAAGTTGACCGCTTCCCCTTCGGGAATCTTCAGCTTGAATTCTTTAATGAACGTGGCGACATTGCGATTCGAGATGACTTCGCATTCCCACTTCTTGGTTTCCAGCGCTTCGTGCGGGACTTCGACTTCCATGTCCTGCTTGACGGCGACCTGGCAGGAAAGGCGATAGCCTTCGCGGGCCTGGCGTTTGTTGATGTGCGATCGCTCGGTCGGCAGGATGTCGCCGCCGCCGCTTTTCACGCGGACGATACACTGGGCACACGTACCACCGCCACCACAGGCCGACGAGACGAACACGCCTTGGTCGGCCAACGCGCTAAGCAGCTTGCCGCCTGCGGGGACACAAATGTCCTTGGAGTGTTCGTTGATGTCGATCTGGACATCTCCGGACGGCACCAAAGCCTTCTTGGCCAAGAGAATGATGACCACCAGGAGCAGGACCACCCCTGTGAACATGCTCACGCCGAGAACAATTTCCATGACTAACTTCTTCCTGATACCAGGAGCTTGCTAATGAATTTTAATGCGACCCTTACCGGACAGCACTTACTGAATCATACCGCCAAACGACATGAATGCCATCGCCATTAAACCGGCGGTGATGAACGTAATGCCCAGGCCTTTGAGGCCATCGGGAACGTCGCTGTATTTTAGTTTTTCACGAATGCCAGCCAGAGCGCAGATGGCCAATGCCCAACCGAAACCGGCCGACAGTCCATAAACCACACTTTGCCCGAAGTTGTAATTTCGTTCGACCATGAACAGCGAACCACCAAGGATGGCACAGTTCACGGTGATCAGCGGCAGGAAGATACCCAGGGCCGTGTACAACGCCGGAACGTAACGATCGAGCGTCATTTCCAGAATCTGCACGATCGCCGCGATCACGCCGATGTAGCTAATCAGACCGAGAAAGCTCAGGTCCATATCGGCCAAGCTCGGATTGATCCAAGCCATCGCACCCTTCTTCAAGAAGAAGGAGTACAGCAATTGGTTCACAGGAATGGTGATCCCCATCACGGCAATCACAGCCAAACCGAGGCCAAGTGCCGTCTTCACGTTCTTAGAAACAGCCAGGAACGTACACATCCCCAGGAAGAACGCGAGGGCCAGGTTTTCGCTGAAGACCGCCTTGAGGGCGATGGTCAAATAGTCTTCTTCCATTTTTAACCCTCCGATTCGACTTGGTCAGTGTTGAACGCTCGGATCACCCAAATGATGAACCCGATGATAAAGAACGCACTTGGGGGCAGCAGCATCAGGCCGTTCGATTCGTACCAGCCGCCGTTTTTGACTAACGGCATAATAGTAATACCGAAAAGCGAGCCGCTACCAAACAGTTCGCGGAAAAAACCAACGACCAGCAGAATCATCGAGTAGCCCAGCCCATTGCCGATACCGTCGAGGAAACTGATTCCTGGCTTATGCTTCATGGCGAACGCTTCGGCCCGCCCCATCACGATACAGTTGGTAATGATCAGCCCGACGAACACCGACAACTGCTTGCTGATGTCGTAGGCGAAGGCCTTGAGAAGCTGATCGACCACGATCACCAGCGAGGCGATGATGGTCATCTGCACGATGATACGAATGCTACTGGGAATGAATTTGCGAACCATGCTGACGCCCAGGTTCGAGAAGGCCGTCACTGCGATCACCGCCAAGCACATGGTGAACGCCGTCGACAATTTGGAGGTCACGGCCAACGCCGAGCAGATCCCTAAGACCTGCAAAGCGATCGGGTTGTTATGCACGACCGGGTCGAGCAAAACGTCCTTAGGAGACTGCGAATCAGCCATTGGACTTCTCCTTCGATTCGAGGTTCTTGAGATAAGGACCGAAGCCTTGATCACCCAACCAGAAGCGGACGAAATGATTCACACCATTGGTTGTGATCGTCGCACCCGACAAGCCATCGACCTCAGAGTCTCCGCTGGCCTGACCCTTAACGACTTCGATGAGCACATCACCAGCGTCGTCTCGGACCTTCTTACCTGGCCACTGATCTTTCCAGTTGGGATTATCGACCTCACCACCCAGGCCCGGCGTTTCACCGTGCTGGTAGAAAGTGATCCCCTTGGCGGTCGTCAGATCGGCGTCGAGTGCCAAAAAGCCGTACATGGTCGACCACAGGCCTTTGCCGTAGATCGGCAGGACAACCCCTTCAAGCGTTTTGTCATCTGATTTAACCAGATAGACGTCCGCGTATTTCTCGGTTCTGGTGATCCCAGGCAAACCTTCAACGGTCCGGTTCAGCTGCGGGTTATCGCGAACTTCGGCCGGATCGTAAGTTGCTGGCTCAGCGACGCCAGCTTCTTTCAGCTGCTCGGCCGAGACGATTTCGCCCGTTTCGAGGTTCACGAATTGTTTCTCGAAGTTTTTATCAAACGTCGCTTGGACATCAGCAGCCGTATCCCCAGGCTTGAGGAGGCCGGCGGCCGCCAGCACGTTACGCTGCTTGTCGAGCTTGGCGTTGGCCTGTTGAAGACTCTTCAGCCCAACCGCCGTACCACTCACGATGACGGAGCAGACCACGCATAAAACCGCGGCAACCAAAATGGTTCCGGCAACACTATCACGTCGCATAGCGGGCCTTTCTCCGATTGATGTTAGCTTGCAGAACAAAGTAGTCGATCAGCGGAGCCATCACGTTGCCGAACAAGATCGCCAACATAATCCCTTCCGGGAAGGCCGGGCTGACACCACGAATGAGAATCGTCACGACACCGATCAAGATGCCGTATATCCATTTGCCGGTTCGCGTCATCGCGGCAGAGACCGGGTCGGTCGCCATGAAGACGGTACCGAAGGCAAAGCCGCCCACCACAAAGTGCCACCACGGAGCCATGCCGTACAGGACGTCACTGCTCATCAAGTGGAAGACGGTTGAGAGCCCCATCGCACCGATCACACAGCCGAGCATGATTCGCCAGGAACCGATTCCGGTAGCGATCAGGAAAGCCGCACCGAGCAAACAAGCGAGCACCGAAGTTTCGCCCATCGACCCTTGCATCACACCGAAGAAGGCTTGATTCCAGGTAATTCCATGGCCGTCGACTTGCTGCATGGCTTCCGACATCGTCGTGCCAACAGGTGCCGTCGCAACCACACCCAAGGTGGTAGCTCCCGTAAAACCGTCTGGCGAAACGGCCGTCCAGATCTTCTCGCCGGTCAAGAAGGTGGGGTGTGCGAAGTAAAGGTACGCACGCGCGGTCAGGGCCGGATTCAGGAAGTTCTTACCGGTACCGCCGAAGACTTCTTTACCCACTAACACGCCAAAGCCAATCCCCGTGGCGACTTGCCACAAAGGAATGGTGGGGGGCAGAATCAATGGAAAGAGCATCCCGGTGACCAGGAAGCCTTCGTTGATTTCGTGCTTCCGCACGATGCTGAAGATCAATTCGATCGTCCCACCCACCGACATCGTGACGATGTAAATCGGCAGGAAGAAGATCGCCCCCAGCACCATGTTGCTGATCCAACTGTTGGGATCGTGACTGAGCCCGGTCATCTCGAAGATGGTCTCGTGCCAGTCGGCCGTGGCAGTAGCGCCGTAGTCGGCGATCTGCAAGTTGGCCTGATACCCTGTATTCCATAGGGCCATGTAAATACATGGCAGCAGGGAGAGAACGACGAAGATCATCGTTCGCTTCAAGTCCAACCCATCGCGCACGTGGGTCAAACCCTTGGCGCGATCTGGTGGCGTGTACAAAAACGTATCCGCCGCTTCGTACAGCGGATAGAGCCGTTCCAACTTCCCCCCATCGAGGAACATTGGTTCGACCTTATCGAGCATTCCGCGTAAAAATTTCATGGCTATCCTTCGGCTTCAATGCGGGTCAAGTTTTTCCGCAGAATGGTACCGAAATCGTGTTTCCCCGTGTCCACAAAGGTACACAGGGCGATATCTTCCTCTTCCAATTCCAAGCAACCCAAAGCCTGAGCGGAATCGGTGTCCTCTACAATGAGTGATTTGAGCAAGGCCGTCGGTTCGATGTCCAGAGGCATGATCGTTTCGTAAACTTCGATCGGCACGATCGCCCGGTGGCTACCGTTGGCGGTCGTCGTCATGTCCAGTTCGCCTGGCGACAGGAACGAAGCGAACACGGTCTTTACCGAGAACTTCTTAAAGCCGGGTGCAAGCCAGCCGAACATTTCGCGGTTGAGACCTTCTTCCAGGACCGATACCTGGGTGTGGTAACGACCGAGATAGGCTTCGACGCCGGTGGACTCGTAACCGCACAGAACGGAGCCGGAAACTTTCCGCATCGGCCCTTCGTTGAGTTGGTCTTTGGTAAGGTCTTCGATGCTCGCACCGATCGGAGCTTTGATCAGCCGAGGCTCTTTCACGCCGGGACCGGCCAGCGAAACAACGCGCCGCGTATCGAGTTCGCCGGTGCGAAACAGGTGACCAATGGCGATCACATCTTGATAACCGAGATACCATACGATGCGGCCTGGCCCAGCCGGATCGAGGAAGTGAATGTGCGTGCCCGCCAAACCGGCAGGATGCTTGCCTTCAAACTCGACATCATTAACAAACGGAAGATCACTGCCTGGCAGTGCGGCTCCGGGAGCCTGGCAGAGATGTACCTTGCCGTCGGTCAAATTGCTGATTGCTTCAAGACCTGCGATGAATTCCAGTTCGTTCCCCTTGATAATCGGGGCCGGATCAGCCGCAAGCGGGCTGGTGTCGATCGCCGTGACAAAGATCGACCGAGGCGATGACCCCGGAGCAGGAACCTTACCGAAAGGTCGCGTCCGAAATGCGGTCCACAGGCCCGACTTCAACAGGTTCTGCTCGACCTTTTCACGGTCGAGACCTACCAGGTTGTCTTCGCTGAACGATTCAAAAGAGAACGTGTCGTCTCCTTCGACTTCAATGACCACCGAGAGAAACTTACGCTTGGCACCGCGGTTGACCTCAACCACCTTGCCGGCCGCGGGTGCGGTAAAGAACACCCCCGGCGTCTTCTTGTCTTCAAACAGGGGCTGTCCGAGTTGGACGACATCCCCTTCGGTAACCATCATCGTCGGCTTCATGCCGACATAATCACGAGCGATCACGGCAACCTTACGAACGTCCGCGATCTCTTGTACCGACTGTTTCGGCTTGCCTGCGATAGGCAGGTTCAGGCCTTTGCTAATCGTGATCCGCTGTGGCATCTTGGGCCTCACTCCCGCTTGGGAGGCTATGGTTCAACACACTTGCCAGGTAGGCTTTGTGAAAACTATCACAATGTCAGTGTCGAATGTCCCCCGCTTGATGTACTTGTGGGAAAAATCTCGGAGTGACTGGGTGCGTGCTCTGCGTTAGTGTCCGAGTGAAAGATGGTCGTAACCAAGAGGAAGGCCTGCCAGCGTCGAAGCGGCGTTGCCTGCCTGGTATCTTTCCAGAACAATCAGTGCTTGGTGGGGTAACCAACTCGACACTTGAAATGATAATGCCTTGCGTTGACTCAGCAAGGGGAGATTCGGCCACTTAAAATGACCTGCGGGAACTCCGCACTCTTACGCGTGGCCGTGCGGCGAGAATGAGAAACGGCACGAATCAACTTGTGGAAAACTGACACCCACTGGAAAGCCCTAAGGGAATCGGTCCGGCTAGCAATTGATTTACTAGTAGAACGGGGCAAACAATAGGGGCTCAGCTAAGCTTCCAAGTCGATTGTTTTTGCCCAGCTTTCCCCCAGAGGGCGGCAGAAAAAAATTGATGCCGTCCTCAAAAAATAACATGGGAAGCTACCCCAGAAGCGGCGCGATCCGGCCATCGTGCAACGCCGAGGCCACCAAGATTCGCTGAGCCCCACACTGCGCGAGCGTTTCGATATCTTCTGGCCAGCTCATTCCCCCGCCCCCGAGCAGCTCGACACTCGGCAGTTCTTCGTGCAACGCCCCAAAGAGCGATTCGGTCTGACTCCCCTGCCCCTGACCGACAGCCGCCAGATCGAGCAGAATCATCGATTTCACGCCGATATCTGCCGCACGCCGGGCAACTTGCTCTGGCGACATCCCTTCAAAATCTGCCTGGGTGCTTAACGGCTGCCCTGCTTGCATGTCCAGACTAAAGACAAGTCGCTCTGGCGTTATCTGGATGAGCAGTTCTTCCAGGGCCTGCCAGTTTTCCAGCGACTCGAGCCCCACAACCCAGCGATACGGCTCCCAATTGCTTAGCGCGTTTTGACACGCTTGCCACTTGCGCGCGCTTCCGATGCCCGCATCGAGCCAAACCTTAAGCCCTTGAACGGCGATCGCTTCAAGCCCGGCGACATCGATCTGCCCCTCGACAATCGCATTCAGATCGGCGACATAACAGTCCTGAAATCCGAAATTCAACGCGTACACATGAGCAATACTGCCTGGCCGCGAATCGTCGGCGTAGCGAGACTCGACCGGCTGATACTCATCGCGACGGCCAGCAATCCCTCGCACGACCTGGCCAAATCGCAGGTCAATCACCGGCAAAATAGCGTCATACCAGGCAGGACGATCAGAACGTGAAGTCAAGCGACTTCTCCGAATACAAAGGCATGTGGCGATAATAGACTTCCAAGATCATCGCCGAGAGACACGTTACGTACAATCGCCCACCAACGCGTGCGTGCTTTTCATCAAAGTACCAACTACCGGTCGTGTATCCCTTACGGGACTGGGTCTTCAAGAGGTAGGCCTTGAGCTTGTCGTTCCATCCCACCCACTGTGGCCCGCCGTAATGACACAACACGTTGGTCGCGTAATAGTTGAAATACATGTCGGTCTTCGAGGGCCCTTCATCCGACAGAAAATCAACCCCTCGGTGCATGCGTGGGTCCTGCTTGGGCCACCCAAGATACATGCGGGACAAAAGCCCGATCGACGTGGGCGAAACCATCTTCCCAGGATGCTGATAGCCGTAGTACGCACCGTCGGCTTGCTGTACGCGATCTAACCAGAACTCTGCCATGCCGATGGTCGAACTATCGACTTTGATATCGCCCAGCAGCGCACTCTTCAGGGCCATCAACTGCCAGCCGAAAACACTGATATCGCCTGGCTGCTTCGGCTGATAACGCCAACCTCCTTGGTCGTGCTGAGCATACTCAATGAAGCGCACGGCCTCGGTGGCTTCCATTCGCAACGCCGGGTCTCCGGTCATCGCGTACGCTTCGCACAATGCTAAGGTGGCGAGCCCGTGACCGTACATCGATCCATCCTGCAGGTCCCCCCCGTTGGGACCGACGATTTGATTGGCTCGCAGAAAATAGAGCCCCTGCTCGATCTGATCTCGATAGGGGTTCTCGTTCATGTGCGTGTACCCTTTGCCGAGAAACGGCAACAAAGCCAGGCCGGTGGCTCCAGTTCGCGTCAGGGGTTCGCCGGGGTTGGGACTGAGCTTGCCAACTTCGACCTCGTGATGATTAAAACTCCACGAGCCGTCCGGCAGTTGATGGGCGGCAATCCAACGCAGCGCACGTTCGACGGCGTCCTCGGTTGCCGGCGAGCCACCACGTGCGGAAAGCAGCTCTTTCTGAAGCTCTCCACTGCGCCCCTGAAAACCGCCCCCACCCTTGGAAGGAACCGACATCTGCCAAGGCAGGTTCTTTTGCAGGTCGCTGGTTGTCTCTAAAGTCGCGGCCTGATCGTTGGTCGCAAACTGGTCGGGCAGCGGTTCGGTCAGCTTGGTTAATTCGCCTGCCGCGGCCGAGTCGGTCTGCAGCTCTTGCTGCATGGTGTCTTGAGCTTGGCTGATCTCGATTGGCGTTACCGTCTGAACGATCGATAGGTCCTCTGGTAGTTGCTCGTACGGCAACAACGTAATCGCATTGGAATTGCCGCCGGGACCCGTCGGAGCGACCCACAATGCCAGGACGATCAGCAAGATAAAATGGACGACGGCACTGGCAAAGAAGCTGATGCCCCCTTTGATGCGGTCCATCGAAAGCAAGACCAACTTCCGAAAGCGAAACCGCACGCGCGCATCCTCTGCCGATGCCCCTTCTTGGGACCGAGCTTCATGTTTCGCGATGGAAGGTTTGGCCTGCAAGCGACTTGGCTGCCCTGGAAGGTGATCCGTAGAAACGGAAAATTATAGGCCAGAAACCCCTCCCGATCGCGCAACAAAAAACCTCGTGCAGAATCATGGTCCTGCACGAGGTCTTATGGGTTCGGTTGAATCGATCGTACTGATTACAGCGGGAAGTCTTCCTCGGAAGCATTCGCCTTGTAGATCGGCAAGTGGCGGTAGTAAACTTCCAGCGTCAACAGTGCCAGCGAGGTGTTGTACAGGCGGCCTCCCTTATCGGTGTGGGGGCCATTGAAGTACCAGCTACCTGCTTCTGGCTGACCTTGAGGAACCTGCTCTTTAACGAGAAAGTCACGCATCTTCACGTTCCAGTTGTCCCATTCGGGACCACCATACTGACGCATGACCTGGGTGGCGTAATAGTTGTAATACATGTCCGAACGGTTCCCGAGGCTCGGGCCACGCTTACCCAGGGTTTGCACCCCTTGTTGAATGGCCGGGTTGTCTTTCTTCCAGCCGGTATACATCCGACACAACAGCCCCACAGCATTCATCGACGGCTTGTCGCCCGGATCGGCATAACCATAGGCAGAACCATTCTTCGTCTGGACCGAATCGAGGAACTTAATCGCCCCAGCGATCGTGTTCTTACGCACGCCCAGATAACCCATATGCCCACTTTTGAGCCCCATCACCTGCCAGCCGACCACCGAGGTATCTCCCGGTTGCCGTGGCTTGTAACGCCAGCCACCACCGACAGGATCTTGCGCGGCCTGAATATAGTTAATGGAATATTGAGCAGGCCCGAGAAGGTTTTTGTCCTGCGTCATTGCATAGGCTTCGCAGACAGCGATCGTCGCCAGCCCATGCGAATACATATTGCCTTCATTCTCGCGGAAGCTGCCGGTATCGCCACGCACTTCCATCAGCTTGATCAACGAACCCAGGCCTGCTTCGACCTGCTTCTTAAACTTGCCTTCCTTATGGGTGATGCCAGAACCCAGAAACGGCAACAGGGCCATAGCAGTCGCAGCACGTGGCGAATCACCGAAAGTGCCCCAGTCCTTGCTGCCCGGCTTCTTGGCACCACGACGATGATCGAAGCTCCACGTGCCATCTTTCAGCTGATGATCGGCGATCCATTGAATCCCCCAGACAACCGCCTGCTCGCTCGCCCCGGTACCACCGTTTTCACGCAGCATTTGCGTACGCGTGGCCTGACCACGGCCAGAAGTTGCGTTGCCATCGACACCAGCCACTTCGCTCATGACGTCAGAGAACGGCATCGTCTCTTCGGCAAAGTCGCTCAGTTCCACCATTTGCGTGGCCGCCATCTCTTCCTGGAATTCCGAGACGACAATCTCGTCGCTTAAGACGGCCTCTTCCGGCTGCTCCGGAGGGTCATCGAACTCAAGCGTTTGCTCGTCGATCGGCTCAAACTCTTCCAAGACCAACTCTTCAATCTCTTCCGCGTCGGCGGAATCGTTGATGGTCAATGTGCGCTTATCCTTCTGGATCGGCGGCATGAAGATCGTCAGCAAGATCAGGAAGAAGACAAGGTGCACAACCAGACTGATCAGCCAGGAAGGAACAGCCGTAAACAACAGGAAGCGCGTAGCAATTCTTGGCTTCTGCTCTTCATGTTCGTCGTGCGATTCGTGATCAGCTTCAACTTGAGCCATTTCAATTCTCCGTGGAATTCGTCGCTTCGCGCTAGAAGCGGAGACTTATAACTCATTACAGCATCACGCCTTACGTGACACTTGGACGCCAGCCTTCGAGGAAAGAAAAGGGCCTCGAGGTCGAGCGACACCAGTTCACCGATGGATTGGCAAATTGGAGGAGATTTTTCACTAACAGTATTCTACGGTGAAAGAATCCCCGCAACACCCCCTAATAAGGGCAGCAACATTACTATCAACGATGTGACGTGGATGAGTTTCAGTATTCTTTGGTTTTATTCGTAATTATGGCGACCTTTTATTGCCAATCTTCACATGAAAAAGGAACGATTTCGCCGTGGACTTGTACTCTCGACCTTTTAGATTTCCTGACTTTCTTCAAGAGCCTCGGAAAACTGCCACGAAGTTCCCCCACAGCCTGCACGCGGCCCTTCCCAGAAACGGCCCCGTTTGCTAAAAACTAGGGTTTCGATACACCCGTCTGTAGACCTTAAACAGGTGATTGGTCCAAGCCATGGCCAAAAAGAGCAAGAAAGCTGAAACCGTATTTCTCGTTTGCGAAGAGTCGGGCGACTATAACTACTCGCTCCGCCGCAAACCTGGTGGCGAAAAGCTTCGCCTGAAGAAGTACTGTGCCCGTCTGCGTAAGCACACGGTTCACGTTGAAAAGAAGAAATAAGCTCTCGGCTGCCGATATCCTCCATCGGCACGTTCCGAGTCGCTGCACAGAGTGTGAAAGCCGGGTCAATTCGATCCGGCTTCTTGCATGCGCCTTACAATCTGATGTCTCGAAAACAGTCTGATCTCGCAA
Source organism: Bremerella alba (assembly GCF_013618625.1). Classification (NCBI taxonomy): domain Bacteria; kingdom Pseudomonadati; phylum Planctomycetota; class Planctomycetia; order Pirellulales; family Pirellulaceae; genus Bremerella; species Bremerella alba. The sequence continues at coordinate 134,161 of NZ_JABRWO010000009.1, read as the reverse complement.
CATAGGGCTGGAACTCAGTGGCTTTCCCGAGATAATCTGACCATTGGCCCATCTCTTTTCTCTACTGACGGAGCGACCCCCCATTCATGGATGCTACTTGGCGAATTCTTCCGCACGATATGTCCATCGTTCGCGCCCTGGAACGAGCCGCTAGTATTCCTCCGGTGGTTGCCCAATTGCTGGTTTGCCGAGGCATACGCGATGCGGAAGCTGCCCGCGAGTTTCTCGATGCCAAGCTTTCAGGCCTGCGAGATCCCGAGCTTCTCCCAGGCGTCAAAGAAGCCGCCGCCGTGATTCACGCCGCTGCGCACGCAGACAAAAAGATCATCATCTACGGCGACTACGACGCCGACGGGATCACGTCGACCGCAATTCTATACCGATGCCTGAAGCTGATGGGAGCGTCCGTATCGTACTACGTTCCTAACCGCATCGATGAAGGCTACGGCCTGAACAACGAGGCCTTAACCAAGCTGGCCGAGCGCGGGACCGACCTGGTAATTACTGTCGATTGCGGCATTGCCAGTGTGGCCGAGGCCGACCATGCCAAAGAGCTTGGCCTGGAACTCATAATCACCGACCACCACGAAATGGCTGAGCGACTCCCTGCGGCGTCGGTTATCGTGCATCCACGCCTTCCGGGGACGAACTATCCCTTCGGCGGATTATGCGGGGCTGGTGTTGCCTTGAAGCTGGCCTGGGCGATGTGCCAGCTGGAATGCGATTCGAAGCGAGTCACCGATCGCTACAAGAATTATTTACTGTCTGCTGTGGGATTGGCATCCATCGGCACAGTCGCGGATGTCGTGCCCCTGACCGATGAAAACCGGCTGTTAGTACGCCACGGTTTGAATTGCCTCCGCGAGTTCCCTGTGCCTGGGGTGAGTGCTTTGGCTAAAGTCACCAACCTCAACGATAAGCCTTACTTGGCCAGCGACGATATTGGTTTCACGCTGGCCCCACGGCTCAACGCGGCCGGAAGACTTGGGCAAGCGCAGTTGGGAATTGAGTTGCTAACGACCGATTCCAACGAACGAGCCGCTGCCTTGGCCGACTACCTGCATCAGCTCAACGATAGTCGCTCGAGTCTCGAGCGAAGCGTTCAGTTGGCCGCCAACAAACAGATCAAAGACGAGTTCGATCCAGAAAACGATTCTGCGTTAGTCCTCGCCGGCCACGGCTGGCACCCAGGCATCATCGGTATTGTCGCTGGCCGACTTTCCGACAAGTACAATCGCCCGGTGGTCATGATCGCGTTGGATGAAGCTGGCGTAAAACATGGGGTCGGCTCCTGCCGCTCGGCGAATGGATTGAACCTGCACGAAGCCCTCCAGGCATGCGATCACTTGCTGCTGGGTCATGGTGGTCACGCCGCGGCAGCCGGTCTGCAAATCGATGAAGCGCAGATCGAAAACTTCCGCCACGAGTTCTGCGAATACGCTGCTGCAAACGTCACCGACGAAGACCGCGTCGCCGAACTAGTGATCGACGCCGAAGCCCCGTTCACTCAATTGACCAAACAAATCGTCCAACAGATCGACCAGCTAGGCCCCTTCGGCCAAAGCAACCCGAGACCACTGATGTGCGCCACAGGAGCCAAGCTGGCAGCTCCACCCAAAAAGATCGGCGGCGGCGAACGGCATCTGGCCATTCAACTAGAACACCACGGAGTCAAAATCCGAGGAGTCGCGTTCGGTCGAGGCGAGTGGGCCGACGAACTAGAAGCCACCGATGGCCCGCTGGACATCGCCTATCACCCAGTCATCAACACATTCCGAGGCCGCAGCAACGTAGAGCTTCACCTGGTTGCCTGGAAACCCACCGAGTCAAAAATCCCCGCCCACCATTCCGGTTGACCGAACCTTTAACGGCTGATTAAAATCTCCACATTCCCCGGGCATTTCATGCAATCCGCATGCAATCCCAACCACCTTCGGGGTGTGGCTCAGCCTGGTAGAGCGCTGCGTTCGGGACTGACCTGCCCCCACGAATGAAACCAGTCTTTAAGTGATATTCTTCAAGGATTCTTCCAGGGGAAGGTGCTCACGGCGTAGCGGAAGCAGCTTCCCCTGGAAGAATTGCCTCCGGTACTGGTGGGCGGTACCCCAGCGAACTGTGCGGGCGTACCGTGTTGTACTCGACTCGCCACTGTTCGATCAACACTTTTGCCTCCAGCAGCGTGTCGAAGATCTCCCGGTCAAGAAGCTCGTCTCGCAGCTTCCCGTTGAATGATTCGATGTAGCCATTCTCCCAGGGACTGCCTGGTTCGATGTACAAGGTGTTCACCTCGACTCGTTCCAGCCAGTCACGGACCTTTGTGGCGGTGAACTCCGAGCCGTTGTCGCTGCGAATAAAGTCCGGCACGCCGCGGCGAACGAATAGGTCGCTAAGACGCTCCAAAACATCCTCGCTGGTTAGTTGTCGAGCCACATCGATCGCCAGGCATTCTCGCGTATACTCATCGATTAGCGTCAGCATCCGGAAAGCTCGACCATCATGCGTTCGGTGATGCACGAAGTCATAGCTCCAGACCTCATCGCGACGACTCGGCCGCAGGCGAACGCACGAACCATCATTCAACCACAGCCGACGTCGTTTCGGCTGCCTTTTCGGTACTTTCAAGCCTTCGCGACGCCATAGGCGTTCGATACGTTTATGGTTCACCTGCCAACCTTTCCGGCGTAACATCTCAGTAATTCGCCGATAGCCGTAACGACCGTACTGTTCGGCCAGTTCAATCATCTCCCGGACCAGGCGAGGTTCGTCATCGGGAACCCAGCGAGCACGGCGCTGCGTGGAACGAGGCTGCCCAAGCACGCGACAAGCACGCCGTTCCGAGACTCGCTCGTGTCCCAAGGCGTCTCGCACATGCTCGACGATTCGCCGTCGCTTGTCCGGGCTCAGAAGTTTCCCGAAGCGGCCTCCTTCAGGATCGCCTTGTCGAGCTCGGCATCAGCAAGCAACCGCTTGAGCCGAGCATTCTCTTTCTCGAGCTCTTTCAAACGCTTGGCCTGATCGGTACGAACACCGCCGTACTCCTTCCGCCAGCGGTAGTAAGTCTGCTCCGTGACACCGATGGCCTTGCAGGCCTGGGCAATCGTCTTGTCCTGAGAAAGAAGCACCTCCGCTTCACGGAGATGTTGAATGATCTGCTCGGGCGAAAATCGTCTTCTGGGCATAAGAAATCTCCCTTCAATTGGGCATGCATTCAGCAAAAAACTAATTTACCGAATGGACGCGGTTAAAGGGGTCAGGTCAAACAAACGGCTAAAAGTCGGCAGGAACGATCAGAACCTGCTGGAAGTGCTGTTGGGAACATAATTTATGGAGCGATCACCGTGGACACGAACAAAGCCTAGTCAATGCGGAATTCGTCTGTATTGATAACATGATGGCTCCATCGTCCGCCGGTACCGTTCGAGAGTGATGCTGCGATGATGTTTCCATCAAGACTCACGTGTTGAATTCTAAATCCCTTTGACTTCATGGAGTCGTTGATGGGGATCACATATTGAGCTGTTGATGTCGCCACGTCATATACGTGCAAGGCCTTGTCAGATGCGACGACTAGAGTCTGACCTGAGATAGCAAGCGACTTACCGAAATGGTTGTCATGGATCCCTTTTTGTGGGATAAGCGAAACTAGATCGCTTTTTCCAAGAGGAGGTTGCTCGTTAGGATTCGTATCGATCGTCGAATTCTTCAGCGTCGCAAGTAGTGTTCCCGAGGTAGAGTCATAGACCAACGCAGATCCTCCTTCTTCATGAGTTGGATACCCGACGACAGCCCATTTTCCAGAAACTGCCATCGACTGCCCGAAAGATTTCTGAAGAGAATCGTCTTTGGGGATTTCCAACTTTGTGATGAAGGTGGCATGCTTGGCTTTAAATAGGAACACGCCAGGCTCCCGTTCCGCGTACTCTCCCTCGCCCGTGGCTAAGACCATAAGGGTCTTTCCGTCAGATGCCAATCCTGAGCCAAAGCGATGACTGCCTTGATACTGCCGCGGCATACCAATCTTCGTGAAATAGGTTCCGTTGGTGGCGTCCAGGAGATGAACTTCTCCTTCATCTTCAAATTTTCCGCGACCCCATGGCGCGCCTACGGCAGCGTAGTCGCCATAGGTAACCACCGCATATCCAAAGCCGAGATTGCGTCTTATGAGGCTATTGGGGAGACGAAGCTTGGTTACGAGCTTGCCAGTGTTTCGATCGAAGACATACGCTTCGCCTGCATTGATACGCGGGCCGCGGCCCGTTTTGGGATCTCCAAGCCACGCGTGCCTCTTGCCAACAATGACGAATCGTTCCGACATATCCAAGGCAACCGGCGATGCGAGTAGATCTGAATTGCTAATAGAAACCGGCTCCTCGGTCTTACCCACTTCAAAGACGACGACTTTGTCGGTCGATTTACCGACGGTAAAGCCCAGGACTTGTCCTGGCTTGATGCCGGAAAGACCGACTGCTACACCGCCCTGATGGGCAGCCAGTCCACTATCGAGCACGTTGACAGGAAGCGACGCCGTGGATAGACGATTATCAGGAGAAAGCGTATCCAAAATCGCCGTTTGGGGCTTGTTCTCTTTTTCGGTTGGTAATTCTTTGCGTGGCTCTAACTTCAAGAGTGTCAACATGCCCTCTTCGCGCGTCACGAGTGCTATTTTGTCAGGCCCCTCTCCGTTGATCAATTGACTCGGATCCTCGATGTATTCGGATCCATACTGACCGTGTACAACCTTAGCCGTGCGAACATGGTTTGCGACCCTCAGGACGGTGGCCTCGCCGTAGATCTTGCACAGTTCCTTATACTGATTTTGGGCTTCTTTCCACTGCATGCCATGTGATCGGGCAATCACGGCCAAGAAGCAATATTTGTCGCTATGCTGACGTATCTCGCGAAGAAAGAGCTCAAGCGAAGCATCCGAACGCTGTCGAACGTGAGATGCGGCTTTCAAAGCAACTTCCGAGTCAATCAACTGCATCATCTCTTGGTAATCCGATACTGCTTCTGCCCAGCGATCGTCAGCGCGAGCCAACATTCGGAAATTATTGAGAATGAAGCCGACGTCACTGGCACGACTTATCTCTTGCATGAGGTCATACATCAGTTTCATTTTGCTACCCTCCTGAAACCCGTAGCGATCTTTCGGGTGCAGTCGCTGCTTCTGGGAAGCAACCAAGACTATCTCCTCGCCTATCATGCGGGCGAAGTCGTGATACTTGGCCTGGGCCTGCTCTTGCGAGACTCCTTCACCATCGGTAAGTAGGACGAAGGCCACATACGACTCTGGCGTTGGGTAGAAGTCTTCGTGCCGCCCAGCCGCGACATACTCACCCCAGTCACGCATGGTTTCGTACTGCTGTGCTAGGTGTTGGGTCGCTGCAAGGGCTTTGTTAAACCGGATACGGTCATAAGCATTGATATTCTCGAGCATCTGATACCGCTGTTTCTCGCGGATGCCCATATGCTTGCGAATGCCATCCACCCATCTACTTAGTGCTGGGCGGGCGATTTCTGAGACTCCGCCATCCAGACTGACACGCACTACTTTCGATAAAAAACCATCGCTCCCTGTGGCTATGCCTGCGTGGAGAATCTGAATGTCCTTCTCCAATAACGCTTCGGCATAGATCTTTCGCAGTGACTCATACTCAGAGTCGTCAGGTTTAGTCTTCCAGAACTTGCTTCGAATGTCTTTGAGCTGTGTAAAGTTGACATCTGTATTCTTTGCCGCAGCGGTGATTTGCTCGGGCGTGATACCTGAGCCGCTTCCAATGCGATTTAGCTTGAGATTGGTCAGATTCGAATGCTCGTTCGCTTTCCGCGTCTGCCCGACTCGCTTATCATCTTCGGTCTCCTCAAAGACTCCCGCATCGCCATCGTCGACGGGAGACTCCGCAGAGCAGCCTCCGATCGAAAACAGAATGAGGACAATCGAAAACCAACGAATGTTTACTGACTGGTGAGGTAAGTGCATTTTAGACATAGACATTCAACCTTCTCCCCCGAGAATTCTTCGAACCACATAATTAGGCGATCGCTGTACTTTGTCGCGATTTACCGGATCAGCTCCACTGCCAGCCAGAGGCCCCCCAACGCCGCTGCGAGCATGACCATAAATACGACGGCCCAGAAGGCCAGGAACAACAGACATAGGGTCAAGTAGTGTGTGAGGATAGCTGTCCACTTGATTGTTTTAGGGACGAACCAGCCTGCGGCGGCGAACCCCAATAGGCTGAGGCCAGTGAATTCGAAGTGAACCGCCACAACTAGCATTGCGAATACACTGGAAAACTTGAAAGCCAGTCCGACCCAACCTGGAACCCAGTTGAACCAATCCTCTAGAAGCTCGCAAACGAATTCGGTCCACTCTTCAGCAAACTCCCGAGACGCGTCGAATATCGAATCACCACTTCCGCTGAGGCTGCCAGCGTCTCCTCCATAGAGGGTCAGACCTGTATTAGGTTGCCGGCCTTGCCAGTTGTCGTAGGTTTGTCCCCCGAGCATGCTCATCGGGCTGGCAACGTTTCGTGAACCATCAATTTGTGAGGCCCAATAGTCGTGAAGGTCGTTTTCGTTCATGGCTTTCCCCTTTTCTTTAAGTCTGGCGAGGCTTTCCCTCATCATGCTTGGCGACATTTACTCCGAGCTTGTGCAACCGTTTGCGAGAAAATTTCTCGTTTGGCCAGAGGGGTAACATCAAGACGTCATCGAATTCTGGTCACTAGTGATGCATCGTTTCCTACACCAGGTCGAGATGAACCGTCTCGAAAGTTATTGATTAGTTGCACCACTTATGTTCCTGGGGGACAATCAGCCATCGGTTACATTGCGACGCCTAGGGAACTATTCACAGTTGCGACGATGAGTATCACACTATAATTCGCGTATGAAAGTCACAAATGACCGACCCACCAAATCAATCAGGCGAAAATAGGTGGAATCAGCCTCTCTACGACGAATTGCACCGACTAGCACAATGTGCGCTCGCGAAAGAGACGCCTGGGCATTCGCTACAACCGACGCTTCTGGTTAACGATGCCTATCTGCGACTACAGAAACAGCAGAATCTGAGAGAAGACGATCGATCTATGATGCTCGCGGCTGGCGCGAACATTATTCGACGCCTGTTGGTCGACTACGCACGACAACGAAAATCCCAGAAACGCGGTGGCAAAACCGGTCGTGGAATTCCGTTGCACATTTCTGTTACGGAAGACGCCAATAGGATAGATGTCCTTGAATTGAACGATGCCCTCGAGGCGTTTTCCAAGGTCATGCCACGTGCCGCCGAAGTCGTCGAGTTAAGATTCTTCGGCGGAATGACCGGAGACGAGATTGCTAACAAGTTGGGGATTTCGCTTCGCTCTGTCAACAATGATTGGAAATTCGCGAAAGCGTGGCTGTACCGTGAGTTAGGTAGCCATGCCGAGAGGGTAAACGACGATGACGACCGACCCTAACCTGGAACGACTGCAGCAAATATTTCTGGCGGCGATGGAAATTCCGGAGCAGCAGCGTGATCGTTGGCTGGAAAAGGAGTGTGGTACAGACGCAACACTTCTTCAAAATGTTCGTTCCCTGTTGGGCCACGCCAACGCCAACAATGATCCGCTCGAACAATCTCCCGATAAGGCCATCGCTGACTTCACCCTGACCGACCCAGACGCTCCTATTCACTCACAATTGAGTATAGACGACGACGTTTCGGTCGACTGTGAACAATTCCTGTCGAAGCTTTCTGAGGTAGGAATTCTTAGTCAGGCCGAGTTGGATTCGGTTAGCGATCATCGTCCTGAGCAATCCGAGATGCCAGACCCGCGAACGCTTGCCGCTCAGCTGGTGCAGGAAGGAAAGCTAACTCAGTATCAGGCAACAGCTCTTTTGCGAGGCGAGCCCGAGCTACTCATCGACAAATATCTTATTGTCGATTTGATCGATGTGGGCGGAATGGGAATGGTTTTTAAGGCCATCCATCGCAGCATGGATCGCGTGGTTGCAGTCAAAATTATATCGCCAAAGATGTTGGGTTCGTCGGACCATGTGAAACGTTTTCGACGTGAAGTGCGTGTAGCGGCCACCTTGGAACACCCTAATGTCGTTCGTTCTTATGATGCGGACGAGTCACGCGGCATCAATTTTCTCGTTATGGAATACGTGCGTGGAAAGAACTTGCGACAAATCATTCGAGAGTCGGGCCCCATGTCACTCAGCCAGGCGGTCGACTCGATTCGCCAAGCAGCTGTAGGGCTTGATTACGCCCACCAGCACGGAGTCATACATCGCGATATCAAGCCCGGCAACTTGCTCTTGAATACCCAAGATACGATTAAGATCCTGGACTTGGGCCTTGCACATGTCGATGAGTCATTGATGCAATTCGACAAAAGTGGAGTGCATCGCCGAGATAGTTCTCTCGCGGAAAGTGAGATTACAACTGCCGGTATGGTACTGGGCACCGCTTCCTTCATGGCACCAGAGCAGTCTCTCAATTCGCACCTGGTCGATGCGAGAACGGATGTGTACAGCCTCGGGTGTACGCTCTTCTATTTACTGACTGGTGACCCGGTCTACCAAGGCGATACCGTTTTTCAGGTTTTAGTACGGCATCGGGAAAGCGAAATCCCGATTATCTGTGAGATACGAGCCGACGTGCCGCAGTCGGTCAACGCGGTGTTTCAGCAAATGGTTGCCAAAGAGCCTGCTGATCGCTTTCAGTCGATGCAAGAGGTTGTGGAGGCGATTGATGCCTGCAATATTACTGCACCTAATCCGAAACCTAGCCGTCTCTCTAGGGATCGAGCCGAAAACGTTCAAGAACGTGCTGACCGTCCGGCTTCGACGATTCCCTCAATCACAAGCAGAAACCGATCAATGCTCATCGGTGTACTCTCGGTACTCGCCCTGACCATTTTCCTTGCTTTGATTCTCAGTCCGATCTTTATGCCTCAGAGGTATGGTAAATCCAGTGAGAATTCCCCTACGCTTACCGAATCGATTGCGGCTGCGGATTTACTGGCGACGGGCGATTGGACTTGGCGTATCCAGGAAAACTTGGGGCCGATCGTGAACTCGAAACATTTCGAGTTAAGCGCTGATATGACAGATGACGGCTGTACGATCGTTTTCTCTTCAACTCGAGATCAATTGCGGCCTGGAGACCGTGATCTATGGATTTCTACTCGCGATTCGGTTGACGAAGAATGGAGTGCTGCCGTTCGTTTGCCCGCAGCGATTAATACGGTTGGTAATAGTGAGCAACTGCCGAACATCTCAGGTGATGGACTTACCCTGCGATTTCGCCGGGGGGCATCCAATATGCTGTCGACGCGTACGTCACAATCCCAACCATGGTCAGAATCGATTCCGGACCCTTGGGCAACGCGCTCTTTTCGCGACTACACACTGACGAAAGATGGGCTTACTCAAGTTCGCCCGATAACGCGACCACAAGAGGAAGGGACAGACGTTCGGAGTTTTCTCTTAATAAGTCGCCGCTCATCAACGGACAAGCCGTTCGGAGAAGTGAGAGAAGATCCCTTGCCGAATGAGGCCCAACCAGTTGGGCTGGGATCGCTAAGCAACGATGGAAGGATCTTCGTCTATCCAATGGATATTGATTCTTCCGAGGGCGGCAAAGACTATCGTTTGTTTTATGTGACCCGGCAAGACTGGGGCGAACCTTGGTCGACCCCGCAGCGAGTGTTTCCCAATGCCAAGACCGGCAGCGGTCTGTCAAGTTTAGTTCAGGATAGTAAGGCATTGCTGTTGATAACAGGACGTGAGGGAGGGCTGGGGGGCAGTGACATCTGGCTTTCCCGCCTCGAGAAGAAGTGATGTTTCATTCCGACTCCAGGAATCGAGTCGTTTCCATCCGGAGAACATCGTCTCCTGGATTTGGCGTCCGCGAGGCGAATTGCTTCACGCCCAGGCGTAGCGAACTTACATAGTATCTTATATCGCTCGCGTGACGTCCGTTCTTTTCGCTCATCCGAATCGCCCATTCCAATCCATGATTGCAATTCCTTTCACCGTGTTTTCCATTACCTTGCGGAACCGTCATTCGCTTTTTCGTAAGGCCTCCTCAGACCTCTTTTAACGAGGGTACGCGGTCAGAATGCAACGGCATTCCAAGGGTTGGCCCGGATAGCTTGAATGGATTAAGAGTAGATCTGCTGGAGCCAGAATGGTGTCACTGCCGGTCCACATAATTGCAGTCAATGCATCCAGCAGACACAATGGCGGTTGACCAGCTTCTAAGAGCGTCTGGAGTTGGGTCAAACGTTGATCGATCTCGAAGACCAACGTTGAGTCCCGAGCCTGTACGGCTTGATCCCTGAGCGTCTGCTGGAAGTCCCGTATGATCTCCAGGGCCGTAAGCTCGTTGGCAATCTCTGCCCTTCGTAGATCCCGGAACTGATCGGCCCACCATTGGTTAGCGGCCTGGCGAGTCCCTGCCCTGCTTTGGACCTTCACCAGATCGGGATATAGCTTGGACAACTGCCTGACGCTGACGCGATACTTCTTACCAAGTGACTATGCGATACCATTCGCCCAACAAATCCACTGCTGAGGGGGACCAGCCGTTCTCGGTGAAGCTCGATTACGATCGTACAAAACTCTTCGTGAATGAAGCGATTGCAGCCACGGCAACCGTAGCCAATCAAGTAGATTCGTCGGCCCCTATGGTCATGCTCAATTTACCAGTTCCCGCTGGCTTTACGGTCGAAACAGGCGACTTTGCCAGGCTCTTGGACAACGGGCAAATTGAGAAATATCAGATCACACCTCGTGCCATCATCGTATACCTGAGGAATCTTGAGCCGGAATTACCCCTGACGCTTAGATACCAGCTCACGGCCACGATGCCGGTCGACATCGTGGTCCCGCCAGCTGTCGTCTACGAGTACTATGACGCCGACAAAAAAGCCACCAGTTCTGCAACACGGCTGTTCGTTGAAATGAAAGAAGAGCCTGACTCTATCTAAGAGTCCCAAGAGGAACAAAAACCCCTTGGATTTACGATTCCTCATTGCCTAGGCTCCAATGCTTTGGAATCCATGCGATCATGTAAGACGAACAAAACATGGGCAGAAGCTGAATGTGCAAGGAGGGTGTTTTCTTCGTAGTATAAACTGCGAAGTAAATTTTCGAGCTGTCTATTTGAGTTGTACCGTCTAGTGCGGGAAATTAGGAACCGCTTTGTCCAACTGACGGACATGTCTAATTCCCTGTTTTGTTGTTGAGTGTGACTGTGAGCGAGAAGCCGATTGAGTCGCTTACCCCTTGGAGCCACTGCCGTATCACTAGCAGATAAGAGACTATTTGAGGGAGGAAGAGGCGGAGATTTGGAACTGGTATTGCTCGCACCGCGTCCGGGAGGACCAGGCGGAATCGGTTCGATTCGAGTTGCTTAAGTCGACCTATCGAATTGATCGCGACTCGCAGTCTGACTGGTACGAGATTGCCGACCTCGCCCTATCTCGGCTAAACCTTGACGTGCCGCTGACGATTTATCAGGCCCAGAACGCGGAAGGAATGAACGCCAGTTTGGCCTATTTACCCAGCGAGGCTCATATCATCCTGTTTGGTCCCATAACATCGAAGCTGAGCCGCGAGGAGCTTCTATCCGTATTTGCTCACGAGCTTTCCCACCTTCTATTATGGCAGCAATGGGACGGTGACTTCCTGATTGTCGACCAAATCTTGGCCGCACTGACCATCGATCGCAAAGCTCATCCGGCACATTTGGAGAGCATGCGGCTGCTTTCGTTGTACAACGAAATCTTTTGCGATCGCGGCTCGCTATTTGTAACCGAAGATCCAAACGTAGTTATTTCTTCCCTGGTGAAGATTTCTTCTGGGCTAGATACAGTTAATGCCGAAAGCTATCTCAAGCAGGCCGCAGAGATCTTCGAGCGGGAGACAGGACCATCGCAAAGTCTCTCGCATCCGGAGAGCTATGTTCGTGCCAGGGCTGTCCGATTGTGGCACAACCAAGATGTCGATGCCGAAACGAAGATCACTGAAATGATCCAAGGGCAGCCTGCACTCAATGAACTTGACCTGCTTGCTCAACGGACCATTGAAGTCAAGACGCGACGAATGGTCGACTTATTGCTAGTTCCTAAGCCCACGCAGCCGAACGCGTCGCTCCGCTTGTCGGCCTTGAAAATTTGAATGTCGAGGGAAACCGCATTTGGTTTGAAGAGGCAAAGCGGCTTCCGTTTCGACGAAACCCAAGCGAACTCAAGCAAATTCAGTCGCTGAATCCTTCGAGCGTCGAAATTGTCAACGAGAGTAGGCGATCCTCATCGATCGACGAAGGGGAAGAAAGCACGACGTACCTATCGATAGGTGTACCTGGTGAACAGATTGCCCGACCTGTATTTCTGCCAGGCTACGTTGCCTGGGCATGATCCTGGCGAGCCTCGCATGTGGGCTCGACTTCTCTGAACCAAATGACCTGGAACGATTCGCGCACTCGCGTGACAACCTCTTCCAGATTCGGCCTGTGCTGCATCCCGTCCTGGCCCGAGCCATTGTCAGGATGACCGAGGTTGATCGGCACCGCCGAGCACAAGACTTACCGGCTATCTTGTCGACGCTGGAGAACTACCACGATCAAGGCGTCGACTTTGAAATCGATTTGGCGCGCATTGAAGGCTTAAAGGAGAAGGATTCTAGAACGAAGCAAGCAGTGGTACTGACGCGATTGCGCGAACGGCTGTTCGATCTTACTCGGCGAAATCGTTTGTTGCACTTCAAAGCGACGATGCAGAGCGTCAATTTAACCCAAGCCTCCGTTCCCCTTTCGTTTGACGTAAAGAATGTCCGTCCCGATCAGATCTTGGTCTGGAACGATGCAACACAGCGGGAATTCATTAGTGGCAAACCCGTTTCCCTGAACAAGTATCTAAACTTTTCCGAGGCTATTGCAATCGTGATCGCCCAGGTCACGCCCGCCGTTAGACAGAATCAAATGTCCAAAAACATGACGCAACTTACTAGCTCAATTAATACGCTATCGTTTGACTTTCCTTGTCATTCGATTCGAGTGACCGAACAGTAGCCGTAGCTTGATGGCCTCCTGGATGAACCGTAGGCATTTCCCATAGATAGTAGCGATCGGCCAGTTTATTGCCACGTCCGCCGTAGCGTTCCACTAATTTCGGAGCTATCTGCTTTCCGTCGACGATAAGTGAAATGAATTCAGCGAGTGGTGTCTTGAGTTGTCCGTGTGCCGTGTGATGGTGGGCCCATCGAACGCGAAGATTGATGCCCGTTTCAGGGCGAGCCGCCTCGTATTGGTCCTCGGCACGGACGGCAACGAGTGAAACAAGAGGTCGCGAGATGGCGGCGTTATCCCACCAACGCCATTGGTTTTGATTCTTCATCACGATGTCGGCAACGAGTTTTGAACCGGGATGAATTCGTATTCGGTTCTTCGTAAACTCGTCTCGTCGAACGGGGGCTGTCCAGCAATGTTTGAGCGCGGTTAGCCATCCTTGCCAGGTTGGCTCTTTCGCAAGAAACAGGGTTCGAAAGCCGGTTGTTTTGTCGGCAAACCACCAAGGTTCAGGTCCGTGTGCGTCGTGCAGCGCGATAAATGGCAATTGCCCCGTATATCGCTTCAGGAATGGCTCACTGTTGGTGAAGTCAGGGTTCCCGAAGTGAAAGGTGCTGATAGCCGCGAATCCTCCCCTTTGGATGGAATCGTCCAAGAAGATGCGAGCAAGTTCCTCGTTCTCGCCAAATTGCCAAATAAGACGACCGTCGTTATTAATGAGGGTTGGCAATCGTTTTCTTCGGAACTCTGCCCAGGAAAGATCCCCTTTACCAGTCATTGATTCACCAATGCTTCCGGCGGCAGGGGAAATCACATCGCTTGTATGGCTATAGGTGCCGAAACCTGGAACATCGACCCATGTGCCGTATTCCTCATTGGCACGAAAGAAGGTCACCTGGACGTCTTGTTCGTCGGCGAGTCTTTGAGCGGTATCGATCCAAGCGGGCTCAGCATTCTTGGCTCCCCATAGGTGAATCTTTAAGCTTTTAGCCAGACAGACGGCATCTGCCGGGCTTCCTAGGCCGTGCGACTCGACTTGGCAAGTAAAGACTTTCAGGTCTTCTGTTGGCTTGGGTACAATCACGCTTGGCTTATGCATAGGGGCAAGAGGGCGATTGAGTGCGTTCAGCGTGGCCAAGGTGTCGATTGCATAGAAAGTGGCTACGGGATTGGTCTGCCAACCGGGGCGGTCACCAAATCCTCCATCGTCGTTGGCGCACGCGTGAATGGACCGCAAGGTTGCCTCGATATCGCTTGGGCTGCTTTGTAGAAGCGACAAACCACGAACTACCGCCCAGGTATAAGCCAGGTCTTCCTGGCCCGCATAGGCAGGCTTGGGGCACCATCGAAAGCCACCTTCTGCCCCTTGGCAAGCTTGAAGCCAGTCAATGGCCTCGCTCTTGAGTTCACTGGTGCGGCCTAGTGCGGTCAGGGCCTCTAGGCCCCAAAGCGTGTTGAGCGCATTCCCGTCGCCGCCTTGGTTGGCGGGTGTATTATTAAAGCTGCCGTTTTTACGGCGGCGCTCATCGAGGTAGGTGATAAACTTAGGTGAAAGATCCTCCAGTGGAAGTTCAAGTAGATCGCGACATGTAAAAGCGGCGAGCTGAAATCGAAACACCGGATAGCGGTGTTTCTCGTACTGTGGCAGGTAGGGCACCGGTTCTTTCCAACTGCTTACTACGTCCACAAAGTCGGATGCATCTGCTCCTAACCACTGGAGTGTTTGAATTTGCTGAAACTCAAATTCGCGATGCTCTTGTTCCAGTCTTTTCCAGGCTGCCGGATGATGTGTACGAACGAACTGCTCTAGCTTTTCCGTTTGATCCGGCAGCGCATTTAAGCGATGCAGACAACCTACCACGGCATAGGTTGGAGTGAGGTGTGATTCCTGCTGGTCTTCCCATGCGTATCCATTGTCACTTCGAGCCAGACTTGCCAAATAATCCTTGGCACGTATGTGCCAATCGTTACGCTTTGATTCCTGACCGGCCAGGGAAGAACTTGCCGCGACTGCGGCTCCAAGAGCCACACATTGCTTGAACATGCTCCGGCGATCTATCCCGCTTGATGAGTGACTCATAGACTATGCTCGTTACAGAATTTGAGACAAAAGGAATCGTGAACGGATTCCCCAAAAAACAGCCCACTAATGTGGGAACAGCTATTTAGATTCGGGAATCAGCCAGAGTTCCGAATCGCTTCGCGCGGATTTTAGATAAGATTCGAAGCGATCAACGATGTCTGGGTGCTTCGTGGCTAAATCAACGTCTTCGTGGACGTCGGTGGTTAGATCATAGAGTTCCAACCGCTTGCCGACTCCGTTGCGAACTGCTTTCCAATTACCTAGCCGGGCTGCTTGAGAGAATCCCCGCTCGTGGAATTCCCAGTACAGAGGCGGATGTTCGATGGACTTGTTTTCAAGGAGGGCAGGCAGAATCGAGATACCGTCAGTCTCCGACTCAAGCGATTGGTTAGTCAAGTCCGCCAGCGTTGGCATCATGTCCCAGAATGACCAAACCTGATTACTCACGGTGCCTGCGGGAATCTTGCCTGGCCAGCGTGCGATGCTAGGCGAGCGTATGCCACCTTCGTACATCGAGCGTTTTCGCCCTTTCAGTGGCCCCGAGTGATTGAAGCGAGCAAATCGATAGGTGGCACCATTGTCACTGGTAAAGAAGACCAACGTCTGATCGTCAATCTGCAATTTTTTGAGAAGTTCCATCAGACGCCCGATGTCGCTATCCATTCGCGTGATCATCGCAGCACAGATCTTTTCGTCTTCCGACCATGATTCGTCCGCATAAGGATCCAGGGATGGCACTTGCAACTTTTTGTGAGGAATCGTGAATGCCAGGTATAGAAAGAAAGGAATGTCTTGATTGCGTTTTACAAATTGCAGGGCATCATCGACCATCACGTCATGCGAATAGGCATTTGACTCAAGAGCTACTTTTTCGTCGTCACGCCAGAGGTACTCAGGATAGTAGCTGTGGGCGTTTCTTTGGCAGTTGTATCCGAAGAAATAGTCAAACCCCATCGTATCAGGCGTACTTGCTGAATCTGGGTAGCCCAAGCCCCATTTTCCGATTAACCCCGTCCGATATCCGGCCTGCTTCATTAAGTGTGCCAAGGTGAACGTATCGCCTGGCATCGGCTCTTGCCCGACGGGCTTAATCTCTTTGTTGCCACGAATGTAACAATGACCAGTATGTAAGCCGGTCATGAGCGTACATCGTGAAGGAGCGCACACCGTCGCTCCAGCATAGGCCTGAGTGAACCGCATACCATCACTGGCCAGTTGGTCGATGCAGGGCGTTTGAATGTGCTCTTGTCCGAAGCAGCCAACGTCTCCGTACCCGAGATCATCCGCCAGAATGAAGATGACGTTGGGCGGCTTTTCCGCAAACGTTTTTTGCGGTAAATAGCCTAAGCAGACTCCTCCCAATAAAAGGACAAAGAGAAGATGCGAACTCAAGGGACGAAGCGAACCTATTTTGCCCAATGAAATCACCTTATTCTAACTTTCGGGTGAAAGCTGCGTACTTAACATCAAGGGAGTCAATCGCTGCTCATTTCTAGCGATTGTCAGCCAGTACCTTTTTCTTTTCCGGAAGCCCAACCAGTTCAAGCCGGAGATCGCTGTCACCATCTTCAGAGATCGTGGCGGTTAAGCCTGACTTATCGACGCTGTTGTACTTCGCAGGAATCATTGAATGTTCGGAATGGTAGATCGGTGGAAGAACCTGTGGGTTGGCTGGGTTCGGTTCCAGTTCAATGACCATTTTCGAGACGGTCACGTCGAATTCTCCGGCAACAGCACCATCACCATCATCGAACGTGGTGAGTTGGAATGAACCATCATTCTGTGTTCGTGCGAAAGCAGCGTAGTTCCCTTCGATAGGACGAAACGTCACGATCGCGTTATCAAGAGGCTCGCCATTGATGGTGGCAACGCCCGAAGCATCGACCAGCGGCGGTCGCCCCTCTACCCATTGGTCTGAGCGACCATAACAACCGCAGAGACTCAAGGTAATCAGGATGACGCTCAGGCCATAAACTTTGAAAGTCTTAGCGTTTCGCATAATGTGCTCCAGAGGGTGTGGATGACATAGAAAAAAATTCCCTTTCCGAACCCACTGTATAAATAAGCTGGGCAGGAGAACGGAGTATGAGTCAACGCGGAAATTTACTCTGCTTTCACGGCCGTCCCAATGGACGGCCGGAAGCTTATTGGCTATCTGCAACGACACAAGAAAATTGCGGTTAGTGCAGCCAGATTTACTAGAAGGATTCGTTGACTTCTGAGCCGCCTCGGGTACCGAGGGCCCCCCAAACTCCGAAAGGACTCAGTCCGCCCGTGCCACCCAAGTCGGAATCAGCCGATTGGTCGCCCGAGTCGATTGTTTCTGGCACGAAATGAACCGAGGCGTCTCCGAAGAGCACGTTGCATCCGCCTTGATGGAGACTACCGGCACTGTGGATTCCGTTGTTATTGCCGCTAGAACCAGTCATACACGAAGGAGAATTCGGCGGCATAATGGTGTTGAAGCCACCTACACTCATCGAGCCATCAACCCAGTTGATGCCAGGGAAATTAGCGGTATTGCCAGGGGTGAAGTACTGTTTGGTGGCGTTGTTGAATTCTCCACGGCAATTGGTCGGGGTCGAGGCAGCACTGCTATTTCCCGTCAAAACATGACCTTTGTCGCCTGCTGATACTGGTAAGCGACGTTCGGCCATGAAAATCGTATTCGATGTGCCGTCCACACAGTCGCGAAACTTTAGATAGCTGTACTTCGCGAACATGCCACGGAAGTTCGTTGGACTGGCATCGATTGAATCACCCATGCAGTACATGTACGAGTTTCGCTTTCGGTCACCGTTCCACCCAGTCGGGTCGCTATCCATGATGTGGGATGGCTGGGTCGGACACAGAAACATGTCGACACTCACTAACCAGGGATCAAAGTCTTTCCATGGCTGAGGCCCAAACGTGGGAAAAGAACCACTTGGATGGCTGATTTGATCGTATAGGTTTCCTTGTTCCAGGAATGGAAGCAGGCCAACGTGCCCACTCTGGTAGCCATAATTCCCGCCACGAAGCGCGACAAATGACCCGCTCGTATCGTGATAGTTATGCAACGCCAAACCGAGTTGCTTCAAGTTGTTCGTGCATTGCATACGGCGAGCGGCCTCTCGGGCTTGCTGAACAGCCGGTAGAAGCAACGCGATCAGAATTCCGATAATGGCGATCACGACTAGTAGCTCGACCAACGTAAATCCGCGGTGCGTGCGATTTCGTAAAGTCATCAGTTCCTCTCCCCTAAATGGTATCTAGATTTAGATCAGCACGACGCTATTGCGACTTGCTTGACTTACATGGCGACATCTCGAAGTGACACTAACCGCGATAATTAGAAGAAAAGAGAAGTCCGATACGCGTCAATCCGCAACTGCCTGTTCATTGTGGACAGCTGCAAACAATGGAATCGCTTGAGCCTATTTCAGCAACGGGGAAATGATCGAAATCAAAGGCATTCACAGAAGCTTCACGCGAAGCAACTATATTGCAGTAATTACCGCAATACTGATGAAGACTTCATTCATAAACACATATGCATTTGGCAATTAATGTGCCATGTTTTACCCCGTGCTGGCCATGCAGAACCCCTCTGAAATACATCAAGGGATCTTTGAATTATTTGCTTACACTGCGGACTGTTAAGCTTGCGTGAATAACAACTTAGTTGTCGCTCGTGCCACTTTCCCGAAAGGGTGAAGATCGAAACGATGATACGTTCCGCCGCGGTTGTAAATGTCAAGCAAGAGAAAGTTGAGCGTTATGATTCGAGTACCTACGATGATCTTCTTTGTGTGGCTTCTGATGGCAGCAGGGGGGGCATCGGCGCAAGCATCCGTATCGCAGCTCAACTCTTTTATTTCCTGTAAGCCCTTCGCTGCGAAATCCGACGGCAAGCAAGCGTGTATCGTCATTGTCGCGGTACGTAATGCGGACGGTACCATTGCCAAAGGTAAAACAGTTTCCTTGCAATCAAGCCGGAGCGACCACGATGTTATCGAACCTTCCGAAGCAGTAACGGACGAAAGGGGTATCACCCACTTCGAGGTACGCTCGAGCCAGTCAGGCACTTCTACCATCACGGCGATCTGCGACGGTGTCGAGATCGAGCGTGGCATTCTTTTAGACGGTGCCGTGGGTATCTATACGTTTGATGGGATAGAAACCGACAACATCGTCCGTGACCTCTCCCTTCAAGAAAACCATGGAAAGCTATTTGGGGGGCCAGAACTTGTCCCTGGAAAAACTGGGCAAGCAATCTTCTTGGACGGTCATAGTCAACACGTGGAGATTCCCAATGCTCCTTCAATGAGCGGTGCCGACGGGAGCTACATCGAGGCCTGGGTGCGGGCCGACACCGACGTCAACGACCGTGAGCTTCAGATCATTGCCCAAAAGTCGTATGCCCATCGGGGGGATTACGCCCTGGCACTCAACAAGGGGCGTATCGTTTATCACTATCGATCCGCTCAACGGCCCAAAGATCAACTCGAAGAAGCCTTGTCACTTGCTAGGGTTGTTCAACCGGAAACGTGGAGGCACACCGTCGGTTTCTGGGAAGGATCGGATATTGAAGAACGCGTTCGGCATCACGGATATGTTCGAGGCTACGTCAGCGGCGAGACGTTTGATCCACAGCCTAAATCGCAACAGGTCGAAGGTATCTGGATGGGGCGCAAAGAAGGGCAACCTTTTAGCATCGGCCGAAGCGGCGACGATTCGTCCCATTTCCACGGTACGATCGACGAAGTTCGAGTATACAATCGGGCACTTTACGACGAAGAGATGCGTCGCAATTATTCTGGCGATACGACAATCACATTTGGCCTCGAACCTCCTAGTGACTTTCAAGCAGACGATCAAACGCTACCGGAATGTGTCGTCCTCGCTTGGGACCTCTGCGGACCCGAAGTAACGACGTACGAAATTTATCGAAGTGACCATTCAGACGTTACCATAACTCCGGAGAACCTGTTGATCGTTGTCCCGCATGGACGTGATCATTTCCGTGACTACAACGTTCGGTTTGATTCGTCGTACCACTACCGCATTCTGGCGAAGTCTTTCACCAACGCCAGCCTGGCTTCGGAGGTTGTTTCCGCAACCCCTTTCCCTGCTGCGAAAGAGGAAAAGTGGTATCTTGGCGACGGGCATTTTCATACGTTCACGCACGATGTTATTGCGGAAGACTTTACGCCTGAGTTAACGCTTGCCGAGGCAAAGAAACTCGAGTTCGATTTTGTCCTTGTTACAGAGCACAATAGTTTGGGATCATATTTTCGAGCCGAGGACCAAGCGACCGAAGACTTTATTGTCTTTGGCAATGGGCAGGAGATATCCGACGGCGGAAAGCATCGAACAGGTGCTTTTCTCAGGCACTTTATTCCCACGGCAAATCAGTCAGTGCAAGAACAAAACGCGATGGCGCTTTCGATGGGGGCAGAAGTAGGACCCAACCATAGCGAGTATCGTGAAGGCCCCAATAACATCACACTCTTCGAGTTGGTTAATGATCGTGATTGGTACTCCTTCGATACCTGGGACAACCAGTACCTCAAGAAGGGAATTCCTGTCATTGCTAAAGGGGGGAGCGACGCGCACGGGCGATGGTCTGTCAAGCGTGGGATTCGATGGTGCGTCTGGGCCGAACGTCACTCATACATGGCCATCAAAGAAGCCATTCAAAAGGGAAGAACTCTCGCGGTCGATGGAAAGGGGCTTCTGTGTATGCTTCGAGTCAACGAGGCAATGATTGGTGACCGCTTGCAGATTACCTCTGGTACGCCGCTGGAAATCAAAATCGATGCGACCGCGGACGAGGGGGCAATCACCGAGGTTAAGCTTATCAAATACGGTGAGGTGATTAAGACTTGGGAGCCGAACACGTCGCAATTCAAGACCACATGGAACGATAAAGACTTCGATGGCCAGTCGACCTACTATCGCTTAGAAGTGGAGTCGGAAGAACTCGAACTCAAGGCAGTATCCTCAGCAATATTTGTTGTCGAACCATCATGACCTGGTCCTAACTCGTTCTCAGGACGAATCGGCGTAGGGCAGTTGTAATTGTCCTTCTGCTGGAGAAAGCACAAGCTTCTCTGAGGGGGTCCATAGAAGATTTGCTCGTGTTAAACGCATCTGGCCTTTTGCATTCTCAAATAGCTGTCGGGATTCGTCTCGCATTTGACAGAGAGGCTTTCTGGGGTCAGGACAGTCGAACGAAGACGTTTCGAGATTCGGCGATCACGACAAGAAGTGCAACGAGCGTGAAGGCTTGTCGTAGTTCGGTCCGTACTGGATGGCGGCAACTGGACAGAAACATGGTGCAGGTTCTCACTTTGCCAGGAGGGAAAAATCTCAGGGAGGGCAGTAGGCAGGCTGTAATACGAATTCACAGAATAGGCGCGTCGTTTACCTGCTGTCAAAATACAAGTGCAGTGAAGTCGCAAGATTGGCTGCGTTGCATGGTGGAGGTATGGCAATCAGTAGGATGTCTGTCAGGCAGAAACGCGTTATACCCAACCACGAACCGAAGCCGAGGGCTATTTATCCGATATAGCTAGGACTAATTTGGGCTTTCCGTCATGCTGGTCTGGTGTAGCACCATGACCGAAAATCAGTTCGCTGAAGTGGGCTGGGCGTTCTCTGGCTCGCCCTCATCCAATGGGTTGGCTTCGTCGAGCTTCGGAATACTCGCGTCTGAACAGATCTAACGGTTAGCCAGCAAAAGCATGCCTAGAGCTACGGCGATGGCAAACCTGCCCTCAATGGAAGTCTGATGGCTAGGCCACCACAGAGAGCCGCTCCCATTATCCCGCCGAGCAGGCACTGGGTTCCTGCTTGAAGCCATGCCCCGGGTAGGGATGATCGTTAGCGGGATTGAAAGTCGGACGACAACTCAACGAGTAGCCTTAAACCAAACATCACAGCCAGAAAAACGAAGATACGAGACGAAAGGTTCAGGCACTGTCGCTAGAAGATCTCCCGGAGAAGCTTCCATCACGAGGTGAATTTAACCTTTTGTTTAGCAACGATCGTAGACGTGCAAGAAGACTAAGGTTGACCTATGCCAAGTTGGCCAACTCCGAGAACCTAAAAACCATCTATTAGTAATTCCGGCACAAATTCGTTGAAAGTGGCGGCTCCTCCTGACTACTGAGACGACAACACTTCGATCAATCAAACGAAAGACACCAAATTTAGATTCTCGACAGCAGATCCCTCACGGATTTTAGCGACGAAGAAGAATTCGTTGAGCTTCAGAAGTAAGAGTCCTCGACTTGGCCGATACTCCATAGGAATTTGACGGCTATTGCCTCTTAGGCCCCTGGCTGGCCAGGAAAGGTGACTGAGGGGCACTAGTAAAGAAATTCCCCAAAAACTTTACTAGTGTCGGCAACAAGTAAAGCCGACTTTACTAACGAGTTGTTTCTAGATCCAACCTGAATCTTCCGGGCTAACTCTTAGAGAACAATTCATTGAGTAACTTTGCGGTCTCTGTCTATCACGTTGGAGTTCGCTCTTAGGCCTCTTCTGGAGATCCTATTAGCACCATTCTGTTCAAATTTTCCTCCCAAACTCGTCCCAAAGGTATCACCGAAGGTATCGCAAAAGGTATCGCAAAAGGTATCGCAAAAGGTATCACCGAAGGTATCGCAAAAGGTATCACCGAAGGTATCGCAAAAGGTATCACCGAAGGTATCGCAAAAGGTATCACCATCGCCACCCCAAAAGGTATCCAACAATGCGCGACGCAAACCATTTACCAGAAGCTACTTACAGCCACAGAAAATTCCCCTGAGGTATCACGTTCTGCGTTCGGGACGCAGAGGTCGCACGTTCAAATCGTGTCACCCCGACTTACATTTCGTAACGACTTATTCTCTCCATCGGAAAAGTCACTTCTACGGAGGGGATCCGAGGCTTTTGCTCCGGAGCGAACTTCTTTATGCGCAGTCGCTCCCTCGTAAATCTCAACAGGCGAAGCTGCGTCACCGAATGTCACAACTCCACCGACTAGTTTATTTATAACGCGCTTCTTTGGCCGTGTGGGGCGAAAACGCATGAACATTCGCAAGTTCGTCAATTGAAAAATCTGCCGGGCAAGTTCCAGGTTGTCTGCCTTGCCGGCCAACTCCGATAACTGGTGAACTGCGGCCATAACCATTGCCACTTCATCCTCACCAACCGGAGAGGAATGAAGCTCGTCCTCTAGCTTTTTGATTGCAGATTCGATAGAAGCAATTTGCTCCTCAAGCTGATCGAATCGCTTGGCCAATGCGTTGTATTGGGCATCATTCTTGGCCCGGCCCATGTTCTCAACGCTCTTCTCTCTAAGGTCCTGCAGCTCAGAAAGCTCGCGCTGCTTTTTAGCGAGAAGGGGTGCATTTCGATCTGATTGGTCGTTTCGCTCAGACAGTTCACGAAGACGCTTCTCAAGCTTTGGCATAACGGTCGGTGACAACAGCTTTTGACGCACGCAGTTCAACGCAAACTTTGTGGCCACCACGCCATCTACGTGATTATGATGGCACTGACCACCACAGCTCTGCGAGTAGAGTCCGCACCGATAACGGAATGAACCCTTGTATGGAATTCGGTACATGGGCCAGCCACAAGTCATATCAAATAGACGCACACCCAGTGGATTTTGAGCGGGGTTTCGCGAACGAGGCTTTCCACGCTGAGTTCCACCTCGTCGATCCAGTTCGTCAATGAGTGCTTGGCGCTCGATCGGATCAACTCGTGGCTCAAATTTCGCCTGAGCTTCGATCAGGTTCTCATTGGAATTCCTTACGACCTTTGGCGAGTTTGAATGCTCGTTAAGATCAGAATCGGTCAATTCACGCGGACCATTGGGCGTTGCCCGTAGTTGATCACCCATTGCACGACGTCCATATGACATTACCCCAACGAGCAGCGGGTTTCTCGCAATGTTGATGATCGTCGTCTGATTCCAGCGCCCATTTGTCGTGTGCGGTACTCCATTGTCCGTTCGGTATCGACCATGATTTGGGGTTGGAATTCCCTCCGATGTAAGAATCTTGGCAACGCCGTGCGCGGAATTGGTTTTAAGCAACTCCAAGATTCGATGAATCGTCGTCCACTCAGCATCATCGCTTGGGAGCCAAACGACATGATGGCCCTGTCGTCGAACGATCTCGCCTTTCTCTAATTCGCGCAACGCCTCGCCACTCTCATTGACGAGCCAGCGTCGAAATCCATATGGAGGTTGTCCTCCAGTAGAATATGCGTCTTTCGCCAATCGGATGTGGGCGTAAATTATCTTCTGTGCAAGCTCTCTTCGATCCTCTGCGGAACGATCATAATCAATTGCGGCCATGACAAGCTCGCCAATTGGCATGCGTTGTCGTGGTTTAAGTGGCTCCAGCGATCGATCCATGAAGACGAGAGTGATTCCCAGCTTTCTAAGATCGTTCTCTAAATTGATTCCATCCGTTGCGTTATCAGGACGAGCAAGTCGATTCCGCTTAGGCGAGAAAATATGCGACACCTTT
Source organism: Bremerella alba (assembly GCF_013618625.1). Taxonomy (NCBI): domain Bacteria; kingdom Pseudomonadati; phylum Planctomycetota; class Planctomycetia; order Pirellulales; family Pirellulaceae; genus Bremerella; species Bremerella alba. Next base: position 109,491 of record NZ_JABRWO010000009.1, on the reverse strand, counting down.
AGGTCGGTCTTGGCAGTACTCCTCAGAGCATCGAGGCCTTTTCGTGACAAGATATTCCCCGGTACGCTGAAATCGAAAAATATATCCCCTCGTACCGACTCGCCGCTTTGAATCATCTCCTGAATCGCTTCAGGAGTTCCGTCGAATTGGAGTCCTAGTTCGGCTGCCCGACGCTCCGCCCAACGAACGTATTCGGGAGGAGTTGCTTCGTGGCGACCGCCTGAGTCACGGCTATAAAAGAGGGCCCTTCCCTGCTCACTACGTTTCTTCACTGGCTCGCTCCTCAATTATAATTTGTTCGATCGCCGCTCGGTTGCTCCAAAGAAATGTTGCCAATGCGTCTACCAATTCATCTTCGTCAACCTCATCGAGGACAAACGAAGCGTTCATGAGCTCAGGGCCGTCCCAAGAGAACTTTTCGGTCAGCGTCGTGAGCATCAAAGAAGTGATTGGAGTTTCGGCTGCATCCCGAAATGCTACCAGCCCTCCCAGGCATCGAATGAGAAATTCCTCCTTAACCTGCTCTAGCTCTGGCATATTTTCGCCTAGGACATCCAAATGCCCCAAGTCTTCCCATTCCATGAGCAATGAAAGTGAGCCAATTTCGAGCAAAAAGGCTCCAGGAAGAACGATCTTTTGGTCAGGTCGAGGTCCCCAACTTCGGATGATCGCTGCAGCTGCGATGGCATTCTCACTCGCCTGCCTTTGAACTGCGGATATTAGACTTTCTGGTAAATCAATCTCACCCTTATCCGTGGGGACTGAAACCATCCTTTACTCCTTCGCAACTACATCCAAATCGCCTAGCTACTGCATGAGCCAGAAGCTCCTCCTGAGGCTTGGCAAGCCGATGGAGAGTTCGGGCCAACTACGTACTTTCTCTCAATTGTCTCAAAGTTATGAAATCGCTGCAGAGAAATTCACTCAGCAACGATCGTTTTTTGGATGCCGGGCATAATTTTTTGGTGGAAAGAAGCTTTCCCAACCCCGCGATTGGGAGGGCTCGGACAAGGAGCAGCATCATGAATGAGATGATCGCAGATCGGCGGGACGAGGTCGATTCATTCTGAAACAAGTGAATTTTAGAATCAGTTGACCGGCGGTCTTCCAATGCGACCACGAGATAATCGTCCCATCATATTGTTATGACACAAATTGCTCCAAAATTTAGTCTTTGGAGGCACTTTCGATGGCCTCCATGACGCTGGTTGAACACACCTTTTTCTATCTTATGACACGAATTGGCGGCTAATTTAGGTATTTCCGCGTCACATGGGGCCGGCAGGCTTTGAATTCGTACCGCAAAAGAAGGGTTGAAAGACAATACGACGGACGTCGTCTCGAACATGTCGTCATACCCTTTTACAAAACCCATCAAATACTACAAACGCGATTCGCCACCCATTAGAATGGTCTGAAACCACTCTACTGTTCTCACAACTTTCTGGATCTCACAAAAGCTGATGCCAATCTCCCCATGTCCTCATTGTGGAACGGATCTGGAGATCGAATCCAGGTTTATCGGCAAGACCATTCGCTGTTCTCACTGCAATGGGCAATTCACGGCTGAGGAGCCGGCGCCGAACGAAGAAAACGACAATTCGACGTTCGTTGCCATACTCGGAGGCATTGCTGCTTTTCACGCCGCAGGCTTTTTGATCTTGGCACTCTGGCAAGGCTTTGGCTTAGCCTTCTTCTTGCTAATCATGGTACTTGGACTGGAGCTAGTCATCTGGAAGCGGAATCAAATCTTGGGATTTGTTGAGGCGACCATAAGCTCTGCCATGACGAGTCCAGATGAAGAGTACATTGAACCAATACTCGACGTTTCACATCAAGCACCGCAGCCTGAACGAAATAGCAATTCTCGGCAAAGCCGTAGGACAAATGTACGCACGAATGACGATGATTTAGTGGAAGTCATTCCACAGGGCAGAACTTCCTCCCGATCGCCGATTCCATCTCCCACACGAGAACGCGCGCCATCCAATTCACGCCCGCCGAGTTCCAACCGCTCCTATCCTCCTACACCCGGCGTACGACGCGAACCAGAGAGTCGTCAGCCTAACTGCCGTTTCCTCGGGGCAGGTACCGAAGTAGACTTTGGGCGCGGGGCCATCCGTGATCCCTTGGTATACACCTCCGACGTGGGTTGTCATGGAGAATTCGACGTATCGTTGATCGATACGACGTTAGTTGTTGCCAAATCGGGAACGCCTGTTCGAGATTCGCTTCCTTATTGGCCGAGCTATTATCACTGCACCCCAGCACAGCGGTCTGTCTACCTGGATTGGCTTTCGACTGGAAAGGCGGATCCGAATGTCGAACTGGGGTATGTCTTCATCTATTTCTACGGCCTTGAAAGACGCGTACTCATAGATAGGGCAGATTTCTATTTGGTTGCGGAGGAGATGATTCGCTTTCTACCGCTCTACGGGTACTCCAATTCATTTCGACGATATGCAAGCGGGCTTCTCTGGTTGTCTCTCTTGCTCGGCAGTGAATCAGAGCAGTTGCCCGAAGACTTGTTAACCAAGGCTATCGCCGAAACTCCCCGCTGGAACGACGAGTTGGTCGAACGATACCTAGCGATTCTCTTCAATGCCAAGCGGCCGCTCCCGGTCGACGCGGCGTTTCATGTCTGCCAGAACGACGCCCGATCGGCGTCGAGCGTCATTGTGCGTCGACATGAGGATGAATTCAAAGCACTGTTCGGCACTCGTTATCGAGAAAAGTATGGTGAAGGAATTGAGCTTCGAGCAAGTAAACGGGAAAAGCGTGTTCCTTACCATCCGGCGAGCTCCTCATTAATGCAAGGTTATGGCGCCATCAGCAATGTCGAACTGCCGAAGATGCCTGACGTACTCGCCATCTCATCCCAGTTTAAAGGACTAGCGGAAATATGGAATGAATCCATCGAGCACCTGAAAGCGTTTAGCCGAGCCGCGCGAAAAGCCGGGGGGGAAGTAACTACGGAAGCGTATGAGGCTTTGCCGGACGAATTGCGGCAAGGTGACCATCCCGAGATGGATGCCTGGATGCAAGCTTGGGAAGGTCACGTTGACGAGGAGCATCGTCCGCTGGTACCTGTCGGTGCCTTGGCCAAGATCAAGGGATTGCCGGAACGAGAGCGATTAACCAAGGCCCAGTGCATGAAGATCGTTCAATCAGCCGACGCCATGGGGCTGGCGATTGAACCCGATGTTCGCATGACGGGGACCAATTATCGCTGGGACGAGAAGGTTATCCTCTTCTTTCAAGAGGACGATTCAACGGATCAACGCAAGTACATGGCCGCATCTGCTCTTCTTCGGTTGGGAACAACGATCGCGGAGGCGGATGGAACGATTGATGACGTCGAGTTGGAGTACATTTCGAATCACCTGGAAGGTCAGTTCAACTTATCCGATTTCGACTCTAAGCGACTTGAGTGCCTCCAGTATTTACTTCTTCATTCTCAGGCTGGCGACAATAAGGTTGGCAAGACATTGGCCAAGCGATTGTCTCGTGAGCATCGCCTGGTAGTTGGTGAATATCTTGTTGGCATCGCGGCGGCTGATGAGGTCATAACAAGTGATGAAGTGAAGGCACTGCGTAAGGCCTACAAATTGTTGGAATTGGATTCCAAAGATCTCGATGATCTGATCTCCAAGCATGAAGCATCGAAAACGGCTTCTTCGGCTGTAGGTACAGATGCTGAGGGCGAACTTCGATTGGATCATAGCGAGATTTCTCGAATCCTGTCGGAAACCCGTGCTGTCGCGGGTATCCTGGAAGAAGCGATGTCTGACGTCGATGAAGAGGATGAAGGTGACATAGAAGAAGAATCGGAAATGCCTGAGGGAGATTGCAAGCCGGATGCTACTGCAATTAAGGATGAGTCGGCTGAATACGGCGAGACCGACGACGAAATCAATATTGATGCCCGGTACAAACCCTTTTTGCTCGCGACACTCAACCAGTCAGAGTGGGATCTCGGTGACCTAAGAGCCTTGGCGGACACGCACAAAGTCATGCTGGCTGGGGCAATCGAAGCTATCAATGAATGGTCGATGGACCGATATGGTGACTGGATCATCGAGGAAGGTGATCCAATTCAGATAAGACACGACTTGCTGGAGGAGAAGATCTAGCGTGAAGAAGATACCGCCTCGTGAACGCAATGCAATTCTTCAATCTTTGGCTGCAGGCGTGGTGCCAGCGATAGGGCTGCAGCATATCCAAGTCGGACGTCTGAAAGAAGTGGAAGCCCTGATTCGTGACTTGAAGCTTGTCGAGGAAGGGGCTGCGTCTGTTCGGTTTATCGTCGGGCGTTTTGGAAGCGGAAAGACCTTTTTTCTTAACCTGATCAAGAGCGTCGCCCAGCAACGGAAATTCGTTGTTGCCCAGGCAGATATTACGACCGATCGCCGTCTATACGGCATATCAGGCCAGGCACAGTCCCTCTACAGTGAACTGATGCGTAACCTTTCAACGCGTTCTCGGCCTGACGGCAATGCTCTCTCCAATGTGGTCCAACGATGGATTGGCGAGGTTGATCACGAGATTCGCTCAGGTGGCGGAGACGATGAAGACGTTAAGCGAGAATTCGGTCGTCGGCTCCGATCGCTTCAGGACCTCGTGAGCGGCTTCGATTTCGTCACCGTGATGACCAAGTACTATGAAGGTTATTTGGCGCATAATGATGCTCTTCAAGACGCTGCGTTGCGATGGTTGCGAGCAGAATATAACACCAAGACTGAAGCTCGCGAGGAGCTTGGAGTTCGTTCCATCATTGATGACACGGGCTTCTATGACTACCTAAAACTGTTCGCTTCGTTTGTCCGAATTGCAGGCTACGCCGGTCTGATGGTCAACATTGACGAACTGGTCGTGCTTTCGCATCGCCTGTCAAATACCCCTTCGCGAAACCGCAATTACGAAGCAATTCTTCGAATCATCAACGATTGCCTTCAGGGCCGGGTAGAAGGATTGGCGTTTCTCTTCGCTGGCACGGATGAATGCATGGAGGACCCGCGGCGTGGGCTTTATAGCTATGAAGCATTGGCGACTCGGCTGGCTCCCAACCGATATGCGACCGAGGGGCAACAGGACTTCTCAGCACCCGTGATCAAGCTAGAGAACCTGAAACCGGAGGATTGCTTTGTGCTGCTGGCAAATATTCGCAGGGTTCATGCAGGCGTTGGTGAGGAAAGTCAGCTCATACCCAATGAAGGCATTGAAGGTTACCTGAACGACTGTAATGCCCGAATGGGAGCCGCTTATTTTCAAACGCCACGGGATACGGTCAAAGACTTCGTCAACTTGCTTAACATGCTCGAACAGGACTCTACTCGCACTTGGAACGACTTAATCAAGAGCAATGTATTCACCAGCAACCAAGCGGAGAGCGAATCCGAAAGCTTTTCGTCTTTCGCGTCCGACGATGACGACTTGAGTGAGTTTAAGCTGTGAGCCGCAACAATGCGTTTCATTTGCTGGCCCGGCCCATTCAGCAAAAACTTTGGGACATGAAGTGGCCAAGTTTGCGTCCGATCCAAGAGGATGCAATCGTTGCCATCCAGCAAGGGCAAGCAGATGTAATCATTTCGGCCGCGACAGCTGCTGGAAAGACGGAAGCTGCATTCTTGCCAATACTTTCTCAGATTCATGAGAGTCCGGCCAACTCTGTCCAGGCAATGTACGTTGGGCCACTCAAAGCCCTGATTAACGATCAGTTTAGCCGTCTGGAATCGCTATGCGAACGCGCAGATATTCCCGTACACCGATGGCATGGTGATGTGGACATGGGAGCGAGAAAGCGGCTTATGGAGAAGCCGTCCGGTGTTCTTCTCATTACGCCCGAATCGATTGAAGCACTGATGATCAATCGAAGTACGAGACTTCCTGACGTGTTTCGTGGACTGCGGTTTGTCGTGATCGACGAGATCCATGCCTTAATAGGTAGCGTCCGTGGGACGCACTTACGCAGTTTGCTTTTCCGACTGCGCCGATTCACTCAACAGGACTTTCGCGTCGTCGGTTTGTCGGCAACTTTGGGAGATGCGTTTCCCGATTACGCCAAGTGGCTTTGTCCTGATAAGGATCGTGAAGTTACACTCATTAGTGGAAGAGATGAAGGAAAGAAACTGCTGTACAAAGTTCACGCCTACACGGTTTCAAGACCCAAGCAGGGAGATTCTGGAGATCAATCTGAGGAGGCTGCTCATGTATTGGAGACGATTTCGAGCGACATGTTTCGCCACTTTGCGGGCCACAAGAATTTGATCTTCGCGAATCGAAAGTCAGACGTGGAGTGGTTCGCCGATGGTCTCAACTCACGCTGTCGCAAAGAGAACAGGCCGGAAGAGTTCTTGGTTCATCATGGCTCTCTCAGCAAAGAGATCCGCGAATTCACTGAGCAGGAGATGCAGGGCAGCAGACCTCGCACTACCCTTTGCTCCTCTACGTTGGAACTTGGGATCGATATTGGTAACGTTCGCGCCGTTGGACAAATTGATCCACCATGGTCAGTGAACTCCCTGGTACAGCGACTCGGGCGAAGTGGTCGTAAGGACGATGAGGCTCAGCGAATGCGGCTGTATGTGAGGGAAGACGAAATTGATGAGCAGTCCGATTTGGTCGACCGACTTCATCTAGATCTCCTTCAAGCAATTGCTCTCTCTGAACTTCTGCTAAGCAATCCACGCTGGGTAGAACCGCCAATGCTGACGTCTTGGGATCTGAGCACACTGACGCAGCAAGTTTTGAGTGTGCTGGCAGAAACAGGTGGTTGCCAAGCCGCAACGGTATTCGATCGTCTCTGTCGAAGCGGAGCATTCCGTTCGGTTACGCCCCAGGCGTTTACTGAACTCTTGCGGAGTTTGGGTACCCGCGAGATCATTGAACAAATGCCCCAAGGGGATTTGATTCTGGCTCCCAAAGGCGAGGCGATCGCTGGGCACTATTCGTTCTACAGTGCATTTGAGGCCGCCATTGAATTTACAGTCATCGCCGGAAGCGAGACAATCGGCAGGTTGCCAGTGGGCGCACTACCGCAAATCGACGATCATTTCCTGCTGGCCGGCAGACGCTGGCAAGTGGTTACTATTGATGAAGAGCAAAAGGTAGTTGTTGCGCGCCCATCTCCTGGAAAGATGCCTCCGAAGTTCCTACCAGGCGGCGGTGAAATACATCCGCGGGTAAGAGAGATGATGCGTGACATTCTTTTGTCCCAAAAACAATTGCCTTATTTAGATACTACCGCGAATCAACTGCTACAGTCGGCAAGAACGGCAGGTGTCCAGCGAGGCATCACTAAGAGCTGCGTTGTTAAGTTGGGGCCTCGTCTCCACCTTTGGTTCACATGGACCGGAACGAGAATTCAGCAGACGATATTTTTCATTGCAGCTTCTCTAGGGCTCCGCCCCGTAGATCATCGAGTCGCACTCGAGTTGCCTTGTAGCCCCGAAGATGCATTGGAGAGATTTAGGCAATACCTTCAATCCAACCCGGATCCAATTGAATTGGCCCGAGAAATTCCAGCCAAACAGATCGGGAAATTTGATAATTTGATCGATGAATCGCTTCTTATTGAGTCAATCGCGAGAGATCGTTTGGATCTTGAGGGAGCATGCCTGTTGATGCGAAAGCTGTTATCGGACGCTTGCAAGTAGAGAATCCATTTTCCCCTACCAAAAGCAGGTATTTGCTCATAACTTCTTGTGCCCTGTAGGGGTCTGACTCGTTCTCTCGTTGAATCCTAAATCGCGAAACACTCGGCAATCTATTCCTGGTGGTTACTCCGACATAAAGCCATTGTCGAGGAATGCCTGTAAGATATGAGAGACTTGTATTTAGCCCGCCATTATTCGATGGTGAAATTTCGCGATTAACAATGAGGCCGGAGAAGTACTGTGAGTCGGGATGACTTCACGAAACACACGATCGACACTCTTGCTAAAAGAGTGTCGAACCATTGTTCAAATCCAGCCTGCCGGAAGCCAACAACTGGGCCACACACAACTGAAGTAAAGGCAGTAAATATTGGTGTAGCTGCCCATATCACTGCAGCAGCTCCTAGAGGACCTCGGTTCGATGAGTCGCTCACCGCTGTCCAGCGAAAGTCTATCAGTAACGGGATTTGGCTTTGCCAGGTCTGCGCAAAATTGGTCGACAACGATCCAGCACGTTACACGATTGGACTGCTTCGAAGTTGGAAAGATGAGGCTGAAGCAACTGCGTTACGGGAATTAGAATCACGTGGCGGTTTAGCTAAGGGACAACAAGCAAGGACCAGATTTGACTTTGACGCTGCCCTTTCGTTCGCCCCAGAAGATCAGAGACACGCTCGCGCCATCGCAGCTCAATTGAAACAAGAGGGTCTCCGGGTATTCGATGATGGAGACCACCTTGCCTGGCGTTGGGGGAAGTCGGCTGAGCAATGACCTGCTCCCCTTTTCGGTACCAGCTTAAATGAGAAAATCTTTCTTGCCGCGCGCGGCAAAAAAGATTCCAGAGTCAGGAGGCTAAATCAAATGTGCGCATATTGACGGACGGTACCGTGATTGTTTATCGGTTATCGACTTCTAAGGTGGCGTGTGTAATCCGAAATTGCTCTGCCGTCACATTGCGAATCAAGGCTTTTACTTCGTCGTGGCTGGGGCTCATTTCAACGTCCAAAGCTAAATGAGCTTCGATCCCAGCGTTATCTTCATCGATTTGCCATACATGGACGTGGCGGACATCTGCTACGCCCTTGACCGATTTGATAGAAGCAATGAGTTCCGGTAACTCAATCCAAGGCGGCGTTCCATTCATAAGAATACGCACTGCCTGAGGAAGCATCTGGACCACTTGATACAATACATATCCGGCGATCATCAACGTGATCAATGGATCTATCCAATACCATTGCCAAAACAAGATTGCTATCGATCCTAAGAGCACTCCCACGGAACCGATCGCATCGACCATGTTGTGGACAAAGGCGGCCCGAACATTTAACGACCCTTTGCTCATCGACCACAGCATCCATGCCGTCGCAAAGTCGATAATGATTGCCAAGATGGCTGCCATCGCCATTAGCTGGCCTTCGATTGGCTCAGGAGAGACAAAGCGACTTATCGCTTCGTACAATAAATAGAGCCCAATAATCGCTAGCAGAGTCAGATTGATTAACGCGCCAATTATCTCGGCACGGCCATATCCAAACGTGAATTTATCGTCCGCTTTCTTTCGTGAAACTCGACGAGCAATGTAAGCAATTAGCAAGGCATTGGCATCATTAAAATTATGGGCAGCGTCGCCAAGCAATGCGACGCTGCCGCTAATGATTCCCGCAATGACCTGGGCAGCCGTTAGTAGTTGATTGATCACGACCGCCCAAAGTAGACGCCCGTCGCTGACTCCTTGAAGTTCTTCGCCCCGGGTAAGATCATGAGAATGACCGTGACGATGTCCTGAATCGCTGTTGCGTTCTGTCATAATTACCTAACCGGCTACTTCATTCACATGGAATCAACGACCGTGATGACTAATGGTCGTGTTCATGATCGTGAGCGACACTACCTCGATATTGTTTGCCATTAATCGTGACGACGAGTTGAGCTTCCGCCCCTTCAGTATCCAAGGATTCCGCAAAAGCGGGATCACTTGACGCAAACTCTGCGGCTTTACCGCCGGTAGCACCGACCGCAGGCAACTTGAACTGGCTACCTTGGCCGTCGTAAGTCACGTTGATCGTAATCTCGGGCGCGATAATCGCTACCGGTTTTTCAGCATGACCGTCCAGCAGGTAAATCGTGACGGTGCCCGACTCTTCATTGTGAACTAGCTCGGCATGATACTCTTCATTCCCAAGCTCGATGAGAGAGCCATGATGAGGTCCTTCACTGGGATGGGCATGTTCATCACCATGGTCGTGACCATCTCCTTCCGAGTGTTCATGTTCGTCCGATCCCTCAGACGGAGCCGGGGAACCGTTGCAACCAATCAGGCCAACCGCAAGTAGAGCAGCAAGCAAGATATTCGCAAATGATCGAAATCGTCGCATTGTCATAGGTCCTTCGAGAAACAAGTCTGAACGTGAGCCATTCTGAAGTACCAAAGATCGCTGACTCGAAACGATCTCAGGCTGATTGTCAATCTGTACTTAGTCTGCCTGATATACGGCAACTCGATGTTCCTCTGCTTCTTCGACCAGTTCGACGCTGGTTGCCTGCCCTTCGACAACTCGTCTGGCGGCACCAGTACCGACTGCCCAGAATAATGCAGGCCTTACCAGGAACTCCAATAGCGTACTGGTCATTAGCCCACCGATAATTACCGTGGCAATTGGATAGAGAATCTCCTTTCCGGGTTCACCGGCTGCCATGGCCAGGGGAACAAGTCCTATTCCGGATGTTAACGCTGTCATTAGCACTGGTGCCAGGCGATCCTTCCCCGCACGAATGATCATCTGCTTGGACCATGTCTCGCCTTCGTATTTCACGAGGTGCAAATAGTGGTTGATCAGCAGGATCCCATTTCGCGAGGCGATGCCACACAGAGATATAAAGCCAACCATGCTGGCAACGGTGAGGGTTTGCTGCGTGAGATAGAGGGCGGCAACTGAACCAATAAAAGCCATCGGTAAGGCAATCATCACCTGAAATGAAAGGTTGACGGAACCAAACATCTTATAAAGCACGAAGAACATCCCTGCCATTGAGATCATGAATAGAATCGCAATCATACGAGATGCCGATTGCTGACTCTCAAACTGTCCGCTGTACTCCGTAAAATAGCCTGTTGGCAATTCGGCCTCGATGGGTTCCAAACGATCACGTATGTCTTCGACAACATCAACTAACCCACGGTCACTGACGTTACATTGCACGATGATGCGTCGACGTACCTGCTCACGGTTGATCATATTGGGGCCACTGGCCTCATAAATGTTGGCAACGTCTTCTAATTTCGCCGATCCTCCGTTGGGCAACTCGAGTACAAGTCGACTGAGTGCACCTAAATCTTCACGGTACTGCTCATCCAGACGTATCAGCAAATCGAACGTCCGTTGTCCGTCTAATACTTGGGAAACAACCTCGCCTTGCATTGCCGTTTCCACGAATTCGTTGATATCCTGGCGGCGAAGGCCATATTGTTCGAGGCGGTAACGATTGGCTTCAATACGAAGTTGTGGAATATTCACCTGCTGCTCGACCTGTAAGTCGCGAACACCTTCTACTCCGGAAATCGCCGCTTCCATCTTCTTGGCCTCACGACGCAGTACGTCCAGATCGTCGCCATATAGTTTAATGGCCACCTGCGCCTTCACGCCGGAAAGCATGTGCGAAATCAGGTGAGCCAACGGTTGCTCGACAGCAGTCACGATGCCAGGAATATCCGCCAGAGCCTCGCTAATCTCTTCAATAACTTCCTCGCGAGATCGTTCCGTCTTTGGGTCGATCGTGGCCACAAATTCAGTTACATTCACTCCTTCGGCATGCTCGTCTAACTCGGCCCGGCCTGTCTTACGGACAAATGCGACAATATCTTCCAGCTCCTGCAATCGGCGTTCCACTCTACCGGCAACCTGGTTGGACTTGGCCAAGGATGTCCCAGGCGGCAACACCACATTGATCTGAATGGCTCCTTCATTGAACGGAGGCAAGAAGTCGCTTTCCAGCCGCAGCATTCCCCAACCGGCGATCAAGACGCCGATCGTTGCCAACGCCAGGATGGGCCATGCCAGTTTGAGACTAACCGCGATCACCTTATCGGCGATCCCTTTCAAGACACGCAGAATGAGCCCGTCCTTTTCGTCTTTTCCGAGATTAGCCGATCCCAACAGCCAATAGCTCAACACTGGCGTAACGGTCAGCGATACCACCAGCGAAGAAACCAGTGAGACGATGTACGCAATGCCCAGTGGAGCGAACAATCGCCCCTCCATGCCAGACAACGCGAATAGCGGCACAAACACGATGACAACAATGATGGTTCCATAAACGATGGAATTTCGGATCTCACAACTGGCCTGGAAAACCACCAACAACGGATTCTTGGGATTGGCCAGGTGTCGATTCTCGCGAAGTCGGCGAAAGATATTCTCGACGTCCACAATGGCATCGTCGACTAATTCACCAATCGCCACGGCAAGTCCGCCCAACGTCATCGTATTGATCGAGAGACCAAACGTGGCAAAGACCAGAGCGGTCATAACGATTGACAATGGGATTGCCGTGAGGGTAATGAACGTAGTCCTGAGATTCAACAAGAACAAGAAGAGGATGATCACTACCAGGATCCCGCCGTCACGTAATGCTTCGATGACATTCTCAATTGCGAGATCGATGAACGCTTTTTGCTGATAAAGTTCCGGCAGTAAGGTCACATCCGCCGGTAGTGATGGTTTCATCTCCTCCAACGCCTCCATCACCTTTTCGGTCACCATCCGCGTATCAGCGTTGGGCTGCTTGAGAATTGTCAGGACGACCGATGGGCCACCCATGAATTCGCCTTCAGCGTCCCGGGCATAGGCAGAGCTATCCCCACGTTTGACCTGGGGTCCTTCCATCACCCGTGCCACTTGCGATAGCCGAATCGATTGTCCATCGCGATGCGCGACGACAATGCCTTTGATCTCATCAACTGTGGTTACCCGGCCGAGCGAACGGACGAGGAGTTCACTCGGACCTTGCTCATCAAGATATCCCCCTGCCGTATTCTGATTGCTTTCGCTTAAGGCCGTTTTAACCTCGTGCAGGGTCACCCCATAGCGCAGTAAATTATTAGGATCGACAAGGACTTGAAACTGTTTTCTTTCTCCTCCCATCACGATGACTTGAGAAACACCCGGGATGGTCAACAATCGCTGACGTACAACCCAGTCTGCCATCGTCCTGAGTTCCATAGGGGGCGTCGTATCGTCTTTACTTACCATCCCCATGATCATGATCTGACCCATGATCGACGAGATCGGCATAAGTTGTGGTTTCGTACCAGGAGGTAGACGATCGGTAGCGAGAGCCAGTCGCTCGGCAACAATCTGACGATCGTTGTAGATGTCTGTTCCCCAGTCGAATTCAACATAGATGACCGAGAGTCCGACGCCGGACTGCGTTCGCACGTCCTGAACCCCGGTCGCTCCATTGAGAACGGTTTCCAGTGGAAACGTAATGAGCGTTTCCACCTCTTCCGGGGCCATCCCGTGAGCCTCGGTCATGATCACCACGCGAGGGCGATTCAAGTTGGGAAACACATCGATGGGCAAGCTATAAGTCTGCCAACCACCATAAACAAGTAAGAAGACAGCAAGCGCGATAACTAATACGCGATTCTGAAGTGAGAAGCGAATGATTGCATTGAGCACGATGATAACTCCGAAGCGAACTGAGCAATGATGACCATTTCAAACACGCACCCGATCATGCGTGATTACGCCTGAACGACGACGTTAGTGGTTATGCCCAGCATGGGGATCGACACCGCCGCCAGACTGGTTCTTCAGAGTTAAGTGCATTTCGTAGGCACCCCGAGCAGCAATGACATCGCCTGGGAAAAGTGCTCCATCATTCGCGATCACAACAGATGTCTGATCGCGAAATTTCACGTGGACTGGCACCTGATCGAAGTGATCGCCGTTTTGCTGATAAACGTACCTTTCCGCTCCTTCCTCGACAACGGCCTCTACAGGAACCACAATTTCTTCTTCCCACTTTTCGACGGGAACATGCAATTCCATGCGTTGCCCTGGCTTGAATCGCCATTCGACGAAGTGCTGACCGCTTACGGTTCGCTCCGAAACGATCTCATTGGGTAATGCCAGGAAGAATCGAAACGCTCGAGATTGCGGATCTATATGGTCGGCCAGATACAATACCTTCAGACCTTTGACTCGATCAGCTTCCTTGCCAGCGACTAGAACTGAAGCCCCAATGTCCCATTGGCGATTTGCCGCCTCACGGAGCCGAAGAGCATCGTCTTCAAATGCTCGCCCCTCGACGTAAAGCTCGCAATGATCGGCAATGACCCCAAGTAGCTCGCCTGCTTGTACTTGTTGACCAACTCGGGTCGGTAGTTTTTGCACATGGTAGCTATGGGATTCACTACAGCTCTCTCCTTTCTGAAGATGATCCGGTGCGCGAATCACTAAACTTTCCAGCAGTGTCTTGGTCTCCAGGATATGACTTACTTGCTTTTCACTCAGCCCATGTAGCAACAGAGATTGTCGCTCAGCACGAAGAGAAGCTTCCAGCTTTTGCTTCTCATATTCTTGCTCTAGGATGCGTTTTCCAGCAACCACGCCTTCCGCTAATCCACTCAATCGAGCAAGTTCACGATTCACAACGATCAAGGCTTCCGCAGTTCGAATCATATCGCTTTGCGCCGTGACAAGTTCCTCGTGGGTCAAGCGTATCTCAAAAAGAGGACTGCCAGGCTCAATGGAAGCTCCTTCGACGGGATAGATTTTACTGATGACGCCAGTCAGTGGAGCAGAAATATTGAGAAGCGTTCGACCAGGACGTTCGACCACCATCGCCGGTACCGTAACACGGCGCGAGTAGGTGCCTAGTTCAATCGTGAGTGGGCGGAAATCGATGTTCTTTAGACCTCGCTCACTAAGTTCGACAGACGTCGCGTCAGAGTGCCCGGCATGGCCATGATCATGACCAGCATGATCGTCGTGCGTGTCGAGCGATTCTTCCTTATTCTGCGGGGCTGTCTGGCTTGCCCATAGCTGCTTGACATGAGGTAACCACATCGAAGAAGTTGCGGCTGCGATTATCAGCACGACGACCAGAATCGCCATGCTCCCAATCCAGGGCTTGATGCCTTGCACGGTAGATTTCATATGCTTAACTCCCCCTGAATCGAGCAGGGGATTACTTGGCCATGATAGATCAATACAACTAAGAATCTGCGGCGAAATGCCTCTACGGAAAAACACCCCACTCGCACAACGAAATCTGAAGCGTCAGAGGACGCAAGAAACGAGCGATTTAGATAAGAAAGCTCTGAAATTGGATATAAACAGGGGGCCTAACGTGCCAATGCAAACTCGAATTCGGAAGAGCGAAATCATCGTTCACGCTCAGGTTCATATCCAGCGAGAGAAGACAGCGAGAATCAAAATAAAGCTGTGATCCGATTGATTTACTTAGCGCAAGATGCCCGTCCGAATTGGAGGCCGAGAAAACGCAATCGATATCGCTACATGAGCTGGGAACGCTAGGATCTGAGTGATGATCACCTTCTTCTGCATCGTGCCCGGATGAACTGCTAGCATGGCTGTGGGGACAGGCGTGAGTTTCAGAGCCATGATCCGATGCGTGGGCACTTGTTTCTACCTTGCCGTCTAGCCCGATAACCGGAGCATGTGGATGATGTGCGCAACAACCTGCCACCGCATGCCAGAGCATGGCTACGAGTGTCACTATGGCTGTTAATTGGGGCATTGAGACCTCTAGGTTTTTGCACTTCAAGCATTATTATCGCCATAAAGTCCACTCAGGCAAGATCGCCCCCCCTCAATGGAGTGATTTTCCTGTTCCTGACTGAGCAAACCTTGTGTTCTTTTCGGACAACCTATAGCCAAGGGTAAATTACTGTTGACTGAAAGTCTGCCCTCGTAGGCCATCTCCTAGCGACGAAGTGCTTGACTGCCCCAAGGCACCCGTTAGCAGCAATCCGTCGACTTTTGCCTGGGACTGGGCAAGGCCTCCCAAGGAATCCAAATAATTTAGGTTGGTGTCAAAATAGGTTCTCCTCGCAATTAGCGTTTGAAGGAAGGAAAACTCACCTGCCTCGTAGGCCTTTTCGGCGAGATCAAGGGTCTCTTGTGCTTTCGGCAGTATCTGCTGCTCGAATCTTTGGACAGCAAAGTTCGCTGAATCATACTCTTGTGAAACTTGCGCGAGTCTCGCTTTTAGCGACATCTCAACTCGTTTCAATTCGTGGGTAGCGCGACTGTACTCGTTATATGCTGCCGAGACATTTCCCCGATTGTCGTTGAAAACGGGAATGGGAGCACCAACTTGCAGTTGAATTAACCCCGATCCTGTGGAATTATCCACACCTGCCTGAAGGTTCGCAGTAATGTTCGGTATCGCCTGGATTTCCTGACGCGACATGTGAGATCGGGCTTGACGAATGCGGCTATTGGCAGACTGGATCTCGGGGCTCTCCATTGCGAGCGTGGCGTAAACATCCTCCCAATTTGGCGAATCCTTTACCACGCTAAGGTCACCATCCAGCTTCGACGGAGGTAGATTCTCAATGCCTGCTACGGCAGCCATTTCTTTCCAGGCCGCTTTCCAGCGATATTCTGATTTCTGTCGCAATATCTCAACTTCGTTCAATTGAATCTCTGCTTGCAGCACATCTGCCCGAGCAGCCTCTTTGGCATTAAACCGACGTCTTGCTAAACCTACTCCTCTAAAAACAACCGCATGAAATTCATCGATCATATCCATCTGTCGCTGCGCGACCAATGCCTGAATAAACTTCATTCGTACATCGGTAAGCACGCGATAGCGCTGAGACTCCACATCCCAGCGCTGTGCTTCGACGGAGTGCCCCAAGACGTTCTGATTCAGTGCAAGCTTATCGCCAGTAACGAATTCTCGTTGGACATATACCAAGTGCTGATCCGTACCTTGATCGGCAAGTTGGTTGGCAGCATAACCGACTTCAGGATTAGCCGATCTACCAACCTGATATTGATAGTCCTGTTCCGCCTGAGCTGACGCTGACAAAGCTCGAATTGTCGGATTGTTGGTGAGTGCCAAGTCCTGTATTTCTTTGAGTGTCATTGCCTCCTGCGGCACTTCAGGTATAGGAATTGGCGCATTGGCATTTGACACCGTGGCCGACTCAAGAAGATTGGAGGATTGAAAATCGACCAATTCAACTCCGTTCCGATCACGTGATGCCTCGCGGTAGCTCTTTGCTGAATCATTGAAATCGGGTGTTGGCGGCGATGTTAATTCACTTTGCAAGGCGACATCGGTCGCAATTGGTCCACTCTCTCGTTGAATCGCGTTCTGAGACGCACCAGTTTGGCAGCCCGCGATGCTGGCCATTCCCAGTGATGCCATGATCAGACATCGAAGACTTTCCTGCGTAATTTTCATACCAACATCCTTGCTGATTTAGGTCATTTAAGATTTGGGCATTGTGCGGGTCATTTGCCAACTTAAGCGAATTGTGCAAACTACATTAATTGGATCGGCAACGAAGTTACGGTGGTTTCACCAGTAACCAATGATCTGTCGAAAATTGAATCCAAAAATCCGGTATCCTCATTCTGTCTTTTCTGCTATGAATTGAGATCTCTTGAAAACTCTCACCGACGTGGCAGGGCAAATTAGATGCTTTCGAGCAAGCAAATACGTGAGATAGCCGCAATTGGGCTAACCGGGGTTTTGCTGCTTGCGACATATCTACCGACTTGCTACTGCATGCCATCCGGCCTATCCGTAGGGAATCCGTGTCTCGCGTGTGAGCGAAACTGCTGTGATAAAGCTCCTTGTAGTCAGCGATGCAACTGTGAGTGTCAATCACGAATGTCGTCGCCGGTTGTTCGTATACAGCACGAGATTTCCCCAAATATCTTCCAAGGTCACCATGTTTGGCATTCAGTGAACGGACGCTTGGCCTGCCCCCGTGGGATTGATTTTGATACCTGCCATTTCACGGCCCTCGATGCACTCGATCGTTGCATCTCTCTCTCGCGATTTTTGACCTAAACGAGTGGAATTTGTGTTCCCTTGTTTTCGTTAACTGCTTGGTTGTCCAAATGGATTGCCATGCGATCATCATTGGATTTACGCGAGAGATTTCATGTTTCCCTATACTCACTTTTCGTTTCTGCACCACCGTAACTTGGGCGCGACGAAACGAAATGTTCGACAATCTAATACATCGGTACCAATTCCTCTCGCGATTCTCGTTGTCGAGTTTCGCGATGAAGTATTCGCAACGATTCGCGGCGAGCTTACAAACCGTGAGATTTCCATCCTTCGCGCAAGTTCGACGGAGGCAGTCGTTCCTGCTTGGCGTCAGCGCAATCCTGGCCTGATTATCATCAATGCCGAAATGCCAGATGAATCTGGGTTTCTCGTTTCTCTTAAGCTTAGGATGCATGGTTTCCACGGCGGCCTTTGGCTTTACTCTGCCCACGCCGCAAACACGGCGCGTAACTATCAGGAGTTTTGTCAGGTGGATCGTTTGTTCTGCTATGGTGGAGATCTGCGAGCACTGACTGCCCACGTCAACCGTTTTCTCCAACCGTGAACGAAGTAAGGTCATCTAGGACCCTACTCCTCCACGGTACTGAGGATGGCGTAGCGTCATGCGGCAGAAACTTGACGCGAGGGCGTTGACCACGCGTCACTATTTTCTGCCAAGGTACCATCGACTAACGTCAAACGACGCGTTGCCCGTTGGGCAACGCTGGGGTCGTGGGTTACCACCACCAACGTTCGCCCTTGTTGATGACACTCATCAAATGTCTTAAGGACGACCTCACGGCTAATCGGATCAAGGTTTCCAGTCGGCTCATCCGCCAAGATAATTTGGGGATCGTTCACCAAAGTCCTCGCCAATGCCACACGTTGTTGCTGGCCAACGCTCAGCTCCGAAGGCTTGTGGTGAAGTCGTTCCTCCAATCCTAGGTGGGTCAGCAATTCCGTGGCTCGTTGCTGTTGGAGGTCGGCAGCCATCCCAGAAAAACTAAGAGGCATCTGAACATTCTGAAGTGCGGATAGGTACGGAATCAGATTGAAGCTTTGGAACACAAAGCCCATTTTCTGACCACGCATTGCCGAGCGGCCCGCAGCCGATTGCTCGTACAGCGAGACATCGTCGATAAGCACACGGCCAGTCGTCGGTGAGAGCATACCTCCGAGCATCGAAAGCAGCGTGGTCTTTCCACTCCCGCTAGGTCCGACAATGGCCACGTAGTCGCCATTTTCAATTTTCACAGTATCGCAACGAAACGCCGTCAATGTCTGGCCGCTTCGCGTATACTCCTTGCTGATCGTTTCAAGTTGAATCATGGGTTAAACCTCCCGGAAACAAAGGCATGGATCGAGATGGGCCGCTTTCTGCGCAGGCAACCAGGCGGCCATTAATGCGACCAGAGTGGCCACCAAAACGGAAAGCAACGACGTACCCAGCAAAGGCGAAATCGATACGCCCGCCCAGACGGGACCGGCGATCACGGCAGCGATGACACCAATCAGACAACCAATCGTTCCCGCTCCCAGGCCCAAAAGAAGTGCCTTTCCGAGAAATAGCTTTTGGATGTAGCTCGGCGTGGCTCCCAGTGCCATGAGTGTGCCAATCTCGCGACGGCGTTCCCGCACGTTCGCGGCAATGGCTCCTGCCAAACCGACTCCTCCGACGACAATTAATACCGCCAGTACAATCCATGACGTTTTGGCCATCAATTGGTTGACACCTACTTGGGTTTCAACAACCTGAGAAATCGTCACAACCTTGGCCTCCGGCAGAAGCTCACGAAGTTGCGGTACTAGGCTACCGGCTGCGTCCTCACAGCAGCCAACAATTTCGATCGCATTGCATGTCGAATCCTTCTTCCAGATTCGCTGGATTGAGTGAAGGTGGGCGAAGATTCGGCCATCATCCACTGTGCCTGTGACAGGTAGAACACCGATCACAGTAAAGGTTTCGTCGATTAGCTTCAGTCGATCGTCTACCTTGCAGTTCAGCTTCTCGGCGATGTCCGCCCCAAGCACGATCGCATGTTTGTCGAGGTTTTGGATCGCTCGATATTTGACCAAAGCCTCGGGAGACTTCAAATCGTCCGTTGTCGCAACGTTAGCCTTGAGGCAACAGCCGGTCGCAGTCGGGTTCATAAACGAGGTCGTTGCTTGCCAAGAGGCAAGCGTTTCGACCTCGGACTGAGGAAGAATTCCGGTAATGGCGACCGAATGCCCACGAAGCTCGGTCGAGACGTTCAGTCTCGGGGATACCTGTTCTACACCGGACAAGCCTGCGAGAAAGATTTCCGCCACGTACTCTTCGGGTATTGCGCCGCCGTTTTGATCGGCAGCATAGTAATCCTGAAGAGTTGCCTCCTTGGGAAGCACGAGGATATTGGCTCCCAGGTTTGTCAGTTGATTCGCCACGGCCTCTTCAGAATAGACCGTGACGTGTCGGATCGCCACCAAGGCAGCGACTCCTAATAGTATGGTCAGGCTACTGAAAGCGACCGCTGCCGGACGCGATTTCAACTCCTGCCAAATTAAAGAACGAAGGTTCATCGTCTTTCCTTATCTTGTGAGATTAGCGGCGTGTGGGGGTCGACTGTGAAGCTTGTGCTGAAGCAGCATGCTTGCAGTTTGGGTCTTCACAGCACTGGCCAGCCTTGTGGATTGCAGCAGCAATCTGCTCGGCCGACGATGTTCCGTTGAAGTGGCCTACCAATACGCCAGGCGGCGCAATTAGGGCTGCGTAAGGTCCTTGAACCTGATTTGCATCGACCTTGATTTGCTGCATCAGTCTCGCTTCAGCCGTGTTTTGAACATTCAACGCGACTAGTGCCATGCGATCCTTGAATTGAGGGTCGAGTTCTAGGGCCCGTACTCCCGCTGGAACCGCAGCTTGCTCAGACTGAGTTAGACAAACAAACACAAGCTTTTGATCCTGCAACTGTTTCATGCATTCCATCATCACGGGAGATACGACGGCCGCATCGAGATTGGCTTTGGCAACTTGCCTGGGGAATAATCCTGTAACGGCCCCGTTTGGAGCGACGGCAACGGTAATCGGCATAGGGGCTCGGGTGACGTTGAACTGTTCTGCCATTGCTTGGCCGTCAGGGGACGAAACACTCGCTACGCCCATCGTCATTTGCTGACCTCGATTTGCCACAGTTTGCTGTACAGCCTGTAACATCTTCTGTGTCTGCGGAGAGTTATCTCTGTAGAAAACGATGAACGTAAACTTTCCGGCCTGTTGGGATTGTTGCAGTGTAGTGCTGAGATTCCCCTGGGCGGCTTGTCCAAAGCTGGTTCCAGCGTGGATGGTGAGAAGGCAAGCAATGGCCAGGCATACATGGATGATGGTTTTCATTTCGATTCCTTTCAAATGAATTGGCTACGATTTCTTGGACGTGGGTGCCAACCGGATTTCATAGGTGTCCGGTCAAATAGATACCCTGTCGCCGTGCGATATGGATTGGATACAGCAACTATGACGTGGCGTTTAGTTGTAATTCGACTGAGAAGGCTGAGAGTCAAACGCAATCTGCGGTGATCAAATCAGCGGGGCCAGCTTATAGAGTGAGCACGGCCAGACAAAGATGGAGGCGCAGTTTAGCCTGGGAGTGTGGAAGCGATAAGCCGAGGAAACTGCACTGGTTGGGCGTAGGCACACTCTCCCTAGGCTCGAATGACGCATCACACCAGATAAGACACACCGGTGAAAGAAGGGTTTCGGTCAACCCACTAGCCGGTGACTCACTCAAGATGAATGGACACTTGTGCTTGCCACATCCGAGGCAAGCATGTTCGCCCTGCTCGGTGGATTCACTTGCCGTGGGAGAATTCGTTGCCGGCTGGCAACATAAATCGCCTTCTACTTTCCATGCGTCGTAATCATGGCAAACGCAACAGACATGGATTTCGTCCAACTGGGCGGCTTCACATGCGTTCACGCAACGAGTACAGCAGCCAATGACGCAGTGAACCACCACCGCTATCACTGCAAGGCATGCTGCCACTCGCTTGGCCATGGTCAAAATCCCGTTAGAATCGATACAAGTCCTATCCGCATCAAAATTATCGACATCTTATCTCGCCAACGTGAAAGAAATCCTTCAACTTTAGCGAAAATTGCATTTCGAACCACCGTGATATTCAATCGAGTACTCGATTCCACGCTGCAGTTTCTCGCTCCCAAGGGCATGCGACAAATACCAGATAAAATCGAATTAAAAACACCAAGGATGAATACCATGGTTTTCTTGATTTTTGAATCGTGTCTAACCCGAATCAGAAGAAAAAGTACCAACACACAGCTTCGATGAATACTGAAAACAGCGACTTGCCATTCATCATGTGAACCTTTTGTTTGGTCAATCGGATAGCGAGGGCTAATGGCCTGCGTTCTGGGCCTTACGGAATGCCTTCCAAGCCTGAATTAATACGTAAGGCACGATAAGCAACGCTGCGATCGGGTCGGCCCACCACCATCCCAAGTACTTATTGAGCAGGAGACCAGCCAGTACCACCACCGTCATGTAAAGACAGATCAACTGTTCACGAGAGTCCATGATCAGTTCGTGGCTATCGAGTTTTTTTCCCACTCGGCGTTTACGGAAGGAAAGCATTGGATTTACGATTAAAGAAAGGCACAGGATGACGACGCCGACAAGACTGAAGTCTGGTTGCTTTTGCGATGCGAGCTTTTCTATCGACTCGTATAGAATAAAACCACCTAGCAGTAGAAAGACGAGCGATAGCACATATAATGTGACCTTTGTTCGTCTGCTAAGCACCGATTGCGCAACGCCGCTTTCTTCACTCACTAGCCGCCAAAAAAGCACGCTTGCGGAAATCGCCTCCACGGCAGCATCAAACCCAAAGCTAACCAAAGCAGGACTACCGCTAAGCAAGCCCGCCGTCACAGAAATTCCTGCCTCGGTTACGTTGTAGAAAATAGTTCCAATTTCGAGCCATCTCGCGTGACGCAGAGACCTCTTTCGCCTGTCGGATAATTCCTCTTGGGCTGGAAAATTCATGAAGGAACCTGCAGAGTGAGATAAGCAATAGGGTATTCGTTGGCAACAGGTAGTCATGCCAAGCATTTGCCATTACAACTGTTGCCGACGAAATCGTACGAGCAAGTCCACTCAAGCGATAAGGTGCAGGGACAACTGAATCCAAAGAGCCAACTCTCCGATCTTTTTGAAACAAAAGGTTCTGGTCACACAAGATTTGGCTGTGTTGGGTACCGAATTAGCAATCCGTCGCCTTCGCGCATCGAAGGTCATATCGGTTGATGCCATCAGTTAGAGCTTCAAGTCTTGCTTGAATTTGTCCGATCAAAGGAGAGTAGATGAACTTTCCGCGCATAACCGTAAACCTCGGGCTACGAAGGGATTTCGCTCTGATCGACATGAAAAGCCATGCCCTCCCGAGCAACTTGCCTTGAAAAGGGACACTAAGTCGCTTAATATTCAATCGTGCAGTTTTACTCGTTTTTTCCAAACCAACATTTGGCATGAGCCACTTCATCACTCTTTTAATCACGCTTCGCGTCATTTTCTGCCCGCTTTTTTGCGATGTGCAGGGATGCTCACCGATGCATACATTAATGGGTGAAGATCAAGAGTCTGGAATTCATCACGATTTGTGCTGTGGTCAATGTACTTCAGAACCTGCTGCACCAGCGAATAGCCCTCCGCACTCCTGCCCAGACTGTGACTGTTTTTGCAGCCAATCCGCAATTGTCGAGATTAAGGTCGATCTCGATGAAATGTCTTTTTCGGTTTGGGAAGCCTATCTTCCGTGCCAAGATCGATGGCAGATTTCTGAGAATCGAACTCCTATCGATTCCATGGCGAGTACTCGTTCGGCAGGTATTACTCCCGGTCGTTCCCTGCGCCTAACTTTTGCATCTCTTCTCATATAAGCACCTGCTCTCAACCGTCGTGCTTCCAGGTCGGAATTCTGCGGGCAGCATTCTTCAGCTTAAACCGTAATTGCTTCGTTAGGCATAGTAATTCCGTCCGCCGAAGTTCTTAAGTCATCAATGTCTACTTTGCGGGAGTTCTGTATATGAGCCAATCCGTAATCGATACTCCACATCAAAGTGCTGGAAGCAAGCAAGAGCACCTCGGTGCTTCCAGTTCCGCTACTCAAACGCAATCCCGATCTCTCCTACAACGAGCTGTTGCATTCGCCCTGGGGAGTATTGGTCCGTTCTTGGTGCTGTCGGCCTTCGCAGGCATCTTTACCTTTGGTCACCATACCGATTGGAAGATGCCGAAATTCGCCGCACTAACGGGCCAATCCGAACCGGTTGTCGCAGACTGGTGTGATGAACACGGGGTACCAGAATCAATATGTGTCGAGTGCAACGAGTCGCTCATGCTGAAGACGCCAGACTTCGGCTGGTGCTCGAAGCATGGCGTTCACAACTGCGTTCTCGATCATCCCGAGTTGGCACAACTGAGCGATCCTCCAACCATTTCGACTGAGGATCGTGCCCGAGCCGAATTGGCGATGACCATGCCGGTCTCCAAAGTGAATAACAGTGGCTGCACCACCTACGCCAAGCGAATTCAGTTCGCTTCGGTTGATGCCGCTGCCCAGGCAGGCGTTGACGTCGAATTAGTGGAACGTCGTCCCATTGAACAATCGGTCTCCGGAAGTGGAGAGATTCTCTATGACCCAACGCGTACCGCCAGCTTCGCTTCGCGTACGTCTGGGAGTGTCTGGCGCGTCGAGAAAAACGTCGGCGATGTGGTACAAGAAGGTGACGTTCTGGCCTTGGTCGAGGCGGACCAAGTCGGGGCACTGAAAACCAGCCTTATCCGGGTACTGGCAGAACAATCGCTCCAACGCCAGAACGTCAAGCGACTGAATATCGCCAAGGAAGCCGTCGCAGGTGTTCGCCTCCTGGAAGCGGACGCGGACTTGGCTAAGGCCGAAGCGGAAGTCTTGAGTATTGTCCAATCGTTGGAAAACCTGGGGCTCTCCGTCGACATTCAATCCTTGGCTCAGTTATCCGAACGTGAGGCATTCGAGCAGCTTCGCTTCTTAGGGATTCCGCAGTCACTTCGATCGCGTGTGAAAGTACAAGTTTCGACCGCCAATCTTTTCCCGGTACGGTCCTCGATTTCCGGGGTGGTTGTCGAGCGAAATGTAACTCAAGGAGAAGTCGTCGATACGCACCGTGCCCTTTTCCGCGTGGCCGATACGAGCCAAATGTGGCTAATGCTGGATATTCCTTTGGAGGATCTGGAAAACGTGAAGACGGGTCAGCCAGTTCGCTTTCATGCCGATGGAAGTTCCCGCGAAGTATTAGGCCGTGTTGACTGGATCAGTACGGGGGCCGACGCTCAGACTCGCATGGTTAAGATCAGAGCCGTACTTCCTAATCCAGATGGTCGACTGCGGGACAAAACGTATGGCACCGGCGAGATCATTTTGCGTGAGGAACCTACCGCGATCGCGATTCCTTCTGAGTCAGCTCACTGGGAAGGCTGCTGCCGAATCGTATTCGTACGAGACAAGCACTATTTTGATAGCCCCGATAGCCCCAAAGTCTTTCATGTTCGATCCGTACGCCTGGGAGCATCGCACAACGGCTTCACGGAAGTGGTCGCTGGAGTTTTGCCGGGCGAAGTGATCGCAACGACCGGCAGCGATGTGTTACGAGCCCAACTGCTGAAAAACGGTTTGGGTGCTGGCTGCTGTGTAGAAGAATAAAGGGGAGAATGGATGCTTAACGGGTTAATTGATTTTTCATTAAGGCACCGAGCGTTGATTATTATCATCACGTTCGTGTTAGCCGTAGGCGGTGTCTTTGCGCTGCAGCAACTTGATATTGATGCTTTTCCGGATACTACACCGGTCCAGGTTCAAATCAATACAACGGCTCCTGCGCTTTCTTCGGAAGAAGTCGAAAAACAGATTACGTTTCCAGTCGAGCAAAGCATCAGCGGTCTGCCAGGCCTAACGGTGATGCGTTCGATTTCGAAGTTTGGGCTTTCCCAGGTAGTGGTAACGTTTGAAGATGGTGTCGACATCTATTTCGCTCGGCAATTGATTAACGAGCGATTGAGTACGGTCGAACTGCCGGTAGGCATTAGCCGTCCCCAAATGGGTCCTGTTTCGACTGGTCTGGGGGAAGTCTTTCACTATGTGCTGACCTACGAAGGAGTCGATTTTTCTAAGGTAGGTGACCAGGAACGTGTTGACCGACTGACCGAGCTACGCACGCTCCACGACTGGGTCGTAAAACCGCAGTTGCGATCCGTCCCCGGCGTCGCCGAGGTAAACAGTTGGGGCGGCTACGAAAAACAGTATCAAGTTCGTCTCGATCCCGATCAACTTCTCAAGCACGGCCTAACCTATGAAGAAGTCGCGGATGCCATTCGTGCCAATAACGAGAACGTAGGGGGTGGTACGATCACTGATGGCAGTGAAATGCTGTTGGTGCATGGGATCGGCCGGACGGTCAACATTGACCAGATCAAAAACATCGTCATCAAGGCAAAAGATGGTGTCCCCATTCAGGTCAATGACGTTGCGGAAGTAAAAATCGGCAACGAGATTCGTCGCGGTACCGTCACCGCCGATGGCCAAGGGGAGGCCGTGCTTGGCTTGGGCTTCATGCTCATGGGCGAGAACAGCCATCAGGTCACCTGGGCTTTGAAAAGTAAGCTCGAACAGGTTCGCAGCACACTCCCAGCCGGGGTGACTATCAAAACGGTCTACGATCGGACAGAACTAGTCGACCACGTCATTCACACTGTCCAGAAGAACCTATTCGAGGGTGGTCTGCTGGTGGTCGCTGTGTTGTTCATATTCCTGGGCAATCTGCGGGCAGGGTTCATCGTTGCGTTAGCGATCCCCCTTTCGATGCTCTTCGCGTTCTCAGGAATGCTTCAGGTCGGAATTGCCGCCAGTCTGCTCAGCCTCGGCGCTATCGACTTCGGCCTGGTGGTCGATAGTTCGGTCGTGATGATTGAAAACTGCGTCCGGCACTTATCCCACGACAATCAGGGGCGAAGCCGCCTGGAGATTATCCGCGATGCAGCGATCGAAGTTCGTAAGCCAACCATGTTTGGCGAACTGATCATCATGATTGTCTACCTTCCGATCCTGACGCTCGAAGGCGTCGAAGGGAAGCTTTTCCGCCCAATGGCGATGACCGTCATTATGGCCTTAGCCGGCTCGATGATTTTGTCACTGACACTAATGCCAGTACTGGCGAGCTTTTTACTTCCTCTCAACATCAAAGAGAAAGAACCGCTTCTCATACGGTGGCTTAAACGGCTTTACGCACCTGTCCTGCGATTCACGATGCACAACAAGTTTGTCGTGATTGGATCGGCCGTTTGCATTTTTGTGGCGGTGTTCGGGCTGATTGCCCCCAACTTAGGTTCGGAGTTTGTGCCGCGACTGTCGGAAGGGGCCATTACGCTCAACGTCGTCCGACTCGCCGGAACCGACCTGGAAGAATCAATCCGTTACAACACGCAAATGGAAAAACTCCTGCTGGAAAAGTTTCCCGATGAGATCGCTCACGTCTGGAGTCGTGTCGGTACGGCTGAGGTCGCGACCGACCCTATGGGAACGGAGCTGACTGACCTTTTCATCACGTTACACCCCCGCAAGGAGTGGAATCGGGCCGAGACGCAGGAAGAACTAACGATTCTCGTTCAGGAAGAACTGCGGGACCTACCAGGTCCGCGTCTGGCCATGTCGCAGCCAATTGAAATGCGGATGAACGAGATGATCTCAGGCGTTCGAGCCGATGTTGCCGCCATCCTTTACGGCGACGACCTCGATCTGATGGTCAGCAAAGCCGCTGAAATCGAGCAGGTTTTGAAGACAATCGATGGTGCCTCAGATGTCAAAGTGGAACAGGTAACCGGGCAACCGGTCCTGGAAATCAAGATCAAGCAGGATCAAATCGCCAGATATGGTGTTCCGGCCAGTCATGTCATGAACCTGGTTCGCTCGCTAGGAAGTCACCACGTGGGAGAAGTTTATGAGGGACAATTGCGATTTCCGTTAATCATTCGTCTCCCGGAAAAAGCACGAGCTGATCCTACGGCAATCTCGGATATTCTGGTTGCCACTTCCACCGGGCAGCGTATTCCGCTCTCGCGGCTGGCATCCGTAGAGAGGGTCGAAGAGCCAAATACGATCAAGCGGGAGTGGTATCAGCGGAGGATCACCATTGAGTCCAACGTCCGGGGTCGTGATATGGGTAGTTTTGTTGCCGAAGCACGGCAGGCCGTTGCCGAGCAAGTTGCACTGCCACCTGGCCGCTATCGTGTCGAGTGGGGCGGGCAATTCGAGAATCTTCAGCGTGCTCAAAAGCGTCTTATGATCGTGGTGCCTATTGCGCTGCTGATGATTTTTGCACTGCTCTACATGACCTACCGGAACTGGATCGATTCCTTGCGTGTTTTCACCGGCGTTCCGTTTGCCTGGGTCGGCGGCGTAATCGCCTTGTGGATTCGTGATATGCCATTTTCCATCTCGGCGGCAGTCGGCTTCATCGCCCTTTCAGGCGTAGCCGTGCTGGACGATATGCTCCTCGTATCGACCATTCGCCAACTCCGTCGACGTGGAAGAAGTTTGGACGAGGCCGTAGAAGAAGCGGCGATGACTCGTTTGCGTCCCATCCTGATGACAACGCTGGTCGCCAGTTTAGGTTTTGTTCCAATGGCTTTCAGTACAGGAATGGGAGCTGAAGTCCAGCGTCCTTTGGCAACAGTCGTGATCGGCGGCGTTTGTAGCGCCATGATCATGAGTCTGTTGGTCCTGCGTGTTCTCTATGTGGTCTTCAATCTTCCTGCCGAGAAATTGAGTTCGGACGGAGATGGGGACGAGGATCATGGAGAGTTTGAACCTGAACAACCGACACAGCCTGGTTCTGGGCAAGTGCCCGAGACTGTCTCGGTTTAACTAGAATTCAGTCATCAAGGTCTGAAAAGGAGAATCTAATGAAGTGGATGTTTGGTTTTTCGAGTTTGGCAGTTGGCCTAATTGCGATCGCCACTCTTGCGTTCACAGGTTGTGGTACTAGTGAATCAGCCATGGGAGATACCGACGAGCACTCGGAAGTAGCTCACGACGACCATGGGGATGAACGCGGCGATGAACATGAGCACGGTGACGAGCACGGCCATGTTCATGGTGAATGGTGGTGCGGTGAGCACGGTGTCCCTGAAGAAATCTGTGCCCAGTGTGATACGAAGCTAATTTCCGAGTTCAAAGAAAAGGGAGATTGGTGCGAGGATCACAATCGCCCTGCGTCCCAGTGCTTCATCTGTTCGCCGGAATTATTCGACAAGTTTGCCGCCCGCTATAAGGCCAAGAACGGAGAGGACCCACCCACACCAGACGATCTTAAGTAAGACTCTGATTACTAAGATGTCGTCGTATGCGGAGGTCAATGCTTTGCAGGTTGTCTTCCGCTCGTCAGCTACGGCGGTTGGCTGTCGCCTAGAGCAGCCAGCTGTCGACTGACGCTTTCGAGTATCCTCCATGAAACTCCCTATTCCGATATTTGATCACTCCGTCTACCAATGCAGCATTGGCTGTTGGAGCATGATACTTATCGTTGTCATCGCGGGATGTGGTCACGATATAGACAGAACATCGACGAACGATGATGAAAGGGCCGAGGTCCCCACATTCGTCCAAACTACTGACGAAACGTTTGCTCATGATGTCTTGGGGCATCCCAATCCAGTGGTGGTCATCATGAGCACCAGGTGGTGCCCCGAATGTACAAAAGCGAAACCTCACATTAGGGAACTTGCCAATCAACTTAAGGACAAGGTCCGCTTTCGTGAAGTAGACGTCGAGCGAAATACGTTTCTGGCTGAGAAATACGACATTTCTCAATATCCGACGTTTCTGATCTTGGTAGACGGCCAAGTGAAGGAACGGGTTATCGGCACTGACGAACTGTCACAGCTTGAACCAAAACTGCGTCCAATAGTTGGTCCTGCTACTTCGGCATCTCATAGTCCTTAGAAGCCCTTTTCATGGAAGTGTTCTGACTTAGTCTCGCAATCATAACGGCGGAATGGAACAGGCTTCGCCTTGAAGTAATTCGCATCCCTAAGGAAGTCGCCATCCGCTTCCGCATCGTTCCGGCCGAAGGCGACTCGGTAACGTATGACGTTCCGATTGCGGTTGAGTAAATCTGACAAAGGAAAACAGGTCCACAGCCCTCACCGCTGTGGGCCTTTCTTTTTGCTTATAAGAAAAGCCTTGCCCATGATCTTACGCGCCATCATCGCTGGCTTAGTCGTCGCAGTCGTCTCACAAATCGCCGACCGCTTCCCCCGACTCGGAGCACTCCTGCTGACACTTCCAATCGTCAGCATTGTGGCCTTCGTGTCGGTCTGGTGGAAAGATCACGAATTATCCACGATCTCGAAACTGGCCCGCGAAACACTGATCCTCGTCCCACTAGGTTTACCGTTCTTCGTGCCACTGGCGTTCTCAGAAAGACTTGGCCTTGGCTTCTGGGGAGCATTCGTCCTGGGAGTCGTCCTGGCATCGGCTGCGATCGGAATCTGGTTCGCGTTTGGGCCAAAAGCTGGCAGCTAGCAAGCCGTCAGGAAAACTGCCTATTTCGGCAGGCAGCATAGAAACTTGGTTCTTGAGAAGCAGGGACTTACGCTCTTTGGCTGCTTTCTCACGGACATAAGTATATGCCAAGTTTGTGGTAGCAGCTTACCAGAATCCGAAAAACGTTGCAGTTCTGCCGCTCCCTATACGCACAGTGCCCGTTAAACTTTGCCAACCGCTTGCTGCCAATTGAGGCATTTTCTTGATGATACTGTCGATCTTCGTCATCGCGTGTCGAACCTATCATTACTCGCTATGTTAGATTTTCAATTTGCCACCAGGCGGATCGATCATGGATGGTAACTTATTTCTAAAAACGCTCGCTCAAGTGGCTACGGCGATCTGCCTGCTGGCATCCTCAGCATCGGGACAGGAACTTGCCCCGACAGCCAAACAGAAGATCGAGCAACTATTGACCGAACCCAACGATATCGGGCTCGACACCGCGGCCCCAGGCACACGTTGGGATGGCTTGGCCATCGGCCAAAGCAACGCCGCAGAGGTTCATACGCTCAATGGAATGCTGGAACTCGCGGCTCGTAGCAATCCGACAATATTGCAGGCCCAGTATCAGATCACAGGACAATTGGCCAAAGCGCAACAAGCTGGCCTCTACCCCAATCCCATGATCGCTTACATCGCCGAGAACATCGGTGTCGAAGGCACCGCCGGCGAATGGCAGGGTGCTGAACTTGAACAACGATTCGTGACAGCCGGCAAACTTCAGTTAAGCCGTGACAAGTACCTTCAGCGGGCTAAGGTTGCCGAGCACCTGGCGGTCGCCCAGCAGTTTCGCGTTTGCAACGACGTTCGCATTCACTACTATCAAACGCTCGCGGCTCAGCAGATTCTCGACCTCCAAAAAGAACTGCTAAAGACGGCCGAAGACGATTTGGCGACTACGCGGGAAATGTTCAATGCCGGGCAGGCCAATCAAGTCGATCTTCATCGAGCCAATTCGGAATTGCGGCGACAGCAGCTATCCGTCCTTCAGGCCGAAAACCGCATTCGTCGAGAGTTCCTCCAGCTAAGTTCGCTCGTGGGTATGGAACTCGCCTTCTTGCCCCTGTCAGGCGATTTGCATGCTGCGAGCGATCTCATCGACTACGATACCGTCGCGCAGCGAGTGCTGAGCCAAAGCCCTGAGATTCTCGCCGCGCATTCCAAACTTCGGGAAGACCAGATCACGATCAATCGCGAGAGCGTGGAATGGGTACCCGATGTGATTGTTGGGGGTGGCGTCGGACGCAACTTCGAGGCGAATGACACGACCGGAGCTTTGAGCGTTCGGATGGAACTTCCCATCTATGATCGTAATCAGGGAACGTATCGTCAGGCTCAAGCCGATTACATTCGGCAGCAGAAGGAAATACGCCGGACGGAAATGGACCTCAAGATGCGTCTGGCCATGCAGTACGAGACGTACCTGAGTGCCGCCCAGCATGTGCTGACCTACGAGGAAATGATTTTACCTCAGCTCAAGCAAGCGTATGCTACATCGTTGCAAAGCTACAAAGAAGATCGCCTCGCCTGGCCCCATGTGCTGCATTCCTATCGAGACTACACACTTCGCCGAATCGAGTATACCGACCAGCTACTCGCCCGTCGTACCAGTGAAGTTTTGATCAACGGTTTCCTCCTGCACGGCGGCTTGAATCCCGCCCCCGGGGCAATACCGCCTGGCCACTTGGATGCGACCCCGAATCCTCGCTAACCCACATCTTTCAGGAATCGTTCGATCATGGAACGCGAGACCTCACCCCGTCGACACTTCATCAAGTCTGGCATGCTGGCTGCCGCCTCGTTGGCCGCCGGGAAGACACTTTCCGCGCAGGAACAGGTGGATCCTGAAGAGGCAGCCGTACCTCAAGCCGGTCCCATCGCGACGCCTCCTGCAGCTAGTAACACAAAGGAAGGAACCGTCCGTGATCAGTACGATGGCTTCTCACGCTTCAAGCCAAGCCGCGGCAATGATCCTGACAGCGACTATTATCTCGGCAAGCTGGTTCCTGGGTTCCGGTCAACTGAGGAAGGACCGGCTCCGTTTGTCGCCCCGGACCTGGAAAAGCTTCCCTACGTCATGAAAGATGGAGCCAAGCAGTTCGAGTTGGTCGCCCAAAATGTTCGCCGTGAGTTCCTGCCGGGCTATGAAATGGATGTGTGGGGCTACAACGGTTCGATGCCTGGCCCGACGATCGAGGTAACCCAGGGAGACCGCGTTCGGATCATCGTCCATAACGAACTGCCTGAGCCAACAACGGTACACTGGCACGGCTTTGAACTGCCCGTCCAGCAAGATGGCTCGATGACGTTGACACAGAACCCCATCATGCCTGGCAAGAGCTATGTCTACGAGTTCGATATTCACGAGGCAGGGACATTCTTCTACCACTCCCATGTCGCTATGCAGGAAGCATTCGGCATGGTGGGCTGGTTCATCGTTCATCCCAAAAAGGTGTTCGATCCTCCGGTCGATCGTGACTTTGGTTTGATCTTCCAGAACTTCCACATCAAGGCCAATCAGACCATCAGCAACTCGTGGGCAATGGACTGGAGTTGGCACACGATCAACGGTCGTAGTGGTCCCTTCACGACGCCGCTGGTCGTCAAGCATGGCGAGCGGGTACGTATCCGTCTGCTTGACTTTTCACCGATGCAGCATCACCCGATCCACTTGCACGGACATACGTTTTGGCTGACCGGCCGAGAAGGGGCACGAACGCCTAAATCGGCTTGGATTCCTCGCAACACGGAACTCGTCGGAGTCGCACAAGCCGCCGAATTTGAGTTCATTGCCAACAATCCCGGCGACTGGATGTTCCACTGTCATATGGTCCATCACATGATGAATCACATGGTCGAACAAGTCGGGCCGCGGATTCGTGAAGGCGCAAACGTGGATGCCTACATGACAAATCTGGACCAACGCCCTCCGGTCGACATGAAGCATTCCGAGGGCTTCGCCACCCCAGGCTACCCGCAAGGGATGCAGGGAATGCAGATGTCCGAGAAGTTCATGAAGGCCATCTGGTCACGTCGCGAAGTCCAAGGCATGCGTGCCACTTGGCCCAAGTCGGTTCACGGCCTCATGACCTTGCTGCGTGTCCTACCGGACGATCTTTACCAACAGGTCATGGAAACCGATGACGTACCCAAGGGGGCAATCTTTGAAGAGATCGTCCAACGATTCGGTACCCCGGGGACTTATCAAAAAGCACCCATGATGAAGATGGGGCATTAAGCTAAGTCCCATCGTGGTCAAGCCAGATCACTTCGCACTAAAGATTACGGAGTGAGATCGTTACCTGCGACCTGCTGCAACTTAGCGATCGCGATTGCCAGGTCGCCTTTGGCCTGGTGAAGCCCTAGCTCAAGAGTTAACAGATTGCGATAGTCGCGGATAACGCGATCGAAATCGACGCTTCCATTGGAGTATGCTTCCTGATCGGCAGCCAACGTTTGGCGTGCTTGCGGTAAGATCGTTGTCTGATACAGGTTCGCAGTTTCTTGGGCTCGGTTCGCTTCGGCGTAAAGATCGACGACTAGCGCATCGTAGCGATCGGAAAGCTCTTCCACGGATGCATGGGCTGCTTGATGCTTCCACTTCGCTTCGTTCTCCATGGCATCGTACTTCTGGTGCCAGATCGGAATGCTCATTTGCGCCCCTAGCGCCCACGGATCTTGTCCAACATCGACGATCGTGCTCGGTGGTCGGTTATCGTCGGTGGGAAAATAGCTGGCTGAGATCATAAACTCTGGCCGTCGCATTAATCGGGCTACTTCAATGCCCCAGCGAGTTGCCTGAGTGCGGAGTCTTGCCGCTTCCAATTCAGGCTGATTTCCCTGGGCCAGCAGGGAGATCTCTTGGATGCTCTGCCGAGGCAACGAGACATCCAACTGATGCTGTCCGGAAATCGGTTCATCGGGTCGTCGTGCAACCAAGCGGTTTATCTCGACCTCGATGCCCTGACGCTGACGACGATACATCAACAATCGCTCTTCAAGCTGCGATAACTCGACGGTACCTAGCAAGACATCCCCTTGAGAAGCGGCCCCGGTTGCGATCCGTGCGTTCGCAAGTTGAATCAGCGACTCGAGTAGTTCCTGATTCGCCTTGGCGATCTCAATCTGTCGATCGACTACGTATAAGCGGTACCACCCGGTTCTAATCTGGGCCACAACTCGCAGTCGTTCGGCTTCAAGCTCCGAGTGAATGGCATACGCCTCGAAGATGACTCGCTGCTGGTCCGCATTCAAACGACTCAGCCATGGGATTGCCTGGCTGAAGGTCATGTTGGCTCGTTGTGATCCGGCAGCGGTCTCGATAGCATTGCCGAAAACATTCGCACCAAACCGCGGATCAGGCAACTTATCGGCGTACTGAGACTTGGCGAGTGCAGCTTGGTAATCCTGCGAAAGCTTGAGTAGACGCGGATTCTGCTGTAAGGCAGTCTGTTCCAGTTGCAAGAGCGTCAAGCTTGTGGAGGGCGTACCAGGAATCGATGGCAGATCACTCAGCTCTTCCTGGAAGTCTACTGGTTGAATCGTCGTGGCAACCAACTCATAAGGGTCCTGAGGCGTTACCTGTGAGACGGCTTCTTGAAATGGTGGAGCAGCCAGAGGAGCGTCGGGGGAGACACACCCCACAAAGAAGAGTGCAGTTGCAGGGAGACCACAAAGTGCCAAACGCTGTGCCAACATACGTATTACTCAAGAACAGAGAACAATTGCCGGTTGAAGTGAAACCGGGAGGGTTGATGTTTAATTGGCACGGTCCAATGTTCTTATCGTCAACGCAGCTACAATCCTCATAACAAATTCCAACGATCCAACAGGTTACGCGATATTTGCCAAACTTGGGCGAGGATTCAGTCTTGACGTCCCCATCGTCGATCGGGATGATGCGAAAGTATTCCGGTTAAGAAGACTTTGCCGGCTTTCAAGATATTGGGTACGAGATGTCGAAGCCTCGTAACACCAACCTGAACGAATGGTGAATTCCAAAGTGCCTTTTGCCGCTGACATTGCTGGCCGAGTTGGGATCTGGACTTTGATCCTTATTCTTCCACTGCAAAGTATCTTTGCTGGCGGTCAGGCGTGCATGGCAGCAACGACTTTGGGATGTGGCGAATCCAATGGATGTCAGTGCTGCCTGGAACAACGGCAAGGAAAGACCTGCTGTTGCCAAGGTTCCGCTTCTAAGACGCATGGAAACTGTTGTCATGCGAGCAATACAAACGCGGTAGAGTGCTCGTGTGGAATCGCTTGCCCCTGCGGTCATGCGACTCCGGTGGAAAGTCCGGCTATACCAACACGTGACTCTGACGCACGGGCAGACATCGTAAGCTGGGCCTTCACCGTTAACCCAATTGACACTGTTACCCAAATCAAATTTCCCCTTCAGGGACTGCGGCTTCAACTGGCTGCAATTCAAGCTGTTTCTGTCGATCGCTGCTCGACTCTCTGTCGCTTTACACTCTGAAAAGCATCTGGCGAAGCTTCTTTACCAAGCAAAGCATATGTTTCTTTCAACGTTCAGGGTGAGTTTGCGTTAAACGTCATTCTTTGACATTTCAAAGCAGGCTGCATTCTCGCTCTAAAACATGTTTCATTGCTTCCATAGCGTGTTGGCACATATGGCGTGCTGCGCTATTGGTGCGTATGTCCTTCATTTACAGGTCCATTCTGATGAGCGATACCCCCGAGCAGGTCGATCATTCGGACACCAGGCCCACGCAAGCTCAAGCGGTGCCGGAACGTTGGTGGTGGCTAGGGTTTGTCCTTAAGCCGCTGGTGTTTCTTGTATGCGGCACATTGCTATTCGCGGGTCTAGGTGCCATGCAAAAACTAGGACTGCTGTCTAGCGGAGGTGGACATGGAGGTCCTGGCTCTGCGGTAGCAGCGTCAAACGCTGAATATATTTGCCCGATGATGTGCACGCCCCCATCATCTCAACCTGGTCGTTGCCCGGTTTGTGCGATGGAACTCGTAGTCGCGTCCTCAGGTGGTTCTAACGGCGATTCTCAGTCGATTCAGATTGGTTCGGCAGCTCGTAGAATCGCCAACATCCAGACAGCGGAAGCCACTTTAGAGCCCATGGTGAGGAAGGTACGTGCTGTCGGCAAGCTGCAGTACGACGAAGCTTCACTCAAGACCATTACGGCATATGTTGGGGGAAGACTCGACCACCTCTATGCAGACTTTACCGGGGTTTTCGTGAAGAAAGGCGAGCCTCTGGCAATGTTGTATTCCCCAGATCTTTACTCGGCACAGGTTGAGTACCTTTTGGCCCAAAAGTCCGTCGATCATGCATCTCCTGGCGTGCTCCCAAGTGTCGCTCAGGCGAACCGCAACCTGCTCCAGAACGCAAGGCAGCAGTTGTTGGAACGAGGGATGACTGAGGCACAGATCATTGAACTGGAATCCCAAGGCAAAGCGGATAGTCGCCTTCATCTCAATTCACCCATGAGTGGGACCGTGATCCAAAAAATGGCGGTCGAAGGTCAGTATGTGAAGACCAGCGATCCGATCTACCAACTGGCGGACCTTTCCACGGTATGGCTTATGCTCGAACTCTTTCCCGAAGACGCTGCCTGCATCGGATACGGTGAGAAGGTCGAAGCCGAGGTTCAATCACATCCAGGAAAGAAGTTCACGGGCAGAGTTGCATTTATTGATCCGAACGTCGACGAACGCACGCGGACCATCGGCGTTCGTGTCGCTCTGCCGAATGTAGAAGGTCTTCTCAAAGTTGGCGATTTCGCGACAGCTTTTCTTCGCATTCCCGCAGCAGCCGGTCCACAGTTGCGCAGATACGATCAGCAGTTAGCCAACAAGTGGATAAGCCCACGGTTTCCGAATCAAATCTTCGACCAGCCTGGCAAGTGCCCCATCAGCAATCTCGACCTCGTCCATGCAACCCAATTTGGATTTGCTGACCAGCCGCAAGAGCAAACCCAATCCGTATCCGTGCCTCGAAGTGCGGTCTTGATGGCTGGCAAGAATAGCGTCGCCTATGTGGAAACAGAGCCAGGGCGATTTGAGATTCGGCGAGTCGTCTTAGGTCATCAAAGTGGAGGCCAAATTGCGATCCATGACGGGATCAACCCTGGCGAGAAGGTAGCCATCAAAGGCAACTTCTTGATCGATTCTCAGATGCAGCTTGCAGGGAACCCTTCCCTGATCAACCCGGATAAGTATGTCGCTCCCAAAGTCGATGAAGAGTCACCTGAGATGCTGGCTGCTCTCGAGAAGTTGCCTCTTGAAGACAAACCGTTAGCCACTGCCCAGCAGATTTGCCCGGTTACCGAGATGGCCTTGGGCTCGATGGGCACTCCCCCTAAGGCAGAAGTAAACGGCCGCACGGTGTTCCTATGCTGCGAGGGATGTCGCGGTTCACTGATGAAAGAGCCTGAGAAGTATCTTGCAGTCCTCGACAATAAAGATAGTGGGCCTCAACCAGAGAACACACCTGACTTGCCCCCGATCGGCCCCATTCAAGAGATTCCACTTGTTCCTGAACTACCACCTAAGACGGTAGCCGTTCCTGTTGAAAGTGATGGGCCAACAACTCCATCGATTGCGACCCCTGTGATCCAGCCCGTGGAGGTCGTCCGATGATCCAACGTTTCCTTCAATTCTGCCTGAAAGAACGACTACTCGTTTTGCTGACCGCGGTGTCCCTGGCCGCCTTCGGTTGGTACTGCACCTACAAGGTCCCCTTGGATGCGATTCCCAATGTTGGCGAGAACCAGGTCATTGTTCTAACCGAATGGCCAGGCCGGTCCCCCAAGGACATCGAAGACCAAATTACCTATCCGCTATCGATCGGGCTTCAAGCCGTGCCAGGATCGAAAAGTGTCCGCGGAAAAAGCATGTTTGGCTTTAGCTTTGTCCAAGTAACCTTCGACGATAGCGTCGATTTTTACTGGGCTCGATCTCGTGTCGCC
The DNA here is from genome assembly GCF_013618625.1 of Bremerella alba. NCBI lineage: Bacteria > Pseudomonadati > Planctomycetota > Planctomycetia > Pirellulales > Pirellulaceae > Bremerella > Bremerella alba. Next base: position 71,216 of record NZ_JABRWO010000009.1, on the reverse strand, counting down.
GAACAGCTTACCGCCATTGGCAATCAGTTACCCGAAGGAGTGACTCCCAGCCTCGGCCCGGACGCGACCGCATTAGGGCAAATCTACTACTACGTGCTGGAAGGTCCGCCTAAAATGGACCTGGCCGAGCTACGTTCCAAGCAAGATTTCTTCCTGAAGTATGCGTTGCAGTCGGTCGATGGTGTCGCGGAAGTTGCCTCGATCGGTGGCTACCTCAAGCAGTACCAGGTCGAAGTTAATCCCGACCAACTGCGTTTCCACGACATTCCCTTGAACCTCGTCATCGACGCCGTGAAGGCTTCGAATATTGATGTCGGTGCGAAGACGGTCGAGACGTCCGGGATGGAGTTCATTGTCCGCGGGCGAGGATTCATCGGTGCCGGCAAGACTGAGCCGGAAACGATTGAGCAAATCGAGAATACCGTTGTTCAGACTCGCGACGGGATACCGGTCCGCGTTCGTGATCTCGCTCAAGTCCAAGTAGGCCCTTCCTTTCGGCGAGGTGCTATCGACTTGAATGGTCGTGAGACCGTGGGCGGCGTCGTCGTCATGCGTTACGGCGAGAATCCTCGCGAAGTGATTCAGCGCATCAAATCGAAGATCGCTTCCCTGGAAAGCGAACTGGGCGGAATCAAAATCCTCGGCATCTACGATCGTACGCAACTGATTAATGAAACAGTTGCTACGCTCACCGACGCATTGAGTCACGAAATTCTCATCACGATTGCCGTGGTGGTTCTTTTCCTGCTCAACGTTCGGTCGAGTCTGATCATTGCGATTACCTTGCCGATGGCGGTACTCATGTCCTTCGCGGCTATGAAGTGGTTTCATGTCGATGCGAATATCATGTCGCTTGCGGGAATTGCGATTGCGATCGGCACGATGGTCGACATGGGGATTATCGTCTTGGAAAACATCTACGATGCCCTTGCCGAATGGGAAGCGAAGGGAGCACCAGGCGGACCTCCTCAGCGACTACGTGTCATCCAACAGTCGGCAAGCGAAGTCATACCAGCAGTTCTCACGGCCGTCAGTACGACGATCGTGAGCTTTCTGCCCGTCTTCTTTCTAACTGGCAGAGACTACAAGCTGTTCGCTCCACTGGCCTGGACGAAAACGTTTGCTTTGGCGGCCAGCTTGATTGTCGCCGTGACGGTCGTTCCGGTACTTGCCCGAATCTTTTTGCACAATGCTCCAAGGCTCACCTGGCGGTCTATGACAGCTGCGATAGGATTGGCCGGTATCAGCATGCTTCTCGGTCAACTTCTATGGGGTGAGCACTTGGCTGAACTCCTTGGTGTACCGAGTACTCTCGCCACGGTCGGCCTTGGCCTGGTTGGCGCAGCGATTGGCTGGTGGATGAGCCGTGAACAACTTCGGCCCATGGAAGACAACCCTGCCAGCCAATTTGTGCGATTTCTGTACGCCGGACGTTTGCGTATGGCCCTTCATCATAAGGGAATCATGCTGCTTTTTCCGCTGGTGATTTTCATCCTGGGACTTGGTGCCTGGATTGGCCTGCCGACCGTACTTCGCCCCTTTGAGAAATTAGTATCACTCGTCGGAGCGGATCTCAATGAGGTTCCCGGATACGTCGATGCGAAGCATACCTTCCAAGGCCTCAAGTCCGATGACTGGATTGCCTTGGACGAGGGAAGTTGGTTCTACATGCCCAGCTTATATCCTGCTGCCGGATTTAATCAGGTCATGGAGATTCTGCAATCGCAAGATGTCCTGATCAAAGAGATTCCAGAAGTTGCCCACGTGATGGGAAAGATTGGTCGCGTTGAATCGGCACTCGATCCAGCCCCTGCCGCGATGATTGAAACCTACGTCATGCTGAAACCACATGATCAATGGCGTAAAGGCATTACGGAGCGCGACATCTGGGATCAAATTAATGAGGCCGCTACCCTTCCAGGCGTTACGCCTGCCTCACCACTGCAGCCGATCGAAGGCCGTATCGTCATGTTGCAGTCCGGTATCAAGGCATCAATGGCAGTTCGTGTCTACGGAGACTCCCTAGAAGGGCTGTCGGAAGCATCAGTGGCCGTTGCCGAAGAGTTGAAAAAACATCGCCTCGTGAACGCAGGTACCGTCAATCCAGACATCGTCATGGGAAAACCTTACTACGAGTTTGAGGTCGATCGTGAAGAAGCTGCCCGCTACGGGATGACTACTATGATGGTCAATCAGATCGTCGCGGCCGGCCTAGGTGGTCTCGACGTTACGACGACGGTCGAAGGACGGGAGCGATACCCGATTCAAGTCCGCTTCAATCGAGAAGTCCGCGAGAACATGGGAGAGCTCCCTAGGACTCCCATCGTAACCCAATCCCACGATGTAGTCCCGCTGGAAAGACTGGCCAAGGTTTCCACTACATGGGGACCTGGCATGATCAATAGCGAGGATTCGCGTCTGGTTGCTCACGTCATGTTCACTCCTTCTGGCGTCGCAGGCGATTTGGAAACGGTCGATTCGGTCATGGATTCACTACGCGTTGCCCGTGAGTCGGGAACGCTGGTGTTTCCTGATGGCAACTTTGAACTACAGGCAGTGGGCTCATTCCAGAACCAGATCGAGGCGAACTATCGCCTGATGTGGATCATTCCGGCTGTCTTCCTAATTAACTTATTGCTGCATTACCTGCACTTTCGCAATCTACCGATCTCCCTGGTGGTATTCTCCGGTATCCCCGTCGCCTGCGCCGGAGGCATGATCGCCCTCGCGGTCATGAATATCGAACTGAACACTGCCGTGTGGGTTGGATTCATTGCCCTGGCAGGTTTGGCCGCTGACGACGGTATCGTGATGGCCAGTTACATCCACGACCGCCTGAAGCGTCGGACCATCACGAATGTCGAGGACCTACGGGAGGAGATTTACCAAGCTGGGCTCAAACGAATACGCCCCTGTGTGATGACCACGGTCACAACGATTGCCGCGTTGATTCCTATTCTGCTTTCGACAGGTCGCGGAGCGGACGTCGCCAAAGCAATGGCATTGCCGGTCTTCGGTGGCATGCTGATCGAACCATTCACAACGTTCGTAGTTCCCACAATTTATTGCTGGTATCTGGAACTCAAGTTGAAAGCGGGCCTCAGCGACTCGCTGCTTGAAATGTCATTGGATGAAGAGGAGTCCGAAGAGATGGCTTCTCACGCGACGGCCGCCTAACGGATTGTGGCCGTAGTGATTTGTTTGCTAGTTAGAAAGGAAAAGATTTGATGAAAACGTTCATTATGATCGCCGCGTTGCTGGTTACCTCGTCAGCCGTTTCCGCACAGGCACAAGAGTTGTCGGAACATGACAAGATTCACATCGCTGTGCAGGACATCTGCCCCATCTCTGGCCAGAAGCTAGGTTCGATGGGAACACCGATCAAGGTGAAAGTCGGTGAAGAGCTTGTCTATGTTTGCTGCAAAGGTTGTTTGCAGCAGCAAGTTAAACCGGAACACTGGGCAACGATTCATAACAACTTCGCCAAAGCCCAAGGCATTTGCCCCGTGATGGAAAACAAGCTGTCGCCCAAGGCAAAGTGGACAATCGTCGAAGGTCAGATCTTCTACGTTTGTTGCCCTCCGTGCACTGAGAAGATCGCCAAAGATCCAAAAGCTTACCTCAAGAAGCTCGATGAACTTTACCTAGCGTCCCTTCGATCACAGCAGAGATAGAAGATTAGCGTGCCGATTCGTTGCCTCACACTACTGTGAGGCAACGAACGACAGTCTACGGATCACATCAACAGCATCCCGCCCGCCATGGCAATCATGACGGAATTCTCGACAATTGTCACAACAGACATCGGCAAGTTGAAAACCGTCCCTAGGCAAGCACACTGAATGGGCTTTCGATTACGAACCGCGGCGATCACTCCGACCAGACCGATGCCCATCACGGCGATCGTCACCCCATTGGCCAATAGCGGAAACGATTGAGACAGATACAAGATCCCCAGCCCCAATTCCACAAATGGGTAGGCCAACGCATAGCCGTGCCATCGCTTGGCCACGACATCGTAGGTTTGAAACGCTTCCGCAAAAGCAGTCACGTTCAATAGTTTGAAAAAGGCAAACCCGAGAAAGAAGAATCCCATAAAGTGGTTCATGGCGCGAGTCCACTCGAACTGCCCAATCGCGAACTCAGTGAATAGGGTTACTCCTAGGATGTACGCCACCACCAATAGTAGTGGTCGATAAGAGGACAGCTTGAATTTCGACGTTTCCTTTTCATCTGGTTTCACGGTGACAAGCTCCTGTGCGGAGAAACCTGCCTGATGAAACAGATCGAGTACTCGAGTCTTTTCCGCAATACTACTCAATTGAACTCGGACAAGCTTTCGTGGATCTGCGAGATCGGATGACCACTGTTTAATAGTTGGTTCTGCGTCGAGATACGGCTTCAGCTTGCTGAGGCAATTGCCGCATCGCAGATTGCTTTGATAAACAACTTCCATCGGTTACGACTCCAAAGACTGTGGGTGATGTTTGCGATTTGCCAATGCCTCGATAATGGGACAACCTTCCATCGGACCATGCCCAGAGCACTGCTCGACCAAGTAACTAAGCGACTCTTGTATTCTTTGTAGGTCAGCGATCTTCTCGCGAATCTCCTCTACTTTCTGACTGGCGAACTGTTTCGCCGCTTTCCGATCAGCGTAGGGTGTATCGGCAAAGCTCAACAACTCCAGGATCTCAGCCAACGTGAAACCCAATTCCTGAGCACGTTTGATGAAATGGATCCGGTCGACCGTCTCTGGTGAATACTCGCGATAGGTGCCTATTGCTTTGGGCCGAGCAATAAGACCCCGCTTTTCATAAAAGCGAATCGTTTCGACACCGACGCCTGCCGCCTTGGCAAGTCTTCCGATCGTAAATCGAGGCATAGCAAAATCTCCTTACACGAATTATCGACCCTGTACTATGGTACGGAGTCAAGCCAAACCTTGCAGGCCGTGTCGATCGCGATTCCCAGCGGGGCTTAGATGTTGACGCAAGTTGAAGTGCAGCCTAGACTTTGAATATCCCCACTGGGCAAGAGGAAACCGAAGTGATTTCATTTGTGAGCAATTTGACCGTCTTTTTCGCAGCATTGATGATGCTGACGCAGTCGGTCTGTATCGCTCACGCTGCTAAGTGTCGCTGTTCGATGACATCGGCATCGACCTGTCTGACACAGTGCTGCTGCCATGGTCCGCGGACGAAAGAGGGAGCACCGTCGAGTTGCCCCCATTGCCGATCCGGCTCTTCCTCGACTCCGGCTTCTGATCGGTCAAGTGATGACGGGGTTCACTCCTCAACAGGATGTAGCTGCCATCTTTCGAGTCCTGTCCAAGAACAGCCTCTGCCGGTGTCTTCGACATTGGAGTGTCATGATCTGGCTGACCTATACTTGGCGACCGTGACTTGCGAGTACGAAGTCGTCTGCTGCCGAGCGTCCCTTGTTCCTACGACCGACCGTCCTGCATTGGCCTTAGCGGCTGAGAAACAGACGGTTCTCTGTGTTTGGCTGACGTAACGACCAACGCGTCGATTCTTTGCTCGGAGAGATCCTCCGAAACGTCTACCACTTCGCCCTAACCAGGCGATCTCAAACACGATTCACCAACGTAGGAAATAACCATGCGCTATCTATTGTTGTCGCTTTGCGCGACCGTTTTGTTCTTGGGCTGCAATCAATCCTCCGGAGATGCCCCTGACACGGCCCAGACCGTGAACCAGTACTGCCCCATCATGGGTGGCGAAGTCGCTGCCGACGGCGGGCGTGCCGAGTGGAACGGTGAGACCGTTGGATTTTGCTGCCCCGGCTGCAAGCCCAAGTGGGAAGCTCTTTCGGAAGAAGACAAGGCAACCAAGCTAGCCGAAGCAGATGAGCATCCCAATCCTGGTGCCCACGACCATGGTGACCATGACGATGATCACCAGCATTCGTAACGTTGTTTAACCCAAGCGTAACTACGTGAATACGAGCGGCTGGCCGGAGCAGTTCCTGGCGCGGTCCAATGCTGGCGACTCGTTCCGGTCCAGCCGCTCTCCCTTGCTTCACCCTTGCCGATTGGATTTGGTCATGGCGAACTCACCTGGTCCCCCACAACCTCGATCCCACTCGATCCGCTGGTGGATGTCGCGTTTGGCCCCGATCGGAACGTTCCTCATCGCTGGGGTCTTGCTTATTGTCCTCTTGGGGCTTGCCCAACGCATCGGTTGGATTGGTGCCGGCGACGCCTCCCCATCCGCTGGAGCGAGCGGTGATAGTCAGCAGATCTACACGTGCCCGATGCATCCTCAGATTCGTCAGCCCGGTCCGGGGCGCTGTCCTATTTGTGGGATGGCCTTGGTGCCAGCATCGTCAGGTAGTGCCGATCTCGATCAGTTCGCCATCACCATCGAACCTGCTCAGCGACGCCTCGCTCAAATCAAGACGGCCCCAGTGACCTCCGAGCCCGTCTCAGTCACGCTGGAAACGATTGGATCGATCGAAATCGACGAGAGTCGACAAGCCACACTTGCCGCGTATATCGACGGACGCGTCGAGCGACTCTTCGCAGATTACACGGGGGTCGTCGTCGCGAAAGGGGATCACTTGGCCGTTGTTTATAGTCCTCAACTCTATGCAGCCCAGGCCGAGTTCCTGGAAGTACGAAATAGCGTTAATCGCATGGAGAACACCTCACTCGCTTCGATACGTGAAGCTCAGCAGAAGCTATTGGAGAATTCACGTCAGAAACTTGTGGAACTAGGAATGACGGCCGCGCAGCTCGATCAACTTGAGACTTCCAGCAAAGCGGAGTCACGGCTAACGATTCATGCCCCCATGGGTGGTACTGTCATCGAAAAACTCGCTGAAGAAGGAAAGTATATTACTGCCGGCGAACCCATCTACCGGATTGCCAATCTGTCGACCGTATGGCTCATGCTGGAACTCTACCCTGAGGATGCGTCACGTGTTCGTTTTGGACAAGTGGTCAAAGCCGAGCTGACTTCTCGCCCAGGCGAAACTCTTACCGGCCGCGTTGCGTTTGTTGACCCTCGCGTCGACAAGAAGAACCGCACGGTCGGCGTTCGGGTTGAATTCAAGAACGATCAAGGCCAGCTACGACCAGGCGACTATGCTGTCGCCAAGATCGAGATCCCCATCGGTCCGCAAGGGGAGGTCTACGACGAACAACTCGCCGGCAAGTGGATCAGTCCTATGCATCCACAAATCATTCAAGACCAACCGGGCTCCTGTCCTATCTGTGGCATGGACCTCGTTCCAACATCTCGCTACGGATACACCGAGCAGCCTGTCGAGCGGACGGCATCGATCGTCATTCCACGTTCTGCCCTCTTGATGGCAGGCGACAATAGCGTGGTCTACGTGGAGACCGAGCCAGGACGGTTCGAGATTCGTACGGTGAAGATCGGTCCGATCCTAAAAGACAAGGCCGTCATCCTGAAAGGAGTGAAGCCAGGCGAACAGGTCGCCACCTCCGGCAACTTCCTGATCGATTCCCAAATGCAATTGGCAGGCAAGCCGAGTCTGATCGACCCGACTCGCTATGAGAAAAAGGGAAACCGCAATACTCCGATGGAATTCGACTCCATCGACATTTCGCCCATCGAAGGGGAGGAAGGGGGCACTCTAGAGGCTGCCTACCAAGCCTACTTCACCATCCAGAACCAACTCGCTTCGGACAAAAAGCCGTCCCCAGATGCCGCGTTAACCCTACACAACGCCGCCAAGCAATTAGCCACTTCCATGCAGCTTGATGACAAGACACGCGAGCGAATGCAAGCGATCGCGGATCATTCCGAGCATCTACACCATCAGTCGATCGACGAGGCCCGCAAGCAGTTCAAACCAATCAGCCATGCCGTCTTACAACTCGCGACATCCATCCGAGGTTCCCAGGCGAAACAGGAGTTTCACCAGTTCTTCTGCCCCATGGTCAAAGAAGGTGAGGGAGACTGGCTGCAAGCTAACGACCGATTGCTAAATCCTTACTATGGAAGCGAAATGCTTCGTTGCGGCGAGCACGTCCGCACGATTCCGCCGGTGATGGTATCGAACATGCCACCGCATGAAGCACATCAGCACGAGCCCGCCAGCGGAGAGGAGCAATAAGATGCTGAGCCACATCATCTCCTTTTGCGTTCGCGAACGCTTGATCATGGTGATTCTGTTGGTCGTGACCATCGGCTTCGGCTGGTACTCTGCGCAGCAGGTACCGATCGACGCCATTCCAAACATCGGCGAAAACCAGGTCATCGTCTTTACGGCCTGGCCCGGCCGTTCCCCTAAAGACATCGAAGACCAGATCACCTATCCCCTGTCGGTGGCCTTGCTGGCGGTTCCCGATGCCGAATCGGTTCGCGGCAAAAGCCTTTTCGGTTACAGCTTCGTCCAGGTCACCTTCAAAGACAGTACCGATTTCTACTGGGCTCGTTCACGTGTCCTGGAGCAACTCGGCACGGCTGGGGCAATGCTGCCGGAAGGTGTCGTCCCAACGCTTGGCCCAGATGCCACCGGGCTGGGACAGGTTCTGTACTACACGCTCGATCCTCCAGAAGGAATGAATCTTTCCGAGCTGCGCAGCCTGCAAGACTTCGTCGTGAAGTACGAGTTACAGTCGGTGCCTGGAGTCAGTGAAGTTGCCAGCGTGGGTGGATATGTTCGTCAGTACCAAATTGAAATCGACCCGGACCGGCTCCGCTTTCACAACGTTCCGCTCGATCAGTTGGTTGAAGCGGTTCGTAAATCGAACATCGATGTCGGAGCGAAAACCGTTGAGTCAGGCGGAATGGAGTTCATTATTCGTGGCAAGGGCTTCATTGGCGCCAATCAAGATACCAGTCAAGCCGTCGAAGATATCGAGAAGACCGTCGTCCGCTCGCAAGATGGTATTCCCCTCCGAGTGCGTGACCTTGGACGCGTTCAGTTAGGTCCAGAATTTCGCCGCGGCGCGATCGACCTTAACGGCACCGAAGCGGTCGGGGGTGTCGTCGTGATGCGATTCGGCGAGAACCCGCGCGCGGTCATCGACCGGGTCAAAGCAAAGATCAAACAGATCGAGCCTAGCCTCAACGGCGTGAAGGTGAACATTGTTTATGACCGAACCGGCCTGATTGACGAGACCATCACCACACTCACCTCCGCCCTGTTTCAAGAGATTCTCATTACAGGTGCAGTGATTCTACTTTTCCTGCTCCACTTTCGGGCAAGTATCGTGGTGGCCGTATCGCTACCGGTCGCGGTACTGTTAGCGTTTATCGGCATGCATGTTTTTGGTGTCGATGCGAATATCATGTCGCTTGCGGGAATCGCCATTGCGATCGGCACCATGGTCGACATGGGGATCATCGTCTCCGAAAGCATCTACGACCAACTGGCCGACTGGGAGCGCGATGGTCGGCCTGGCGGCAGTTCCGAAAGGCTCCGTGTCATTAACAAAGCAGCCGGCGAGGTGGCCCCGGCTGTCGTCACGGCGGTGATGACGACGGTCGTGAGCTTCCTACCGGTATTCATGCTCACGGGACGCGACTACAAGCTCTTCGCGCCCCTGGCCTGGACGAAGACATTCGCATTGGTGGCCGCGTTGATTGTCGCCGTGACACTCGTGCCGTTCTTAAGCCGAGTCCTGCTGCGTTCCAGTCATGCGAGCACGCGGACGCGGTGGATCGGCGCCGTTGGTCTTGGCCTGACCGGGATGCTGCTTGGGTTCATGTTCGGCAACACGCTTCAGGACCTGCTCGGCATTCCGACATGGATATCCGTGATATCGGCAGGTCTGCTCCTGGGTATCGTTGGGTACTGGACGCTGGGTGAGCGACTTCGGCCCGTCGACGAAAACCCTGTCAGCCGGATGATCCTATGGGTGTATGAACCGTTACTGCGGTTGTTCCTGGCGCGAAAAGGTGCGTTCCTGGCATTGCCGGCGATGATGATTCTTTTGGGACTTGGTGCCTGGCTCGGACTTCCCACAATCCTGCGTCCCGCGGAAACAGCGAGCAGCTACCTGGGTACGAATTTGAACGGGGTACCGGGATACGTCGATCTGAAGCACAAGCTGCCTGGCCTTGAGTCAGACGACTGGATCGCCCTGGACGAAGGAAGCTGGTTCTACATGCCCACGCTTTACCCAGCGGCCAGCTTCTCGCAGGCAATGGAAGTGCTTCAGACCCAAGACGCGTTGATCAAAGAAATTCCCGAGGTGCAGAACGTTCTTGGGAAAATTGGCCGAGTGGAGTCCGCCCTAGACCCCGCGCCCGCGGCCATGATCGAAACGTACGTGATGCTCAAGCCGGTCGATCAGTGGCGAGAGGGAATTACCACCCAGGACATTTGGGAACAAATCAACGCGGTTGCAACCCTACCCGGCGTCACGCCAGCGTCGCCGCTGCAACCGATTGAGGGACGTGTTGTGATGCTGCAAAGCGGCATCAAAGCCTCGATGGCTATTCGGATCTACGGCGACAGCCTTGATGGGCTCGCCAACGCTTCCATTCAGGTCGCCGACTTCCTGAAAACGCTGCCACAGATCAACGCGGCGACCGTCAATCCCGATATCGTGCTCGGCAAACCCTACGTCGAGTTCGATGTCGATCGGGACACGGCGGCCCGTTATGGCATGTCGACGGCGATGGTGAATCAGGTGATCGAAACGGCCCTGGGTGGGGCCAATGTCACCAAGACGGTCGAAGGGAGAGAACGCTATCCGATTCGCGTGCGGTACGAACGGCAACTCCGAGAGCAGCTCTATGCGCTGGACGAACTACCTGTCGTCACGCAATCAGGCGAAGTTATTCCGCTGGCCAATCTGGCCAAGATGAATACCACCTGGGGGCCAGGCGTGATCAATAGCGAAGACGCACGCTTGGTAGCGCACGTTTCGTTCTCTCCGGCAGGATCATTGGGCGATCTGGAAACGGTCGACTCCGTCGAGCAGAGCTTACGTGAAGCTCAACAGAGCGGAAAGCTTTCCCTTCCGGCCGGGTATGCATTGAAACCAGTCGGATCATTTCAAAACCAGATCGAAGCGAACCAACGTCTGATGTGGGTGATTCCCCTGGTCATACTCGTCAACCTGTTCATCATCTACCTGCAATTTCGGCACATCCCGATCACTTTGGCCGTGTTCGCTGGCATCCCAGTTGCATTTGCAGGGGGCATGATTTGTCTGGCAATCAACTCCGTGGAGATCAACACGGCGGTCTGGGTGGGTTTCATCGCCTTGTTTGGGATTGCCGTCGACGATGGCGTGGTCATGGCCACCTACCTCGATCAGGTCTTTACGCGCAAGCGTTTAGAGACGATCGCCGATATCCGCAACGCGACTGTCGAGGCCGGCATGAAACGGATCCGTCCCTGCTTGATGACCACCTTCACGACAATTATTGCCCTGGTGCCGGTCATCCTGTCGACAGGGCGTGGCAGCGATGTCGCCAAGGCGATGGCCTGGCCGGTGGTCGGGGGAATGACCGTGGAACTGCTGACGCTGTTTGTCGTTCCGGTCGTCTTTGCAGGCTTCAAGGAGCTCAAAATGAATCTCGGCATGCATGATCGCCACTGGGCCGGGACCGAAGACAATTAAGATGCGAAAGGAGCGAGCGATTCCGTGGATACATTTCTCAAACAATGGAACGAGGCCGCTTTAACCTCACTGGGATTCTTCTGGATGGCTTTCTGGGCTTTCGGCCTGGGGTACGTCATTAGTAGCTGTATCCAAGTCTTCGTCACCAAAGAGCGGATGAAGCAAACCATGGGGCAAGCAGGTCCCAAGTCGGTAGCTTTGGCGACCTTCTTCGGTTTCATCTCCAGCTCCTGCAGTTTCGCGGCACTCTCCACGACGAAGTCTTTGTTCAAAAAAGGGGCAGGCCTGGTTCCTTCGCTGGCGTTTATGTTGGCATCGACGAATCTTGTGATTGAACTCGGGATCATTATTGCCGTCTTTCTGAGCTGGCAATTTGTCGTGGGTGAGTACGTCGGTGGACTATTGCTCATTCTCGTAATGTGGCTCGTCGTAAAACTGACCCTTCCTAAATCGCTCGAAGACGAAGCGCGAGATCATGTCGAAGAGGAAGAAGAAAGTCAGGAAGTTCCCAACTGGCGAGAACTATTCACCAGCCGCGAAGGGTGGATACGGGTTGCCAAGCAGTACTTCATGGAGTGGGGAATGGTCTGGCGAGATGTCACCTTCGGCTTCACGATCGCCGGCATCATTTCTGCATTTGTACCCAACGCCTTTTTCACGACGCTATTCGCCGGAGCAGGCAGCGACTCCGATCCTTCGTTCCTTCAAGTCTTGCTGCAAACTCTGGTCGGCCCGGTTGCCGCTTTCTTTACTTTCATCGGCTCGATGGGCAATATACCGCTGGCAACACTCCTGTTGGCCAACGGAGTCAGCTTCGGTGGCATTATGGCGTTCATCTTCAGCGATCTGGTCGTGTTTCCCGTTCTCCGCATCAACGCGCAATACTTCGGCTGGAAGATGGCCCTGTACATTCTCGTCGTGCTGCTAATCGCCTTGGTCGCGTCTTCCCTTCTCCTGCACTATGGATTTGCAGCGTTCGATCTATTGCCGGAAACAGCCCAATCGGCGGAGCAGAAATCGCCTTCGGAACGCTTCAAGATAGACTATACATTCTTTCTGAATCTGATTTTCCTGGCCGTAAGTGGGCTTTTTTTCTGGCTGAAGAACACTCCCAAAGAGAAGTCTGACCAAGAACACCATCAGGAGTCAGGCCAGGCAAGCTGGTCAGAACGCCTTCTCACGGGACTGGCCTACGTCTCCTTCGCCTGGCTGGGGTTTGGATTGGTTCTCGGGTGGATTTCTTCGATCACAGGTACTTAATGGTGTATTGTATTTTGGCATAGGACGCCAACAACGAAATTGCCATCGCCAGGAAACGTACTGGCGTAAATTTGCAGTCGGTTGACATAGAGTCGATAGCAAAGCCCCTGTCGAGGCTCACGCGTTGAAAGGAGAAGGCAGTATGTGATCTTAGTCTCGACGACACATTTTCGGAAGTTGGTGAACTATCCGAGTTCTCTACATTCATCCAAGCTACCAACGAACACTTTGCTCAAGATGTACTGGAGCATCCCTTCCCAGTAGTTGTCATCATGAGCACTAGGTGATGCCCAGAATACGTAACTACGAAAACTGACATTAAGGAACTTGTCTATCAATTAGAGGGCAAGATCCGCCTCCATGTAATTGATGTCGAATGGAACACACTTCTGTCCAAGACAGTACGACATTTCTCCGTATCCAACCGTCCTGATTATAATTGATGGCCAAATACCGGAACGGATTGTCGGTACTCAGGAGTTGTCACGTCTCGAACAACAACGAAATCAAATTCTGAAAGTTTGCCTCTGACTACCTCCCCAGCCTTAGAAAGCCATTGGTCGACATTCAGACAGATTCAATATAGGTCGAACAGCTCTGGGTAAATCTTCGTCGCACTTGCGTCACTGTTCCCAGCAAACCGCCAATAGCTAAGGAAAAGGACCAAGGGGGCGTCCAGATGGACGCCCCCGAATTTGCAACCACAGTTATTTAGACAATGCTTTATCTGCGTCTACGGCGCAACTTAAGCTGGTGCCGGGATGTTCTATACTGTCGCCTTCCTCGGCGTTGACCACCTCGAATTTGGGCACGTGGACGATATGGTCGTAACCAGTTGACCACTCTTACATTCTTACGCAGCGGATGGCACATTACGTCCAAGCTCTTGCTGGAGTTGCATACGTACGAATTCCACTTCATCCCAGTCGACCACGTTGGGGCCAAAGGACACTTCTCCATCGGATTCTTCTGAGTGTTCCTCCGCTAGAATGAAGCCCATTCTCTGAATCGTACTGATACTTTCGCCTGTCGCCTGAGCAACAGCGCGATTTAGTTCTGAAGCTTGCATGAGCATCACCTTGATACAAGAAATAGAAATGCCCCACGGAACGTCGTTCGTGCGTTTCCGTGGGGCTATTTGTTCAATTCACAACTCATGGACTGTCGTCAGCGTTCGCTGGCGAACAACCAGTTTTCTTCCAGCCAGGCTACCTCAGCAGCCATGGCATCCGTTCGCTTTAGGAATGGTCCAAGACTCGGGCCACCAACGGGTGCCAGGTCGGCGAACCAGTAACTTTCTTTGCTGGGCTCCACATGGGAACCACGTGAGATCTGAACTTTGCCAAGCAAACTCAGATCGATCGATTCGTCATAGACACAACGAATCCCTCCGCCAGGTGCAACTACGATTTGCATGACTCACCTCACTTCGGGGAACGAATAATCCGACGACGTGGGCGATCGACCAGCAGATCATCAAGCACTCTTTGGACGCTCGACAATTCTCGACTAACCGCCTGACGAAGGTGAGCACTGTCACGTAGCGACTGCGGCTGGACGCCGTGAACGATCTGCTGGCATTGGGACACTAGCGAGTCCAATTGATCATTCGAGCGGATATTCAAGGACCGAAATCGATCGAAGAACTCATTCAAATTCGAGATAGCCGTATCGCGAAAGATCTTCGCTCGACCGTCCTGACTGCCCGAGAGCCGTTCCGTGAGATGGGACACGAGCCCCGACAGCTCTTCAATGAATGCAGCCTCGGCCAATTCAACGGCTTCGTCGAAGCGTGCCTGAACGCGCTCGCATTCCGCTTGGTAGACCTCCGGATTCACCAACCTTAGATAGGGTGGGACTTCGATGTTGGGAAACGACCAAGCGACGTCAAACAGACCAAGGAGCGTGCGAGGATAATCGGCGCTGTTATACAAAGCCCCAAGTCGCTCGCGAGCAGCGTCTCTCAGCGAGGCGTAGTCCTCGTCCAATTTTTGGACCGCCTCTTGTAGCTGGCCGCGTCGTTCTTCCATCCAGCCTTCGAATGTCTGCACCATGTCCTGGCGGATCAGTCGAACTCCAGGCTCGGGAAACGGCAGGCTCGTCATCTCCCAGATCGAGCGAATTTGATTGCGGACCGAGTTCACAGCCTTAAAGCGAGGATTCTTCGTATCGAGCAGTTTCTTCTCGGCCCGTAGGAATTCACCCTGGGCGTCGAAGGACTCAGCTGCCTGATCTTTCTGAGCACGGGTGAGTGTCTTCTGTGTTCCGAACCAGACAAAGCTGACTCGGGTCGCGCACATGGTGGATCGCAATCGTTCCGACGCCGAAGATTCGGTTCGTTGAACGGGCGGTTCTAAGGTTGTCACTGACATAGAGACCTCCTGGATAATGTGAAATTTGATTGGACTAGTTTGATTCAGGATTAGGGGATAGTCGCCGACGTGTCTTAGGAGACGGCGTACTGTCTGCTCGATAAATGCCGCCGGACTCTGCCGAAAGACAACGTCCGCTGCTCCAGCTACGTAGTCGCTGGACCGATTCAGCGGAAGTAGCCGCGACCGGAACGACGTTTTTGGCCGCCTCTATGAGCGAAACATCGAGCAGTGCTGCCAAGCGACAACATGCCCGGACTTCTGCCCCGGTCCATGACTCGTCCGCCGGTATCACTTGCGAAGGATCAAGTCGGAACCGCCGCAAATACATTTGCCAGATCGCGTCCTTCTGCGACCGTCCTGGCAAATCCAAAAAGAAAATCGCGTCAAACCGTTCGGCGCGAGTTAGCTCGGGTGGTAGCTTGCTAATGTCGTTACTCGTTGCGATCACGAAGATGTCGGAGGTGTGATCTGCCAACCAAGTCAACAGAGTTCCGAGCATACGACTGCCAACCCCGCTGTCAGTCTGCCCGGAACCGCTCGACCCGCTGAGGCTCTTCTCCAACTCATCAACGAAAAGCACGGCGGGGGCCATGGCGTCGATGACCTTCAATGCGCGGCGTGTCCTGCTCTCAGTTTCGCCCACGATGCCGCCCATGAGCGTGCCCAAATCGAGCGTGAGGGTGGGCCTGCCGACTTCCGCGCCCAAAGATCTCGCTAAGGCGGATTTGCCCGTGCCAGGCACACCGAGGAGCAAGACACCTTTTGCCTTGACGGAGTTGTTCGTGGATCGACTTGGGCGAAGTGCTCGGAGGCAAAACTCTTTCAATGCGGCCAGCCCACCCAAATCAGAGAACGTTTCGCCACCACGATGCAGCGAGAGCAGACCTCCTTTCAGGAGTGCCAGCGATTTGATTTTCCAGATTGCCGACGGCTCAATGCATCCGTGGCGAACCAAAGACAACGCGAACGCGTTTTCTGCCTCGTATCGACTCAACCCACATGCCGCGTCGAGAATTCGCTCCCGCGGCGAACCCTCCGGAAACTCTTCCGTATCCGCCGCTATTGAAGCTGCGATCTCTTCCAACTGCTCACGACTCGGTAGCGCATGCTCCACGACCGTGAAGACGCGTTCTAACTCCACCGGCAATTGAACCACGGGCGACAAGATAATCAGATGTCGCTGATGGACCTTGCCTTGAGCCACTTGGTGGAGGAGTGCTTGGATCACTTCCGCCGATCCGAGAAACCGATGAAAGTTGGCTAAAACCAAGAGCGTGGGATGACCATCACCGGGGACGGAGGCCAGTGACCGAACTGCCGATAGCGGATCGGTTACTGCGACACCTTCTGTCGACACCTGTCCGTTGAGACCGGCGTCGATATCCCAGCTTGCCAGCATCCAACTTTCGGTCTGACACATTTGGGCTAGTTCGGCCAGAGCTTCTTCCGATTCACAACTCTGAACCCAGAGGCCGCTGAAGCCAGCCCGTACTAGTTCCTGTATTTCGTCTGCTAAGCGCATACGGATTCCTTATCGCTTGAAGTAATAAGTAAAACAACCCTCGCGAGAGCGAGGGTTAGAGAGATTGGGCCAATTGCCCAATGGTGGTCAGCCATGAGGCAATTTCCCCATGGGGATCTCGCTGCTCAATGAGTTCCGCCGTTATTTGGCTGGTGACTGTAGTATTGAGCCAGCGTTTAGCTCGGCTCGTAAGACGACTCTTCGAACGCCGCGAGAGGAGTTCCCACGGCCCGTCGGCAATGCCCGACTCAAACAGTTTTTTGGCGACGATCGTTCCTACGGGATCGAAGTCGTCGAATGCAACATCGATTTGTCCAGCATCACGAACAGCATTTGGATGCAGGTAGTTTTCAAGACTACGTTTGCGAGTAACGATGGCCCGGCAACCAGTCCGCTGATTGATGATCTCGGCCGCTTCCTGGCGAGATTCGGTCTCCGGTGAGACTTCATGGTCCAACAGGAAGAATTCCGGTTTGCCGAGTGAAGCGAATCGGTGGATCCAACTTGGCAGGTTATAGCCACCAAACGGCACAAAGATGAGTTGGCCTTGCTGTTCCATCTCGGCCAGGTTTGGAAGATCGGAATCGACGGCATGAAGCGTTAGTGAGATTCTTCGCAAGAACTCGATGTCATTGGTGCCTTCGACGATCACCAGCACGCGTGCTCGATCGACCAAGGCCTGGTCATCAGGCGGTTTGTGATTGTGAAACTCGGTCAATGGTTACCTACTCTTTCTGCTCCAGCTGGGTTTGCTGCTGGACACTCGTTTGATGAAATTCCGATGTTGCCGTGTCGGACGTTTTCCTGCCCAAGGCAAGTTCCAGGAAACGGCTGGCTTCCTGGCACTCGGCCCCTTGAAAGCCCCGGGTTTCTAACTTGGACTCTCCTTCGGGAGAGACAATGATTTCGATCACTTTCACGGATTAACCTTCGCCTCCAATTTGAATGAGAAGTTTGATGCTGCCATCAGTTAGTGGCTGCTCTGTGGTCGTGTAGCCCTGTTTACGAGCCTGCAAGACCGCAGCCTCAACGGCGTACCGCTGGAGAAACTGATCGAGTTCTTGCTGCTTTCCCCAACGCCCGCCGTAATTATCGAAATCAACCCGCCCACTTTCGAGATTGGCGACGACGGGGTATCGCCAATCTCGCAGTTGGATCGCCCAACCGGTTTTACTTTCGCTAAACAGTTGGACTTCGCCGAAAGTGGGCTCTGGCAATTGCAGGCGGCGCGTTGCCTGGCGAATTGCTTCCAGATCTCGAATTTCGACTTCAATACCGACGACGTGTGACATAGAACCTCCTTTTGATACTTGTGAACCAATGAACACAGTGGTGTTCTGAAACGAAAGACTTGAGGCAGTTAAATCCCGCCCCGGAAATCAGCCCCAAGACGGGCGGCTAAAGAAAGTTGAGAGATAATTACCCCTCACTTTTTTATGCCACGTTTGGGCCGAAAATTTAGCAAGAACACTTAGCAGGGTGATCAAATTCGATCCCGAATTCGATGTGCGAAAGATTGCCTATCGACGGATGCTTCGCCAAGTAGGAAGAATGAGCTTCAAGGCAATCCCAAGGGTTACGATGGCAGCAATCCCGCCGACGAGCCATAGAACGCCGACCGCCAAAGAATCGGTGAGCTTATTGAGTGGTGCTTCTATAAGCCCGGGCTTCCGAACCACGATGGGTCTGCCGCTGTCCTCGAAGTTGATTTGAGCCCCACCGAGAATTCGCTCCGAATTCGGCAAGAATGCCGCCAGGAAAGTCGCCGATCCAATCGTCTTGCCAGGATGCTCCTCAAGAAATCTTCCGAGCCAGGCAAAGAAACGTTCTTTATCGCTCTGAATGACTTGGAAGAGGCCAGCTCGCTGCTCTTGCGGTACGCTCTGCAAATCCTCTAGGTATTTACCCAGTGTGAGCGTTTCTTCCCGACTCAGCTGGCGTCCCAGCGCTGCTCCACTGTCTGGCCAAACTCGGACTAGTTCCATCCCAACGCCAGGATGTTTGATTTCAGCCTGAAGCACCTGGGCGCCAAATTCTTCGGTCGTCTTGGCCAATTGTCGACCGCGACGACCACTCGCTAGTCGGGCAGCCGCTGCCGAAACCTCCTCGGCAGGTAATTCCCCGAGTGCCTGTACGATCTTAGTGGGGGCCGGAGCGTTGTCGAGCGCACGAATTACGTCGGGGCCATGTTTGGCCGCTAGTTCCGACGCTTCAGTGACGACGGATTCGCCCCCGTCACGAACCAACTTGGCAGAAACTCTCTGCAGTAATTCCGGGCCAACCTCTTTGACGAGTTTCTCCGATCCTTCTTCGGCCGCTTCTTTCGAGAAGAACCGCATGACCGCTTTCGAGAGTGAAGATGCGGGCGAGGCCAAAAGCCATGGAGATGCGAGAAGCAGAACGAGAAGTACCACGCCCATAATCAAGAAGGGGCGGGTCCTCAAGTTTTCACCTCCAGAATCGATAGCTTTAAGATTTCGAGGTTGGCACGGTTGAGTTCGTCACATGTCCTTTGAAGAACCCGTTTCAGGCCGGGGTAGGCGTCCATTGTGGGATCTGTACGCTCCGGGACACCATTAATCGCTGCGTCTTCGATTTGATCGATCAGTTTCAACAATTGCTCGCTGACATTGGACCTGGCATATTCTCCCAACACGTGGTCAATTATCAGCCCTGCCACCAAACCAGCGATGACTCCAATACCGGTTCCTAACGGACCGACTACTGTTCCTGTCCCGCCACCTACGACGGTACTTCCGACTGTTGCTCCTCCCGCGGTCGCGCTGATCCGTACCAAAATTGCCATAAAGATTCGCTCCGCTGCATAGCCTCCCACACTTGACGCCATTTCGACTATCACTAGATTGGCAACCCCATTCGTCGCCGTTTCCGTAGAGAATTCACGGACTTTCCTAATGACCTGCCGGGAAAAGGTATCGATGTCCACGTTTTGAAGCTCCGGAAAAGGCAGCCCCATCGTTGCTGCCTTGACTTGTCTTAACATGACATGCCGATTGACATCGATGTCTTTGCGGAACAGGCTCAGCGAAGCAGCGATGTCCTGTTGGATCTCCTGCGCCGAGAATACATGTTTTTCCAACTTGCCCGAGATGAATACCTCGACCGAATTAGATCCGAATGCCCAATCTCCTGGCATCCGTCGCAGAACACCCCACTTGCTTCCCAGCCCAGTCACATCTTCCGCAAAAGGTTTTACCCCTTGTTGATAACGTTGAAATGACTCCTGGATCCGAGTGAGGCAACGCTCCGCGGCAGCACGATTCGCCAAATCTGCCTCTCGAATAGCTGGGACAACTTGGTCGTCGAACAACTCTTGCCGCATATCCGCTTCTGACCGCTGAGACACCTCCTGCGCGGTCGAACGCGTCGACAGTTCAGGAGGACTTGGTCCCGACTTGAGCGTGAGATAGCTGATCGCCCCGAATACACAAGCCAAGCTAAGGACTCCGGCAATTTGCAGTGTCCGTCTCCCTGATTGCATAGATTTCATACATCCCCCTTCTCAAAATAAAGTGAAGACATCCCTGCCATAAATCCATCATCCGTGTTCCCCTTATTTCAAACATCTAATGGAAACCAGTCCGGTTCGTCCGGCATACACGCCATTCAAAATCTTGACGGCACAGAACATATTCGAGTCGATTACCTGCACTTTCGTCCCCGAATCGACCATCATCACCCGTCCTGAAGCGATCATCTGCTGCATGCCGATCGTATTGCCAGCGTAAGCGTATTCTGAAGCCGCGATGAGATCGTCGGGCGTACTGGCAATAAACACAAAGGACCAAGGAGGGTTGGCGATCGTCACAACGGATCCCGAAGGGACGGCTAGATTGGCGATGGCCTTCGGGACACGGCTCTCATGCTCCTTCCACAAAAGCTGCTGCGATCTTGCTGATATACTGCGAGCTTCCGTGATCGCCCTGATCGCCTCACGCACGGGAATGCAAAAGGAGATCTCGTCTTCGGACACGGACTTGGCATTCACCACACCAATCACCTGTCCCGCCTCGCCGAAAACAGGACCGCCCGAGTTGCCTCCATTCACGGACGCTCCCAGTTGATAGTGCTCACGCCCCTGGAGCGGATGCGTTGTACTGAGAATGCCTGTGCTTACCGCCGTCTCCAGTGTTTCGACTCCATTGAACAAACCCGGGTTTCCGATAATGGTGACCGCTTCCCCTCGCTGAAACTGATAGTTCTTGGCCATCGCTACTGGGCGAAAATCGACTCGATCCAAGATCCGGAGAACGGCAAGGTCCCAGTCGGGATCCTCGTATAGAAGCGATACGCGATAAGGACCGCGACGGTCTGCACTTGCCGCTGGGCTATAAGCCCGCAAATCCTTAAACTCGCCGCTGGCGGGATTGAGTGCCGCGACAGCGACCACATGGCTATTGGTCACCAGCAATTGATCCCCGACAATGAAGCCGGTTCCACTTCCCACAGCGCCACGCAAAAGTAGGACCGACTTCTCATTCGCCTGAACGATTTCGCGGACCGACATCGGAAAGTTGTTTCCTCCAACCGTTGCTGGTGACGAAGCCCCCTGTCGATCACGAGTCCAGGAACGCTGATTGGTCGCAACAGGCTGCCCTGAATTTCGGCTAGATTCTGGTGTCGACGTGCTGGACGCCGACTGGCTAGAGACGGTGATGATCGTCCCAACAAGCAGAGCGGCACCTACCGGAACGCCCACAATGGCCAGCCAGGCAAACGGAGAAGTACGCGACGCGCGGGCACGGTTTGCCACACTCGATCGATGAGTTGCCGGCGGTACTGGAGTTTTCACTGGCTCAGCGACTGGGACTCGCGTTTTCAAGCCCCGAATCTTATCGGCGGCAACCCATTCGCCATCCGGGCCTTTGCGCACCCGGTAACCAGCATGCACATTGCCCTCTTCACCGAATTGCCTAAGCTGCTGGGAAGTGTATGGCCCGTAAATCCCCTGCGGGGTTTTCACGTACCATTGTCTCTTCGGATCAATTTCCATTTCTCGCTCCTATCGAGTGCTCTGAAAGAAATTGGAAGACAAAGCGTTCACCTATCTGTTGGCCCCAACGCAGAATGCCAAGCCTTCCATGTCCCCGTTAGGGAGTCACGTAGTAGGAGTAGTGATGCTGGTAAGACGTCCCAGGAAAAGAAATTTCCATCGTCGCCATGGTAGGATCAGATTCCAGCGGCTGTTTCGGGCGAAACATCTTCTTGTCGCCTCGTTTCCAATAGTCGAATTCCCACGTTTCGGTTTTTTGGAGCAGGCCCTTCCAGAAGGTCACTTTGACTTGGCAACGCGGGATGCCTTCTAAGCCGTCCAGAGTGAACTCCACGCCCCGCTTCGTATCCGGCCAATAACGCTTGGTGACGTAGGGCTGATACCGTCCGGTAAACGTCAACGACTTACAGTACTTGGCGATATCACGATCTCTGGCGTTCCCTTCATACGTGTGGCTGACCGCCGTCGAAAAGCTGGGGGAGTAAACGGTCACCTCGACCTTCTTCACCCCGGGGACTGTCGTGTTCCCAACGGACTTCCCCAGGGCTTGGAGCCCCACCTCATAACGGCCATAGAGCCAGGTATTGGCGTCCCAGTTCCGGATGAAATGGACGTTCGTGCGTGTCGCTCCATCGGCGCCGGTCAGTTTCACGACAACCGTTGCATCGCGAATTACCGGGCCCTGGTTGTGGACGTAAAGCCAGTCGAAAGGCCCCACCGATCCCCAGGACTCATCCAGGTCAACCGTGATTCGATTGGCGGGATAGGTTAGATTCGCGGCATACTTTTTGGCAACCGGTGCCAACATCTGGTGAGTGGCATCGAGCTTCTCCATGGCCGCAAATAGTGGGTAGAGCTCATTCTTGATAGCCGTCTGCATTTGCTCTGCTTCCAACCCGCGAGCGTATCCTCCACCAGGATTCCCCATGAACCCATCGATAAATGAGTTAGCTAGGAGTTCCCCAGTTTCTGGTGGCTTTGGGAGAGCATTGAGACGCTCTGCCCGTTGAAGGACTCCCGTCAGGGACGCTTCCGTCTGCCGCGTGATGTACTCGATTTGTCGATCGGAAGACTTGATGTCCTTCAAGGACAGAAGCGTGGTATGGCCGGAAGCTAAGGTCCCCGCCAAATTGCCGGTTCCCTCAAACTCGTCGGGAGATGTCTTCAACGGCATGGCGAGGTGGCCCGCCAGCGTTCGGTACTCCTGGGGAAGTGCCGGTGGAGCAGCCAGGATGGGCTTGGAAACCAGCAGGCTAGAAAGCATGCCAAGGGTTAGGCACAAGAAAGCCATCGGCTGGGACAGGCAAGACTCCAAGCCAATAGGTACACAATTGTTTCGCATGATCGCTCCTCAAAGGTAAAAAAGTTAGAGATCACGCGAGCGGAGGAAGATGGCTCGGCGCATAAAAAAGGGACGCCGAACCAAGTCCGCTCGTCCCGACCTCCGCCAAGAGGCACGACAGAACAGCACCCGGCCGACGTCCCCTTGCGGGGACGCGGTACAGGTTGCTGCTTTCTGTCGTTCGAGAGCCCGAGGGCTCAAGTTGGCGGTTTCGGGACGAAGCAGTTTCCTGACGCTCACGCGCCATATCGAGATGTCTGGCCGACGTTGGGTCAGCCGTACATAAAGTCAAAGTCCGTAGTTAAAGTGAAAAACAGATGACGAGGACTTATCTCATCATCCCCCAAGTTTACTACCCAAGATCGTTTCGGAAAAGCTTTGTCCTTGCGGTACCACCGAAGAACGTACTTTCAATTCGTCACCTCTGCGGCATGCCTTACAGCATTTGTCAGAAGTAGAACGCATTCGTCCCCAGTCCGTCGGATTATGCGATAGAATGGTTGCAAAAGACGGAAATTGCCATCTGGCGAATGAGCCTAGCCAATAGGTATCGAAGTTCTTTCTGAGTAAGGAACGAATGCTGGATACGAGGCCTGATCCTAGGGCTACAAATACCTAAATGCTCACTACTTCTTATGACACAAAATGACCGTTTTTTTAGCGCCTAGCTCGACTTGGCCAATTCTTTCACAATGTCGCATCTTCGATTGAATTGCTTTTGCTGGTCGACTCGACCATTCCCAATTCAATCGAGATCGCGACATAGCGTAAATACTCTCTCGCTCGGCAGTTACGATTCTTTGCGCTTTGGTGAATCTAACGCAACGACAATTATTTCCTCTGTGTTCGGTTCAACTTTGGTATCTGGCTATTGTCGAATGACTAAATGACGCCTTTTGTTCACTTCTCTCGAACGCCTGCTGAAATCTTCGACTGATGGACGATTTTCCAAATGTCCCGCATGATGAATCAAGAAGGGGCTTTATGAATTGCCAACAAGGCCGCCACTACACATGCATAAGCAAGCCTACACGGCTTTCAATTGCTGCATAAGAATGGCTATCATCCGCCGATATCGCAGGAGGATTCAGGATCGCGTCCCCGTCTTGCGAACTTGTGACTACACCTGATAGATAAAAAAAAGCCCAGCTTGCCGCCGGCAAAGGCGGCTCCTATTTTTACGACGTCTGATTTTCGCGACGACGTATTCCCTAGGAAGTCACCTATAGGAGCATCGCTAGATGACACTCTTCCACGTTCCGCTGGCCATCTGCGATTGGCAAGCATCGCCAAAATGACTGACTGCCTAACAGTACCCGCAATTGTTAGGAAGCGTACTGCATAGTGACACGCCTACTTGGGGCATTAGAGCGATTCGCCTCGGTAACTCAGGAGGAGTCGAAAGTGGTCAAATCTCAGTCGGGTTTACTGCAGAACGTTTGTCGAAACTCGCATTCAAAATTTGCTTCCCTACGGGGATCAGCCTGTTTGCATCGCGAAGTTAACGGGTGATCAGAATTGGGCAGCCAAACAGCAAATTCCTTAATTAGGAACGAGAAGGCAAAACCGCGTCTAGAACAGGTGACACCCGGCCTTAAATTGCCTAGACTGCCCTTCATGCCAAGTCAACCACAGCCAAAATTATGGGGCAAGTGATGAAACTCAAGAAGGTGTTATTGCGTTGGTACAAGTCCTTTCACCTCAATTACCGTGAGCAGTTTGATCGCGGCGAGAATGAAAGCTTTCGCCCTTGGAATGAACTCACGCCCAGTTACGCAGGCGATTCAAAATTTCCATTCATTG
Organism: Bremerella alba; assembly: GCF_013618625.1. Lineage (NCBI taxonomy): Bacteria > Pseudomonadati > Planctomycetota > Planctomycetia > Pirellulales > Pirellulaceae > Bremerella > Bremerella alba. Next base: position 46,328 of record NZ_JABRWO010000009.1, on the reverse strand, counting down.
AGATTCCTATCGAACCAGATGTGACAACGGTTGTGGGTGCCAATGAAAGTGGCAAGTCGCACCTACTAAATGCGATTAATAAGGTGATAAAAGGGAGCGGTGTAGATGGGATCAGTCCATTCAGCAAGACCGACCTTTGTCACTATGCAGGTATCCGAAGAATAAATGTCGAGGCATGGCCGAATATTGGTCTGCTATTTTCGGTTGATGATCCGATGGAGTTGCTGGATGTCTGTAAGGCTGCAGCCAATGAAGGGCTTGCGACGGCAGGCAGCAGCAAGTGTTTCGCGCTCATTCTTGCCCCAGACGAACAGCACGAAGCTGTTTTGTACGTCGCCCCCAGCACTACGCCAGTTCTCTTAGACAAAGATAAACTCGAAGCGGTACGGTCAAAGCTACCTGAGGTTCAGTACATTGACTCCAAAGCACTTCTACCGAGTGAAGTAACACTGGCGGCATTGATTCAAGGGTACGATAGCAACTTTAATTCCTACGGCCTCAAACAAAGAAAAAGCGTAGAAACCACAGCTGCACTAATCTCGGGGCTGACCGCACCGACGGCACAGACATTGCCTGCCTTCACAACGGAATTGTCTAAAGCCCAGAGCGGCATGATGGAACTGCGGGATCCGCCACCAACGAAGGATTCGCTCGAGATGCTTCTCTTCGACCAGATCCTAGGTGTCAGCGGCGAGACGCTGAAATACTTGTATTCACTCGACGGTGCAGACCGAGGATACGTCGAAGGGCAGATAGCAAAGTGGAACGAAGGGCTACATGATGTCCTAAATCTTTCTCATTTTTGGCACCAGGATGAGCAATTCAAACTTACTGTGAATTACAAAGATGGCGTGGTTTACTTTGAAATCCACGACAAAACGGAGTGCATCTACACTTTCAATGAACGGAGTTCCGGACTCAAATACTTCTTAAGCTACTACATACAGGCAAAAGCAATGGATATGTCTGGCAGGAGCAAGAAATCGATCATTTTGATGGATGAACCTGATGCGGCACTGTCGATCCTTGCCCAACGAAACCTTCTCGCTGTTTTTGAATCTCTTGTTCGACCTGAAAGTTCCTCACTAACTTGTCAGTTGGTTTATACAACACACTCACCTTACTTGATCAACCGGAATTTTCCACGTCGTATTACTGTTGTAAAGAAAGAGGATGCGGAGGAGGGAACGCAGTACATCGAGCGTGCGAGAGCTCGACGATACGAACCCGTTCGTACCGCTCTTGGGATTGATAACGCTCCAAGTCTATTTCTTGGATCCGACAACATCCTGCTCGAAGGCTCAACGGACCAATACGTACTAACGGAACTCATTCGTGCCTTTGCCACACCTGAAAATGTCGGAGAGTTTCTTGACTTAAATTCTCTGGTGATAGTCTCAGCTGACGGCGTAAACAATGTAACCAACATACTTGAGCAATCTCGCTGGGCGGATGAGCCAATTCCGCCCACAGCTGTTCTTCTCGACTCGGATGAAGCTGCGGAAAAAGAGATTGTACGAATAACTCGTCCCGATAAGCCTTCGCAAAGGCTTCTTGAGAGAAACCGGATTTGCTTAGTTGGTGATTCTGTGAGTCCCTTCGGCAACAATCAAAGCATTGTCACAATGGAAGACATAGTTCCAATCAAGCTGTACAAGGCTGCAATTAGAAAGTACATCGAGCGATGGCACCCAACGATTCTCGGTGACCATGGAAACCACATTGATACTACTCTGTCATCACCGGAATTTGGCAAAACGGGCCTCGTGGAATCAACTAAAGACCTCTTTAAGAAGATTCAGCCTGAGCTTGCTGGCGACTTCGACAAGATGGGCATTTTCCAGGAAGTAGTAACTGATGTCTATGAGCATATGACGCGAGGGGCTCCGAGTGAGGAGATTAGTAGCCTTCGTACAAACGTCCGTAGCATCTGTCGTTCGCTGACTGACGCTTTAACAATTGCACGCGAAACGAATGCTCGGTATTCGGCAACTCGTTCGATTAAGAGGCTTATCAAGGATTTCTGCCGACTCAACAAGGCACGAGTTCCGATCACGAATGTTCAGAAGCTGATTAAACGCCTTGAACGCGAGATTGAACCAATTGGTGCTGATGGCGATGAATTAGCCGCTTTAATGAGAGCCTACGTATCAAAGCTCGAGGAACTTCGAATCGCAGGGCAAGTGCGCCTGGTGGACAACGAGTGGGCAGAATGGGAAACAAAGATCGAGTCGATTCAAAAGAATCCCCTACATGCCGCCAATATTGATGCCAAATCAGCTGTACTAAAGAATTCAAAACAGAATGCAGCAAAACTTGGCAAGGCAGAGCCACAACCAGATTCCCAGGCAAGTGCCGAGACTTAGTCGATTGAAAGAGCATGCCCCTAACAATTTGGATAGTGTCTCCAGGTGACACAGGAGCGGTTGCTATCGGCAAAACACAACTGGATTATGTTGATTGAGAAAAGTTGAGCTGCTAGACCGTGTTGGACAGAGCTTCTCCAAGTTTCGTAGGCCATCTGCGATTGGCAAGCATTGCCGATTCTGCCAGACAATCCGATAAACTACCTGCTTCGCTCTATTCATTCCAACACTTTTCTATGTGTTTTGATTGATACCAATTACAATAATCTGTCATTATAGAACGCGTTCGTAAAGGATTTCATTACGTCGTTAGATATAGAAGTCGATCAATTCAGAAGGACCTCGGATTCGACTAAGTGCAACATTGAAAGTATCCGTTGATGCGATTGGGGAAGCTGCTAGTCTACCTTGAGACTTCTCCTGCCGTGGGGCTGCTACGAGCGAGAAACTCACCCTTTGTAATCGACTTTCTGGACCAGCAGTTCAAACAGGCTGGTCAGATTGCCATTCTACAATCAGATCTGGTCGCGGCTTTAGCCCTATACCTGGAAGAGCTCCAGGAAACACATCCCGGAAAAATGGTGGCCAAAGCGGATGTTTATCTGGCTGAATGGTGCGACCCGGAGAAACGCTGGTTGCAACGCTATCTGGAAACGGGACGAGACGAACCAGTCTATCAACTGACTACACACACAGAAGAAGTATTTGTCTTCTTGGACCGCGTTCTTGACAAGGATCTCGGGTTTATTGGTACGGAATCGCGTCTGAAGCTAGTAATCGAGACACTCTCAGACTTGGTAGTTGGCTCATCCGATGACCCTGAAAAGCGACTCGTTTATCTGCGTTCCGAACGTGATCGATTACAGGCCGAAATAGAACAAATCGAGAACGATGGGCAGATTTCCAAGTATCAACCTGCTCAAATTCGCGAACGATTTGCAACTGCGGTAACACTCTTGAGACAATTACAAGGTGATTTCAGGGCCGTAGAGGACTCGTTTCGAGAAATCACGGCCCAGGTGCAGAAGAGAGAACAGGGGGGACTCGAGAAACGAGGAACAATTCTAGAGTTTGCATTAGATGCCGAAGATCTACTTAAGAAAGAGGACCAGGGTGTCAGCTTCTATGAATTTGTCAAACTGATCCTCTCTCCAAGCCAGACCGAGCGACTAGAAAGGGTCATCCTAGAAATACGTCAAATTCCTGAACTATTCGCACTCCGGGAAGGGCTGGAGACGGTTCGCAATATGATTACCCTTCTGCAGAACGAGGCCGAAAAGGTTATGCGCACCAACCAACGCCTTTCGGCCACACTCCGCCGTCTTCTCGATGCAAGAGCATATGCAGAACGTCAGCGAGTCGCTCGGCTTCTCCAGGAAATCCAAAGTCTAGCATTGACCTACAGCGGCAATACTCGAGATGACGAACCTGGAATTGAACTAGATCAGGCGATAGCGATCGAATCCCCATTCAGAAGATCGTTTTGGGTCGAGCCTCCCCAGTTTGAAACGGTAGATTTAACCGACTTTGATCCAAACTCCGACGAGCGAAATAGAGCCTTTCAAGAGTTCGCCGCCCTAAAACATCTTGACTGGAAGCGTATGCGTCATTGCATTCGCCGCATGCTTAATCTCGAAGACTCACCAACCCTCGGCCAGCTTATTGAAATGCACCCAGTAACTTCCGGTGTTATCGAGGTAATTGGTTACATTCAAATTGCCAACGAAGACAGACATTTGATCAATTCAACAGAACGCGAAATTATCTCTATTCCGGCGACAATCGCGCACGAGCGCTCTTGTGAAGTTACCGTGCCTCGAGTCACCTTCTTGCCCCCCAAGAGAAAGCCCAATGCGAAGTGAATATCCAGAATATCGAGATTGGAGCGTTCCTACCGTTCGATTATTGCAAGGAGTCATTGAACAGGAAGATGGGCGATCATGGGACGTGCTGATGTCGAACGTGTCGCAAATCGAACAGTTTGTGGCCCGCCTTGGCCTGCAGCTCGTAATTGACGAATCAGAAGGACTTGCCTATCTACGGCAATTTAGAGAGGAAGACCAGCCTGACGGTTACGAGGCCATACCGAAGCTGTTTCGATCGTCGCGACTTAGTTTTGGACAATCGGTCTTGGCGGTTCTTTTGCGAGAGGCTTTGCGACAGTTCGAAGAAGAAGAGACGCACGATGCGAAATGCGTTGCTGAAGAGGAGATACTATTCGAATCCTGGAAGTCGTTCTTTCCTGGTCAGTCGGACGAAGTCAAACTTCAGAAGGATCTACATGTCACTCTAAAGAAGTTGGAAGAGCTAGGCTTTGTTCGTAGATTTGGGCAAGATTCCTCTAGTTGGGAAGTGAGGCGAATCCTCAAGGCGCGTCTTACGGCAGAGATCTTAGAGCACCTTCACGACCAATTGACCCAAGCTGTCAAACGTAAGCAGGCCTCTGAATTTTCTGCTGTTGACGTGGACTAGCTCTAGTGCTCCTTGCGGGGCAACAGTTAAGTGTAAAAGGCATAGAATGGTTTTTCAGAATAGCCTCCCATTTGAATCATCTGCAGCACGTGGATATCGACTCGAGAAAGTAGAGTTATTCAACTGGGGTACTTTCGATGGGCAAATCTATCGCGCCACACCCGCTGGCAATTCGGCGCTACTGATCGGGCAAAATGGCTCTGGCAAATCGACGCTTGTCGATGCTTTGCTAACTCTGTTGGTGCGACCTGGTGTTCGAAACTTCAACGTTGCAGCCGGAGCCAAGAAACGTGAACGGGACGAACGATCTTACCTTCTTGGCGCATATGATCGGTCAAGCGATGAAGATCATCAAAACATTCGAGTAAAGTATCTCCGGCCAAAAGGCGGTGCATACTCTGTCATTCTTGCCAGCTTCCGAAATGAAGATATCAGCAAGATCTTTACCATCGCACAGGTTCTTTACCTCGCTTCCGATCATAGCGTGGAAAAGATCTATTGCTTTTCGGACGATGAGCGTTCGATTCAAACTGACTTTGGCCAGCTACAAACGTCTGAGTCGATCTTGAAGATTCTAAAGCAGCGAGGATTGCGCGCAACGCGGACGTTTCAAGAGTACGAAGGGTGGTTTACAAAAACGACCCGCGTAAAAAACAAAGCGATGGAGGTCTTTAATCAAACGGTTGCGGTGAAGGACATCCAAAAACTCAATGATTTCATTCGCAACCATATGCTAGAAGCACACGACTGGGGCGACAAAGTCGACAGGCTTCTGGGACATTTCACGCAGTTAAGCGAGGCTCACGACAGCCTAGTACGAGTTCGACAACAGCGTGATCTGCTCGAACCAGTTGCGATCGCCGGCAAAGAATATCGAGAGATTGAACGTAGCCTCAAGGAAGCAGAAACGTTGCTTAACGCCTCACCGGTGTACTTCTCGCAACGAACAGTCGACCTGTTCGTCCCTGCCATCGAAGAAAGAGAGCAAGAGATCGCGAGTATTTGTAAATCGCGTGAAAGGCTTGAGGCCGAAATTGTAACCCTCCGAGAGAATTGCCGAACGATACAGAATCAAATCGATAAAGTCGGTGGGGACCGACTAAGGCTGATCCCCGGACTGATCGACGTGGCACGAACAAAGAGCAGCCATAAGCGAAGTGTCTATAGCGAATTTCAAATTGCCTTGACCACTCTTTCACTGGAAAGGAATGTCGAGAGCATCTCAGCCTTTGAAAGTATGCAAGCCAAATTGCCCAGCCTCCAAGCTGAACTTGAGTCTCAGCTAAACGATACCACCGAGCATCAAAACAATACTCTCCTTCAACGTGGCGACGTGCGAAAGCAATTGGCGGAGTTTCGTGATGAATTAGCCGGATTGGAACTTCGGAAAGAAAATATTCCGGAATGGTGCGTGCGCCTGCGCCGACTTCTTTGTGACGAACTGGGAGTGGCCATTCGTGACTTGCCATTTGCTGCTGAGCTGATGCAGGTGCGAGACGATGAAAACATGTGGGAATCGTCAATAGAAAAAGTTTTGCGGGGATTGGCACTGAGTCTCTTAGTCCCAGATCGGTTTTACGGCCTGGTCTCTACTCACGTGGAACGAACTCGCTTGGCCATTGATGGCCGTGGGCAGCGTTTGGTTTACTTGCGTGTGGCTGAACAATCAACAAATCATTCTGCGAGGCCTCTGGATGAACAATCACTCATTCGAAAACTGAATCTTCGCGATGGGCACTCATTGTTACCGTGGCTCACTGCTGAATTGCGAGATCGCTTTGATTATCGCTGTTGCGATACCGTCGAAGAGTTTCAGTCGTGTCGCGGATTAGCATTGACCCTGAATCGCCATGTGAAATCAGGCCGCCAACGTCACGAAAAGGATGATCGCGATCAAGCGATTAATCCGCGCAACTTCGTCCTGGGTTGGGACAATCGTGAGAAAAAACGCCGTCTTTCGGTAGAAGTCAGTCGGCTGGCGGCGATTGAAAAACAACTCTCGACCCAAATCGAATTGCTTTCGGAAGAGTTATCAGTACTTCGCCAGAGTATCAACGCTATCGTTGATATTCAAAAGGTAAAGAACTTTGACGACATTGACTTTACAAGACATGAAGAGGAGATCAAGAACCTTGAAAGGGAACGAGAAGTCATCGAGAGCCAGTCAGACGAATTGATGACATTCAAGAGCCGGCTTATCGAGTCGCAGGATTCTCTCAAGAAGATCGAGGAAAGCCGAGACCGATTGATTGGCGACGAACGGGAACTGAAGAGCCACAACTCTCAAGCGAGGCAAATCCTCTCAAATGCCAGAAAGCATTTGGAGCAATGCCAAGACGATAATGCTCTCGAACGATTACTCCCCATCTTTGTCGACCTGGATTTACACTTCACCAATTCGCCGCTTACGTCCGAAACGATATTCGAAAACAAACAACGCTGGCAAGATCTTCAGAATCAAAAGATATCTCAACTAAGAGATGACATAGAGCCCAAACGCAATCGCCTCACGGATGCAATGGCAAAGTTTTTAAGATCCTGCCCCGAAGAGTCTAATGATTTAAGAACCTCCACAGACTACCTCGACGCATTCCTAGAACTACGACAGCATATCTTGGATGAGGATCTACCCCGGCACGAGCAGCGATTCAAAGAAAGGCTTAATCAAAAGGTTATTGAAGAGATTGGACTCTTCCGAAACGCTTTGGAACAAGAGCGGCGTGGTATTGAAAGCAAGATCGAGATACTGAACGTTTCCCTAAAGAAGCTAGAGTATCGACCTGGAACTCACATCGAGCTTCAGCCGCGGCCAATTCGCGATTCCGATATTACCGCCTTCCAAATGCAACTTCGCGAATGCATCGAAGGGAGCTTTGAAGATACGGTTGAGGCTAACGAAGCACGCTTCCTCCGAATCAAGGATCTAATTGTCGATCTTCGCAATGACGACAAACGACGATGGCGAGAAAAGGTCACTGACGTTCGCCGATGGTTTGACTTCGTGGCTGCGGTCATTGATCGTAGTACTTTAGAGACTGTATCGGTCTATCAGGACAGCAGCGGTCAATCTGGTGGAGAAAAAGCCAAGCTTGCCTTTACGATTCTAGTTGCGGCAATCGCTTATCAATACGATCTTGAACCAGAACATCCCGTCAGCGATCGATTTCAGTTTGTCGTTGTCGATGAAATGTTCTCGAAAGTCGACGATCAACACGCTGAATATGCACTTGAGCTATTCCAACAATTTGGGCTACAGCTATTGATCGTCGCCCCGCTGGATGCCAAAGCACGAGTAACCCAGTCGTATGTCGGCTGTTATCTACACGTCGTTAAGAAAGACAATCGTTCATCAATATACGAAATGACCGCCACAGAGTTCGATGAGATTGCCGAGGCTGATTCCAGGGCTGGGGAAACTTACACATGATCCGGCCAGACGAGGTCAAGCAAAAGGCAGTCAATCTGTATCCAAAGTGGCAGCAAGCCTGGCTTAACGATGAGCCATTTTTCCCCCGGAGCATTCCGTGTGACAGGACACTAGATGAGAATCTGGCCGTTGCACGAGCGTCCATTTTGGCCTTGAAAACCAACTCGAAGGAGATTCTAGGATACGGGTATACCGTTCATTGGAAAGAGCGGAATTCTCGTCAGCATGGGAAGAATCTCTTTCCTGAACGAATTGAGATTGAGTCAGAGGAAGACTTTCTCCAACTTATCGGAAAGCAAAAAGAGTTTGATAGCTTCAAGTCCGCTGTTCGAGCAATACGAGATCACTACCCGCAGCTCATTCCTTGGATTCGGTCCCACCGTCGGAGCTTCATCGCGGTAACAGAATCACTAACAGGGCTACTCAGTGTGATTGATTATCTTGTCAAGAATCCTCGGCCAAATTGCTTCGCGAGGGAACTCCCGCTACCAGTCGATACAAAATTTGTCGAACGCGAACAGAAGACCCTTCGTCCGTGGCTAGATCTTGTCTTGCCACCACATGCAATTCGTGCCGATGAGGAGCACTTCTTTAGACGATTTGGTGTACGATATGCCGAACCCCAAATTCACGTTCGCTTTCTAGACGAACACATTCGGCAAATAGCCAGGTCACCGTGGGCTGAATGTTCTGTTCCACTTCACAGCCTGGCGCAGAAACCACTACCGGGAGAAAGAGTATTGCTTGTTGAAAACAAGATCAACCTTCTAACGCTTCCACCGGTCGCTAACTGCATCGCCATAGGAGGACTTGGCAACTCTGTCACTGATCTCCGTTACGTGACATGGCTCAACGAGAGAGAGGTTTGGTACTGGGGAGACATCGACGTCGAGGGTTTCGAGATTCTTTCGCGGCTTCGAGTTTTCTTGCCGGAAACTCACAGCATGATGATGGATAACTTTACTGTTACAACTTGGGCCGGATCGATAGGTGGGCAAGGAAATCTTAGAAGAGGAGGCACACTTCGGAATCTGACTACACAGGAAAGCTTGGCATACCAAGTTTGTAGTGAGGAGAATCTGCGAGTTGAACAGGAACGCTTACCGCAGAGTTTTGTAAATCGCACGCTGAACGATATTTTCTTAGAGACATGATAACACCTGAGAAGAAGGTGAAGTCGATCTGCTATATGCAGAGTATGTGTGACTGATAAAGTTGATTCACGACCGTTAGCATTCAACTGGCCTCAGCTCGGCTTTGCCCGCCTTATTCTGCTCGTTGTGTCTTTCAATTGAGTACGCCATTTGGGACAATCATGCGGTCCACACGGCTGCCGAGATGTCGAGGTTTTCATGCCGCATTCGAAACTTGTAAGAATATATGCCTACCAACTTTCGCCACGCCGCACTGCGACTTCTCCGCAGGCGGTAGAGGGGGGAAAGTTTCCTATCTCGTCCGCAATTCGCAACTCATTGGACGAGTTGTTTATCAAGTCGGGACTAGCGGCACAGGCGGAGGTGGACTTTCGGCTGAACACGGGAACAACAATTGGGAAGCACCCCGTACGTCAGCTCCTTTTACGGTTCACCTTCGGGGCTGGTACGACAGCAGCAGCCGCGTCCCGGAAGCTTTCGGAGAAACTTGCCGATTCCATGGATTATCGCTCCCCGCCGACGCTACTAATGATGACTTGTCTAAGAAACAGCGTCCAACGTCGAACAATTATGTGGGCATTTCCACAAGAGAGCGGCTTTCAATTTCGCACTGACACGGCTGGTGCTCGTATCCGACTCCTCAAGGATATCTTCAGCCACTCATCACGACTGCGAAAAGCGGCCATGTTTGAAGGTCGAAGCCGTAGATCAGGTTTTGCATCAGGTAGAATCATCGATCATCAGGCGTTTGGAGCATCTGGCGCTGGAGCCGATTACTGGGTCGATAAGTTTCTAGAATGCCAATTTGCGCTGTCGGGAGTGATGGGAACGCGGCGATTGGCAAGTTATTTACGATCCGCCCACGATGCCCTGAGTACTCAGGCGGACAAGGATCAGATCTTTAGTACAATTCTTGCGATCCGTACGTCGCCCGCTAAAAACTGGACGTATCAGCGTGTGGCGAATCGATTTTTGTCCGGAACGGCACAAGGTGAATTTCTCTCACGTATACCGGTGCGAGAGCGTGCACTAGTCTTTTCATTTGATCGTGACGAATTTGAGAAGAGACTGAATTTCCGCGTTTTCGAAACGCAGCAAGGGATCTACATTTCTGCACCGTTTGGAACAGTCGGTACTGCCGTGAAAGTGACTGGACAGAATCAGCGTCGCGTTCAGGTAGAAGACCTGATTGTCGATGAAAAAGTGAGATCTCGACATGCCTAGTCTTGAACAGGCTTATTGGATTCGGCAGCCAGTGCTCCTCGAAGCGTGCGAACTTCTTCAACGAGGAGTCTCCGATTCGTTTGGCGACCAATCTGGTTGTCGTTGCGATTTTCGTATCATCGAGCTGAGCAAACTTTTCGAACTGGCGCAGGCCACAATAAAAAGTGGCTCCGATGCTTGGAGCGACTCAGCAGAATTAATTTCAGGAACGATAACCATTCCGAAATTGGAGCAGTTGGAATACGCCTGGGAAATCATAGAGAAGCTTTTCACCATTCAAAATAGGCAAGATTCGACGGCTATTGTAGTGGTCCCGCCATGGGCTAAACCGGCTGCCTGGCAGGAGTCGCTGACGCTCCCAAGTCACTTGACAATTCGGTTCCAAGTAGATGCTACCTCGCCCCAAGTTGAGGAACCGGAGATCATTTCATTGTTTCAACCGCTGACTCTATCACTTTCTGGCGGTGGCGTGCGTGCGGCCATTTATCAACTTGGTATTCTTGTGTTTCTATCGAAGCAAAACCGCCTAAAGGACGTACAGGAGATTGTTTCGGTTTCCGGCGGTAGTATCCTAGCAGCACATTTCTTGAAGCACTGGCCAGCAGCTATCGGCCGTGAAAGTGATTTCCGAAAGGTTGCCGCCGAGCTCTTGCAAATCTGTCGTTCTGATATACGAAATCGAATATTTGTGCCGTGGCTTTGGAGTCGACTGTTGCCATGGTCCTATTTCTTTCGCAATCAAGGTCGCTCTGGAAGATTGCTCGGAGAGTATCAGCGTATTTTTGGTGCAACAACTTTGGGCGAATTGAATCAAGGATGTCCGAAGCTTGCATTTGTCGCCACTGATAGCGTTCAACACCATCGTGTTGCGTTCACTTCTTCCCAAATCCTACGATGGAACTTCGATGACGAAGAGGACTCCGTTCCGGCACCGATTCTTTCGAAAGGAGTTGAACTATCGCTTGCGGTTGCAGCCTCGTCCTGCTTCCCGCCAGTGTTCCCCCGGCTACATCTAGATCATCAGGATCTTGGGATCACATACCGTGAATTCAAACAGCAGTTGTACCTGAATGACGGGGGTGTTGTGACCAACCTAGGGATCGAAGTTCTTATCGCCTTAAGAAGTCTCGGCTGGACAAAGGGCAAGCTCATTCTGATCGCCGATGCTGAACGCATTTTGCCTGTTAAGCCGGGAGACTCACCGCTTGTTGACGCTGATGCAACATTCGCTGCTCTGGGCAAGTCCGCCCGGGAATCTGCCAGGCGAGAGTTCGGCACGAGTGCGATCCCGATTCCATTTACAGATCGAGTGGAAAGAGGTGATAGCCTTCCGTTTCGCGTTGAGACCGCGATGTTCAACTATCGGACCGATTTAGATGCGCCAACTTGGCAGGAAATACACGGGTTGATGGTTCACGGTGCTATGGTGGCAAGTCAATCCACTCAGGATCGCTTCGAGCCTGTTGATGTGGATGCGCTCAAAAAGACCATTTCCACGATCATTGCAGAAGCAGGCGGACCTCCACAATCTCCCTTGCCGAACGAAGCTGACTTTCTTCATAGTGGCCGGCGGTCTTACGTTCTTCTTTGGATGCATGGGATTCTTGCAACTATATTGGTCGTGTCTATAGCAATGCTGGCATATTGCACAATGCAATGGATACGGAATGCGCCTTCGCATGAGCAAAAGCAACCAGCCCTGAATTCATCGGCGGCTAACTCCGTTAGGCAACGCCAACAACAGGCAGGCAAAAATGAAGCGAAGAACACTAAGGAAACCCATAGCCGAAAAGTAGAGCAGGTCGCTGAGAGTAACCCCAAAGTATCGCCGGCGTCCGCTGAGATTATCGGTCAATGGAACTCTTACAGCGAGTCAAGTGATCTGGTACGGAGGGAGCCCCCAAAGGACGAATTGGTAGTGGCCTCAGCAAGCAAGAGCTTCGCGAAGGGAATAGCTGAGGCGAAACTTGCCAAGGGAGGTCCAAGCGGTGCGTTTGTTTGGGCATATCTGCACGGTGTACACCTGATCGTGACGGGAGCACCACATATCGCCTCGCGGTTTTAGTGCGTGACGAAGCCGGTTATTACTACTTGGCCACTCCTGTTCTCGAATCGATAGTGAAAGGAGTCTTGGATAAACCTTATCGGCACCGGTATTCGTACGGGCAATTTAATCTCCCCATCGGAGATATGGCCGATTCGCTCGCTCACGCGATGGAGGAAAAGGTCAAATTGATCGTAGAAATCAATGGCTACCGCGACAACAGCGGCTTCTTCGGCGCGACCCCGGAATCAGCAAGGAATCTCGTTGAAAAGTATTTGAATGGCACGATGTCGCAGATCGATCTACTAGAAGAACTCAACCAGGGAAGACGTCCTCATTGGTTCCGAGACACGACTTAGCATAAATTCGTTTAAAAGCTGATCGATTTCCTGTTCGTGTTTTATCTCTAGAATTCAGACCATAGCGATTACAAGGACACATTGGCATGCGACCTCTCTCAAAACCATCTCCGGCATCATACCTAGCGCCGGCAATGCTAACATTCACGGGAGCCAATGCGACCAAAATCCAAGCGGTGTTAGGGACGAGTACCCCGACTTTAGATGCTTGCCTCAATTTATGGTTGCGAGTGATCAAGGCCAAAAAGAGAAAGCCGTTGCCCAATGGGTTTGCGGCCTGGAATGATGCTGCCAAGATTATTCAGGGGCGAGTGGAAGAGATTTATAAAGAGGCAGCTGAAGATTTGATTTCTGAGCTCGGTGAATACTGTTCTTATTGTGAGTCTCCGATCACAGGATTGCTGGAAGTGGAGCATATCCTTTCCAAGTCGGAATTTCCGACCCTCTCCACTGCTTGGAGCAACTTTCTGCTGGCGTGCGGTCCCTGCAACAATTGCAAAGGTAATACACCCACACGACAAATGGTGCGTCGCTGGCTGGCGGCGAGAATCACCAATGAAGCCCAATGTGAAGGAGAGGTCCATAGACGTTACTATTGGCCAGATCGATTTCCTGACAGCTACCAGGCTTTGCCTGTAGACTTGTTCTACGACGTTGGTAGTGGGAATTGGCAGCAGGTTTCGCTGCCAGATGCGACTAGTGTTCAGAATCGACTAGTATCGGTTGACATTCCCAGTCGGACCGTGAGGGCTGACTTACCATCAGTTCCGCAGATGAATGTCCCTGTGTGCGCCCGTGTGATCCCTCGAGTAATCCAGGCATCAGTGTCAGGGGTGACGTTGGGGGTGACTCCGAAGGGAACATCGGAAATCATTGATCTCTGCGGTCTCAATACCACAAAGTCCTACCGCGTCGCCTACGACCGCCGCGGTTTGAATCGGACGCGTGCCTGGTTTTCTGCTGTTGAGACACTGAAGACACTCGCTTCGAGTCCTAACCAAGCTGATTTCGACCGCACCTGGTCACTTGTCGGCCGAACGGCTGCTGGTATCGGCTTCTTTTCCGTTTGGTTGCGTGTCTTTAGCATGACAACGGATCCCAGCGGGCAGAAGCTCGATCAGCGTTTTGTTAGGGAATATGCTGGAATGTTTGCCGGCACAAATACGTCACAGCTACCATAAGACATATCACATGCGACCAATCATCAAACCTCAACTGCCTGATTCACTATTCGCAATTCCAGCGTCAGACTTGCTACTCCAATCATTTGGAGAGTACTGTTCTGTTTCCGAACAACCGCTGCCTTCGCATCACTTTGTCTGGCATAAGGAACTCATGGTTGAGGTCTCCGGCACGGTATCGCCATCGTATTGGGATGATCTCTTGTTATTGAGCGAAAACTCCTACTTAGCGCAGCTTGGTAAGCGACAACAAGAGATGCAGTTTCCCGATGACATTCAAAAGCTTTCATACACGCTCGATCACAGAAGCCCACTCCATTATCAGTTGCAGCGAGTTACAGTCATTGTGGTCGATGAGCAAGGAACGCAGCTTTCGAGCGACGATCCTTTACTTGTCATCGTGAGTGGAAGAACTGACGCCGCCAATACTACTATTGATTACTTTTCGTTAAACACCCAGTTCTATGATGCTTCGAACACAACCTTCACCATTCCTCTTCAAGCCGTTCGAACGGGGTTTGATCGTCGCGTATCGCAACGCACCCACGTCTGGAAGATCGCTGTTGAATTTGCAGAACAATGGATAAAATCGCAGGATGACCGCAAGAATCAGGATGACCAACAGATTTTACTACAGCAAGTCAGGCGACTTGCTGCCGCGACTGGGTATTGGTCGACCTGGGCGGCGGCGATGATGGAGAATCAGGTACCTACTACAATCATCAGCGACATATTGTTGAGTCCATCGTCGCTATGGGAATTAGGACCGGGGCCACACAATCCTTATCCGGGAACAAATCCGCGCATAGCGTGATTGACAGCTGTCCTAAAGCCAAACGAATTGATGGAAGCCAAGTATCGCCCCCCGATGATTAACGGAAATCCAGATTGTTCTCGCTATATTCCCAGCAATGGATTCGCCCTCTTGCAGGGCCTTAACGATCTGTTCGGGACTACGTCGTTTACGCTTCTTGGTCATGGGAGTCTCCTTAGCCGAAATGGGCCTCTAGACTCTCATAACACATGGACCTGTTTTGGGGGAGCATGCCAGAGAGTCATCCGGTCGGTCGATTCTCCTATGCATAAGCTAAGTCGAAGTTGCTTTGATAGCCTCGAAAAACATGGCCGCCCTTTCGGGACGGCGAAGGATGGAGAGTCAACAACGACTTATCCTCGAATGGCGGAATCTCGATCCAAATTTCCGCGACTTGATCTGGGTTGGTTTGTTGCGAGAATCCCAACCCCTGGCAACAAGATCTTACGCTTCCCAGTGCGGGTCGTGACTGGCTATGTGGTCGTTGCGCGTCTCAAGATTTGAGGCACCCTAACCTACGGCCGTGGGTGACTTCTGCGTCGATACAGATGCCTAAGCGATGGTATTGGCAACGGAGAAGAGGTGAACGCATGTTCGCCACTTGAAGCAGGCCACCCAATTGAAGTAGACTCGACCCACCTCATCAAGCGGGGCTCTACTCAATAGCCAGTTTTCGAGTGAGATCTACCATGCAACTTGCCCAGGAACTCAAGTATTCCGAATGCGATGACACCGGCGAGGAATTTCGGCAACGACTAATTCGAGTGTTCGATACTAAGCACCCTTACTGCACGATCGATGAATTGGTTTGCCGCCCCAGAGATGCGATGAAGTATGCAGATGCTGTTCGTTCAGACGCAAAATGCAAAACACTTTCGGATTACATTATTCTGCAATCTGCCATGAATTTTCGAAAGCGAAAGAAATGGCCAACTGGGATGAAAAAAGAGATCACTCGGACCAATTTCAATCGGGCACTGGCAGATGCCGGATACCCTGGAGACCGTGACGCATTCCGCGAGTTTACTATCGATTGCCTAGCTAGTATGTACAAGAGCCTCTCGGTCGATCACATCACTTGCTATCCACGGCAAGCTTTAGCACTTTGCAACTTTGTACGTGATCATTCTGGTTGTACGAACTTGAGTGATGAGCTAATCCTGAGAGCGATTCAAGGCAACCGAAAGAACCCTCAGTAGTTCGACCACAAGCATTCCGTTTTGGTTGGTTTCTTCTTCTGAGAACTGGCCTTGTTGTCGATTTCGATGTCGAGCCGGTTCCATCCGTAGTGGCCGGCTGCGTCGTCGTAGAGCTTGTTGCGGTACCCACTGAGAAGGAACTTACCCTTCGCATTACCCAACGCTGTCAGCAGCTTCTCGTGCTGCTCGTTGGACATCTCAAACGTATAGGCCTGCTTGGCAACACGTGTGTCCAGCAAGTACGGCGGATCACAGTAAAAGAACGTGTGTTCCGTGTCCTCTCGTTCGATTACATCGACAGCGTCATCGCAGTAGATGGCAACACGACTAAGCCGCTCGTGAGCCTCTTCCAGTCCCTCAATCGCCGATAGCCAAGAAGATACCTGTTCGTTCATTCCGCGGCGTGTCCGGGATCGTGACATGGTTGCGAAGTCACGTCCGAGCCCCTGGCGGGATTGCCGATAGCGAACGAAGAACGCACAGGCTCGTTCAACAGGATCTTTCGAGTTGACCTCTAACGCACGTTCCCAAACAGGCTTTGCGAATGGAGTAAGAGACAGTCGCCGTTGCATCTCAGAAAACTGTTTCTTGGATTGCAGGACACGCCAGAACGTCACGAGTTCCTCGTAGACATCGTTAATCACTTCCGAGTGACCTTCGATAAGATTATCGGGCTTACGAAAGAAAACAGCTCCACCGCCAAAGTATGGCTCGATATAGTGAACGTGATCAGGGAACTGTCCGACGATTCGGGCCGCGAGGTAGAACTTGCCACCATGCCATTTGATCGGAGCAGAGGGACGTGAGGCTTTCGACTTCTGAATCATCATGCACCTGTGAGAAATGATGGCATTGCTGGCATCCATTCAAGCGTTGACCATTAGTAACAGATCGGCAGGCGAAGCGCAAAAGTCCACGCAACTTGCCTAATAGAACTTCCGCACCCCGGAAAACCGATTATCCGCTTTCGCCTTCCGCTCCTTCGATGCCTGATCCGGCCGGCGATTCCTCCGGCTCTCCTCAAACGCCTCCCAGTCCGACTTGCGGATCTTCCAGTGAGGCCGCAACGCACCAGGCTTGGCGATATTCACCCATTTGAGCTCGCCCGAGTTGATCAGCAGAATGATCTGGTCGATTTTCACGCCCAGAACGACAGCGACTTCTTTGAGGGGTATAACGCGGTTCGAGAAAGTCGGGCATGGTTCCAGTCTCGTGGTAGGCCCGAGAGGAATCGATCTCCTCGAATTGATAGCGATGGGAGAGCTTAGCCCTCCATGGACGCGAACCTTTATCTGGCTTTCGGTGACTGTTCTGGCGTTTCTTACATTGTTTGGGCATCCAGTATTTGACTTGATGCTCTCAATGATGATATTGATTCGAACTCGCTCCTCTGCAGGAGGCTCCTAGGCAGCACTAGAGAAGCAAACAGCAGCATTTTTGGTGTTCTGAACTCGCGCGGAATGCCACATACCGACCAGGGATAGGCCCCGTCCGCCGGCCTGAGGGTAGGTATCAATCGGCACGAAAATATTAGTTCTTCAAATCCGACAAGAATCAAATGTCAAGCAATAGTGACCGTCCAATCCAGCAAAACGATCGCATGCTTCCGTCACAAGAGAATTGGGTCAATTTCTCGGATGGCACGTCTGAATATCCGATGGCTGAATATCGCTTCTATTCAGATGCGTATGTTACGGGGCAAGTTACCTCAGGGTTGGGGCCATACAGTTTCCACAACACAATTCCGGCCCAACACCATGGGGATCAATTGACTTCTCCGATCGTGCTCAGGGTTGTGCTTGCCCTCTCACCGACAGGTTCCCCCGATTTTTCACAAACAGACGAAACTGTATATCATGGTGGATCTCTTGACGATGAAATCGCTGCTTTGACCTCCTTGCTAATTGGTATACGGATTCGTTCCGGTGGTGAGTGCCGTGAGTTCCGCCCTGGCGATGATCCACTTGGGCGTCCAATTGCAATTAGGGAAACCCTTCCCCCTATTTTGCGAGTACGACGTGGAAATCTGAGATTGCCTTCGGTAGCAGGGCAACACAACATGGGAGAGTTGAAAAAGCTCACAATAATTCCAAAGCTAGACGCGACGAGGTATGCAAATCTCGTGCGTGCCTGCAAACTCTACCAAGATGCTCTTTGGTTGGCTGAATCTGAGCCAAACTTCGCCTGGCTAATGTTAGTATCAGCACTGGAAGTTGCTGCGTGCGATTTTGACACTTCGACCGGTAACAACGAAGAGCGATTTCGGCGTTCGAAGCCGAAGGTCGTCGAATTACTTGAGAAACATGGTGTCCCAGATCTAGTTACACCGATTGCAGACGAACTTACTCATACTCTCGGGGCTATGACTAAGTTTGTGAAATTCAGCAAGAAATTTATCCCCTCGGCTCCCGATCTCAGACCGCTCCCTTGGATGCAAGTAAAGTGGACGAAAAGTGGATTAACGCCTTTACTTTGCAAGATTTATGAGTACCGATCACGTGCACTGCACGGCGGGATCCCGTTTCCGCTTCCGATGCTGGAACCGCCAAGGCGATTTGATGAAGGACCTGCGTTTCCGGAAACGGCGACATGGGGAGAAGCGGTAAGTGCCAAAAGTGGTACTTGGCTTAAGGAAGACCTTCCAATGAATCTGCACTGTTTTCATTATCTCGTCCGCGGGATTTTGCTGAATTGGTGGGATCATATAGATTCTGAAAGCGGAAGCTGAGTTGTAAGCGATAGTGAATATCGGCAGAGTTGATACGGGAGTCACGATGGATCGAGAGCTATTCGACCAGTTGCTAGATGAAGGCGAAGGAACAACACTCGATTTTAAGCAGCAGCAATATGCGTTTGGTCAGGTCGACGATGTCACAGCATCTGAATTGCTTAAAGACATTCTCGGCTTCGCGAATGCGTTGCGTCGAGCAGATGCCTTTGTTTTAATTGGAGTAAAAGAGATTCGAGGTGACAGGGCGCAAGTCGTAGGTATCCCGAAGGAAGATCATCTGCTTGATCACTCTTTGCAGCAGTTCGTAAATTCGCGAACCAATGCACCCGTTGAGTTCAAGTATGAAGAGTTCCAATATGATGGGCTACAAATTGGCATCATTCAGGTGATGCGTGACCAGCCAAGGCCGCTCTTTCTGCCAAAAAAGTTCGGCAAGCTTCAGGCAAATCAAGTATATATTCGTCGCGGCAGTTCTACAGACGTCTCACGGCCAGCTAATCCGACTGAGATCGCCCGACTAGCCGTATCGCAACATGATCGCCAGCCAATACTTAATATCGCCTTCGCAGATCCTGTTCGCGAGTCGGCAATTGGTCACATCATGAAAGTTGAAACAACGCTGCTGGCCCTGCCCAAAGTCGACGACATCCCCACGGTCGATGAAGCCGAAAGCATGGTTGGTTTTCAACCTGGTGACTTTCCGCTTCCGATTGTTCGTCCACGGTCGTTTGCTGACGACATCAGAGAGAAGTTCGCCTCTGAAATGAAAAACCAAGACTTTATTCGTGATTGGGCAGGTTGGGAGCTTGCTCGACAGTTTCTCTTTCCATCTCGACTGACGATAGAAAACACTGGCCAAGCTGAGGCAGCGGGAGTCTTGGCCGAAATTGAGATCGATAATCCTGGCGAGGAGATCGTAATCGCATCCAAACTGCCCGCGCGTCCGAAGAGAAAAACTCAAAGGTTTTCGCCTAAGTTTGATCCATATGATGAACTTGGTTATTCAATCGCAAGCAACACGGAATTTATCGACAGAGAAGGGAAGATCCTCATCAAGGTTGACTTTGGGCGAATGCAACCGGGGAGACAGTTTTTTTCAGATGTTTTCTACCTCGGCAAGCGCAGTGAGGGAACTATTCAACTTAGTACAAGAGTCTTGGCATCGAATCTACCGACACCGGTGAAGACAGAATTGACCGCCAAAGTCTGCCTAACGACCAGACATCTCGATGTTGGCGATGTGATAAAACTGTCTAACGAATTTACCGAGGAACCTGAGTAAGCACATGCTCGATTTCCTGCTCAACTTTCTTTCGAACCTCGCCTCGCGGCCCGTGTCAATCTAAGCCCGTATCGACGAAGGTAGCTTCTGGGCAAACAGATCGAAATAGATCAACTTGAGGTGAATGTCATCAGTGGCATCATCAGACCGAAATCGGCTTCTGGTCTAACACGCGATGCAACAACGCTTTAAGTAAAAAAAGTGCGGGCTCCTCCAGGAACATTAAGATGTTTTGGAGTTCCCTTGGTCACATTGTCCGCGTTTTCGACGATTCGTTTTTTGGGCTCCCTTTCTCTTTAGCCAGACTTGGGCCAACAGCTTTCCTACTAGTCCGGCCAACTCTGCTCGTTGGGATTCGATGGTTCTGTCGGTGACCTGTTCCATTGACTTCTCCGACGTTGGTGAGGAATTCGCATTTTGTTTAGCCATTAGATTATGGTTCTCCATTGTTCGTAATTATCTTGGTTTACAAGGCAAGGCCCCCTTCTACCGTCCTACGCGATGGTTGTTTCAATCTCAGAGTCGCCGGTTGCGCTTTGGCCATAGCCAAGAAATCGAGCGCAACGACCTCATTCACACATCCCAGGCGACGTTCGGTGGGGCCTATTGCGCGATGTGACCATTCCTTCCCAACCATGGTCCAGAGCGAGATGACGCATAGGTTTGGCTAGTTTTCTCGACGGAATGTTTCCCGCCTCAAAAGAGCATGGGCGAAGAAAAAGGCCAGCAAAGATGCCGGCCTAAGATTCGTCAATTAACTGTCAGCTTAGCGGCCGAGTTACGACTTTCGCTTTCGAGACTTGGAGCTCTTCTGCGAAAGCCGTTTGCGGCGATTCCGGCCATCGGGTACCGGCAAGTCATGTAGCTTGTGCCAATAGGCGACCGCACGCGTGAGCACGTTCCGGTCGACGCCTAGTTCGGCTGCAATCTCGTCAATCAAGAGATCGCTCTCATTCCATAGAGCAACAGCCTGATCAGCGATTTGTTGGTAAATGGGTGGCTCAAGGTGCTTCTTGGATAGTTTGGAACGACGTGTACGGCCATCTTCGACTGTCTCGCCGCGCGCATCCGCCGCACGCTTGATTAGCTTGCCAACCCGTCCGCGAGAACAACCCAAATTCTTGGCAATCTCAGCGTTCATCTTTCCTTCCTGGTAGAGCGCCCAGGCCACTTCCGAATCTTTCTCGTTCGGATCCGGCCGTCGATAATCGATGACGATCTCATGCTTATGGTCAACCGATCCAGTGGTGGCACCGGTAAGTCGCTCGACCAACAGATCGAGCAATCGCAGTTGAAATCGCCCTTGCAGCCAACCTCTGTGTGGCTGTTGCTCTCCCTGCTGATGCAACGAAATACGACCACCGGTAATTCGCTCAATAATCAATCGGGCCAGTGAACACTCCTCGACCGATCCGTTTGTGCCAGCTTGATGAAGCACACGATCCAACTCTTGGAGCATTTCAACCACATCCGTACGCGTCGGTAGGCTGATGACACGCTTCTTAGCGGCGGCCAGACGCTCAAGTTCCAATTGAACTTTCGTTCGTTCCGCGCGGAGTTCGCTTACAAACATTTGAGTGTGTTGTGCATCCTCTTCGCTTTCGCCAAGATTGCGAAGACTGAACTCAATACTACGCTTAAGCTTCTCATCTTGAGCGCGGAGTTGGTTCTCACGCCCCGGATCAGGCTTTTGGCTTGCCTCCAAATTGCGGACGCAAGCATCCATGATTTGATCAACTAGTCCTTCATCCGTACGCAAGAGCTCTGCCACTTTCTGGCACGTAAGTTCCATAGCAAGTTCCCGATTAAGTTGCGAGAACAGTGGCCGGTTGTCCTCGGGCATACGCTGGCAGGAAGGGCAGGCATGGAACTTCCCGTACCATCCGTGAACGTAGAGCGGGCGGTCGTGCTCAGGACACCAAAGCAAGCCGTTCAGCAGTTTTGGACGTGATTCTTCGTCACCGTCTTT
The DNA here is from genome assembly GCF_013618625.1 of Bremerella alba. Taxonomy (NCBI): domain Bacteria; kingdom Pseudomonadati; phylum Planctomycetota; class Planctomycetia; order Pirellulales; family Pirellulaceae; genus Bremerella; species Bremerella alba. Next base: position 24,106 of record NZ_JABRWO010000009.1, on the reverse strand, counting down.
AGACTTTCGCCCTCGGTTTCCACGGGCATTGGCTAGTCGCTCTTGCGCTGCCAACCAAAGTTCGTCAGATACAATCCGAAGCTCTTCAAGCTCAACCTCCTTCAGTGGTTGGCTTCGCGTTTTCTGCCGCACATAGTCGGCCTCTGGTTGGTAAACAGACTCTTTGGCACCATATTGCCATTGGCCGCGGTAACGGGAATTCTTCAAGATCCCTTTAACGCTCAGGCGAGTCCATTCTCCACTGGCACATCGAGGTGGCAATGGTACCTCCGGATCGTCGTTGAGCCGACGAATAATTTCGGTAATTGGAAGAGCATCATCAACGAACCACTGAAAAATCTGTTGCACAATGGGCGAAGTCACTTCGTCCAATACGATACGGCTACGTGGCTTCCCACGAGTGGTTAACTCATCTTCGAGCGGTTCACCTTTGTAGCCATAGGAAATAGTGCCGAAAACAAGCCGTTTCTCCAGGAGTCCCTCGTGAGCGGCATGGATGTTTTCCACATACATGCTCACGACAAACTGATCGATCATCGCCTGGGTCGCCAAGATCGTTTCCCAGCGTTTCTTGTCATCGGTGTCGACCCCCGACTTAATGAAGATGCAACGCATTCCCAAGCCCTTGTGGACTTGGTCAACAAAGGCCAGGGTTCGATACGTCTTTCGAAATAGTCGGCTTGTTGAGAACAGCAATAACACTTGTGCCTTTTTGGCTTTCAGTGCCGTTTCGAGGTCTATTAAGCCAGATCGCTTCTTCTTAACGCCGCTCACCGCCAAGTCGAAGAAAACCAAGTCGCGTGGGACATGAATCTTCAACTTCGCTGCTTCCTCCAGGATTGTCCTGACTTGATCCGTAATGGAGTCTTGAAAGCGTGTAGAAAATCTCGCATAAACTGCGCCAATTGAATTAGCGCTTTTGCGTGGCATAGCGGCGTGGTGCTCTGCTACAAGCTTATCGACCTCAAGGGACGTTTGGTCCCATTGTCGCTTACGTTGCCGCGCAATCTGCGACTTATCTTGTCGGCCAGTTCGACGAGTACGGGTGGCCTTATAGCCACCTGGGGGTAAGATCATCTCAAATCTCCAAGACCGGGAACCTTAAAAGCTCCGATGGAAGGAGATTTGAATCAGGACGTCGCATTTGCCTCACAGGTCCGATTCGTTCGTACTCGAAGTGAAGAACGTATCTGCTGTGAATTCAATGGTTTGCGACAAAACGCGTTGCAGCAATCCTGTTCCAATAAAGTCGTTATGAAATGTCAATCGCCGGTCACCCCGACTTCGATTTCCTAACGACGTATTCTCTTCAGTGGGGTAAGCACTTTCTAACTCGGGTTTCCGCCGAGGATTCCCGTTCCGATGATTCTTTCGTCGGCCCTTCACGAACTTTCGATTCGTAGGCCCCGAATAGATTTCAATGGGTGGTTCCGCGGCGCCGAACGTCACAACGCCGCCGGCAAGCTGATTGACGGTTCGCTTGCCCTGCTGGACTTCCTGGAATTGGACGAACAGCCGAACATTCGTCAGGTCGAACAACTGCCGAGGTAGTTCAAAGTCGTCCATCTTTGAGTCTGCGAGCTCAGTCAGATTCAAGACCAGCTCCAACGCTTTTTCGACTTCCGCAATATCCTGGGAGTCAACGGACGCTTTCGCTTTCAGCTCATTCATCTGACTCGCGAGATTCTTCTCCTGAGTCTTTAGCTCATCAAACTCAGAGGTCATTGCCTCAAACAGGTCCGGCCGGTCACCAGCGCGTGCCAAGGACTTCGTAACAGCCTTCAATTCCTCCTGAACTTCAAGCTGCTTCTTCTTAATCATAGCGATTCGCGAGTCGTCTTGACCTGTACCGGCCTCGCGATCGGCGATCCGCTTCAGCCGCTCACGAAGCTTCTGCCAAAGACCTGGTGCCAGCAGCCGCTGCCGAATGCAACTGAGCAAAAACGCAGTCGCTTCCGGTCCCTTGATGGTATTGTGTCGACACTGCTGACCGTGGCTCAAGTCGTACAAACCACACTTGTACCGAAAGGAACCGGTGTACGGCGCCCGATACATGAGCCAGCCACAGTCCATATCGTACACGCGACCGCCAAGGGGATTCATTTTGGGGTTTCGTGATCGAGGAATAGCCCTCTGAGTTGCTCCTCGCCGATCCAAATCTTGGATTAGCGCCTTGTGCGCCTCTGGATCGACAACGGGATCAAAGGTCCCCTGCCCTGTGACATGCAAGTCGCTGGGATTGCGAATTACTTTCGGCTGCTCATCCTCTCGGAAGTCTGTTTCTTCCAGTTCGCGAACGCCATCCGATGACAGCCGCAGTTGATCTCCCATCGAGCGGCGACCATAGGCGTTGATCGCCACAAGGAGAGGATTGCGGGCGATACCCGTAATCGTGGTGCCATTCCACTTTCCTGATACCATATGACGGACACCATTGTCGGTCCGAAACCGGCCCGAGTCAGGCGAAGGAATCCCTTCGTCGTTTAACATCCTGGCCACGCGATTAGCCGGATTGTTCTTCAGCAGCCCTAGGATGCGCCGCACCAGATCAATCTTGTTTTCATCTGGCTGCCAAACCACATGGCACCCTCGCATCCGTACTCGTTCTCCATCTTGCAAATGACGTACGAGTTCGCCTTGTTCAGTCACAAGGGAACGGCGAAAGCCAAATGATGGCCGACCTCCGGTCGAATATCCTCGTTCAGCGAGTCGAATCTGGGCCATGATGATCTTTCGCGCCAGATCACGACGGTCCGCTCCGGCTCGGTCAAAGTCGACTAACCCCAGCATCAACTGGGCCAAATCATGTCTTGCCCCCTTTTTGGTCGGCGGCACTACGTGATCAGTTGGCGGCTGTCGAACAGCCTGGACGTCGACTTCTGCGTGGAAGCGTTGGAAGATGCGTTTAAGCAAGGCAAGCCAGAGATTTTCAACACCGATCAAGGGAGCCAGTTCACCAGCCGCGAGTTCACGTCGGTCTTGCGTTCGCAAGACGTGGCGATCAGCATGGACAGCAAAGGTCGGGCGATCGACAACGTGATGATCGAGCGATTGTGGCGAACGGTCAAATACGAGGAAGTCTACCTCAAGGAATATGCGAATGGAGCCGATTGTTATCAAAGTCTGAGGGAGTACCTGGACTACTACGACCACCAGAGACGACATCAGTCACTCGGACGGAAAACCCCCTGGCAAGTCTACCGGCCTGACCGGTCAGAGCGAGCACAAAGCTCTATCTAAGAAATGTGGCCCCGTGGTCCGAATAATGGGGTCCACTTCAGGAATCCAGCTACGTCGATCGAATCTAAGTAAAACTGTCTATGCGTGAAACACAAGTGTTTTTTTGACGCTCTTCGATTCTATGACTCAGAAGTTACAGCATTTTGTTTCTGGGCCACAGATTTCTTCATAAGTAGAATTAGAGGAACCAAGGCCACGCCAAGGAGCGCGGCGAGCCAAAAGACGTCAAAGTACGCGAGTGAAGCGGCCTGCTGGAATCGCAGATCCGATAGGGATTGGAGTGCCATGTCATGAGCCACACTCGCTCCACTTCCGTTGTAGTGATATATGTCTTGCCCTACTGCCAGGAAGTCCACGACCTTTGGGTTAAGCGAGTCGAGGTTGTCATTCAATCGGGAACTATGGAATTGCTCGCGTCGCTGCACTAGAGTTTGAAACAGTGAAGTTCCCACGCTTCCTCCTTCATTTCTCAGCAAACTGATCAGCGCGATCGCAGATGGCCTCGATGCCTGCGGCGTGTAAAGTAGGGCAGCGACATTGATAGGACTGAAGATCAATCCAAGTCCAGCTGTAAGAACCAGCCGGGGCGCGATAAAGTCCCATGGTGACACATCCAAATTGAGCATCGCCATCCAGTAGTTGGATGCCGCTATTAAGAGCAGCCCAAGCATGATCGGCCAACGTGCGTCCATCCCTCTGCCCATTAAATACCCCATGATCACCAACATGGAAATCGATGAAATTCCACCAGGCGAGAGAATGTAGCCAGCGTGAAGCGCGTCGTAATTGAACAACTGTTGGAGCATCTGAGGTAAAGCGATGCTTGCCCCATACAGGACACCGAAGGCACAGAACAAGATGACACAGCTAGCTGCCAGATTGCGTTCTCGAACGACTCGCAGATCAATTAATGGGTCTTTAGTTCTTATTTCGCGTATTACGAAAGCGAAGACACCGATCACAATCAAGATCACCAATGTTTGAATTCGCCCAAACGGATCCCATAACCAGTCCCACTCCTGACCTTTGCTCAGCAGAATCTCCCAGCAGCTAACCGCTATTGCCAGAAGGCCTAGTCCAATCACGTCGAAGCGAAACGTCTGAGCGTTCGCCTTTTTCCGCTGTTCGACGAGATAGTCTGGATCTTGCACCAGAAAATAGGACGAGACAAACGCGAGTACTCCAATCGGAATGTTGATATAGAAGATCCATCGCCAGTCGTAGTTAACGACCAGCCAACCTCCCAGGGTCGGTCCTACGACAGGACCGGTTAGTGCTGCCATCCCGAAGACAGACATAGCGGCACCTTGTTTCTCACGAGGGAAACTATCAAGCAGTACGCCTTGGCTGCAGGGCTGCAGACCTCCACCGGCGAGTCCTTGTAACGCTCGGAAAAGGATGATCTCTGGCAAACTGGTCGCCATTCCACACAGCGCTGAAGCGATCGTAAATACCGCAATCGAAATCAAGAAGTAATTCCTTCGTCCCAATCGTATCGAGAGCCAACCACTCATCGTAAGTATTAGCGCGTTCGCTGCCAGATAACTGGTAATCACCCACTCGCTATCGGTCTCGGCGGCCGATAGCCCTCCAGCAATGTAACGCAAAGCGACGTTGGCGATCGTCGTATCAAGTAGTTCCATAAATGTGGGAACAACCACCGCGACGGCGACAATCCAAGGGTTAAATGCCGAGCGGGGAGCCGAGTCCAGATGAGCCGTCATAGTCGACATTTCGGAAAACCTTGCGGCAAAGTGCCTGGCGTGTGGGGCCGTGAAACCCAAATCATGCTTTACTCTTCGAGATTGCGATCGCTCGAAACAGGTACTCGGGCGACATCTTGGAGACGTTTATTGGCATTGGGGCCAGTCGCGGGCTGCTTGTAAAACACGTAAGGCTCTACCGAGAGCCCTGCATAGAGTGGCGCAGTATCCGGGTCGTAGTCCAGCACTTCGATACGCACAGGCAAACGCTGTACGATCTTGACGAAGTTTCCAGTAGCATTCTGAGCAGGCAACAGGGCCAGTGTTTGTCCTGTTCCCATACTGAAGCCAGAGATTCGTCCGTGAAATTTAGTTCTTCCGCCGTACATATCCACGTAGAAATCAACCGGTTGGCCAATTCGAAGATTGGTCAACTGCGTCTCCTTGAAGTTTGCGTTTATCCAAATCTCCTCCAATGATCGGACCGCCAGGATACCCTGCCCTGCATCGATATAGTTTCCCGGGTTTACGTTGCGACGGATAACGATGCCGTCGATTTCACTGACGATTGTGCAGTAGCTGAGATTCAACTCTGCCTGCTGAAGATTCCGTTGGGCCTGGAGCAGTTGAGCCTCTGCTTGCTTGATACCTGGATCGTTCTGTAGAAGTTGCTGATACAAGGTGTTCTCGTTGGAGTGTTCCTTGTAGTCGAACACCGCCTGGATCGCTTCGTTGGGCGTTTGGGTCCATGACCGAGGTTCGTATCCTAACTTCGCAAGCGACTGATAGAAGTTTGCCAATGCTTCCCTTACTAGTGAAAACGACTGATCGAGGTCTTCGGGAACGTCAAGCGAGTTCTCGGAGTTTCGCGGAAGCCCAAGATTCGTCCGTGTTTGCTGAATAACCTCGAATGCTTCTTCTACACGGCTCAGTGCTTCATCTCGTTCAGCAATATTGAGGTCCAGGCTCGTTTGCGAGACTGCACCAGTGGGGGCCAAGGCCGCGTTACGTTCGTAGTTTCGTCTGGCCAGCACCAAAGAGGCTTGCTCAACTTTCCAATGAGCAACGTTGGAATGAAGTTGCGCGATTTGATCACGAACCGATTCGATGGCATGCTGCAAGGCATAGCGTGCGGCTTGCACTTCCGCCAATCGGGCGTGTGCCTCGGCCTTGGCCTGGGCCAATGTAGTCTCGGCGGCTTGAACGTTTGCCAATTGAATATCGACTTGAACCTGGAATGGTACTCGATCAATTTCCGCGAGGATATCTCCCTTCGCTACCTGCATATTGTCATCAACATGCACCAGTGCAACTTGTCCCGAAACCCGGGGAGCAACCATGGTGACGTGTCCATCCACATAAGCATCATCCGTTGAGACCGTGTTCCATAGCAATAAGATTGTCGGGGTCATCCAAATAAGGAACGCCAGGCACATAGCCGCTGCCGATAGTCCCCAGGCCCACGCCGTCCAGGATCTCTTTGCGACCGGAATATCGTCGGCGACTGTGATCGCAGCTTGCGGCTGAATTTCATCTGAATCAAATGCCGCGGTATTGTTAGACATGGTTAACCTTCTGCGAAGGATCATTTTCAAGGATGGCAGAATCTGCTTTCAAGTCGATGGCTTTGAGTGGTCCTACACCGCGGACCGGGAGACTCAGCATGCGGAACAGCAATCCATCCCGATAGACGATCGTGTGGAGCATTACCGCGCCGAAGTGCGCCAAAACCATCGCGAAGAAAACATACGCCAACACCGTATGTGACGCATGGAGCACTGAGTACCACTTCAAATCATGAGGCAGGATAAACGGCAATGAAATCGATCCGAAGATGACAATCGGATACCTCGCCGCGGAAAGCATCCCCCAGCCGACCAACGGCATTACGATCATCAACGCATACATCGAGTATTCTGATAGCGCGGCGACCCGTCGTTCCCAACGCGGCATCTCGCTTGGCAGTTTCGGTGGAGGAAACCACAAGCGATTGGCTAACCGTAGCAAAGCCAGGAAAAGTACAAGAGTCCCGACGGAGCGATGCAGCCCGAACAGCCAGTAATAATTCGTCATGGATGTGACCATGATGACACCCACGAAGAGCATTAGCAGGATCAATACCGCCATGATCCAGTGAAGCCACTGTGAACTGGTAGCGAAACGAACTGTCGTATTATTCATCGCCAGACTCCTTATTGAGTGGCAATTCCGACTGCGAAGGCAGGGATCGCGTTTCTCCTGCTCGCCGCGTGAACGATTGGGAATAGATTGCAGAACGCGCGCTTAATAGCGGATCATTTGAAGGTGAGATGCCATCTGGCAACACAAGGGGGTCGAAGTTGATCTTGTCTGCCGAACTGTCTTGTTCCTGCTCGACGGCATTGATCACGATGACTCCCAAGTCAACCCTTTCCCGCGTTGAGTCCCAGGCAATCGATGCGTCATCGACTGGATCGTCCGGATGCCCAAGGATCACGATGAGATGCCAACGCAAGGGAGATTGATGGACCGCTCCGGCCAGATCGTGGAACAGGAAACTCAAGTCAACGTGCGTTTCACTTGTATCTGCGGCGCGAAACGGCTGCTCAGGGGTCACTATCCACCGAACAGGCACGGCGTGTCCTTCTCGATTGGTGAAGTAAAAAGTATTGAGTCCATGAAAGGTCGTATTCGCAAAGCCATCGCTTATTGGTGTCTTGCCAATGATCGGGTTGGCCGCCGCGGATTCTGGATGCTTTGCCGAGAACTCCTTCATGGCACTTGGAACTGGCTTACCGGTCTGAGGGTCCGGCCGTGAAGCGATTAGTAGTTCGTGAAAAGCCTCTGGCGTATCAACCGGGAACACGGGAAGACTGATCATCGCAGTACGCCACGTTTCGCCGTTGGTTGAAGTAAACTGCAGACCCAGGCCGCGGACTTCGCCAACCGAATCAGCTGCCTGTGGATTGCCGCCGGAAAGTGAGAATCGCCCTAAGAGCTCGACGCGTCCTGGCTTGAAGATCGATGCACGAGATAGCTTCTCGCCGTTGCCATTGCTCTCGAAGTATCCAGAGACTCCCACCCCTCTGGCATGGTTGCGCCGGTAGCCAGGATGGTTTCCAGAAACTTGCTCTAAAGTGTCCACAAATCGGCTCGGAGTCAGTGCCGAAGGGGTCAACCATCCTCCCGCATAAGCGAAGGTGGTACCACCAACAACGACCGCTAAGATGACCGCGCACATTCGCATGAGACGCCCCTCGTTGCTACCGTGCGGATGGCCGGTTTCTGTCAGTTGCTCATTGATTGTTTCCATGTGATTTTTCACTCCAACTTGGTTCTTGAAGAGATTCGTACCTTGACTCACCAGGCACTACGACTTGTCATTTCGATCTGCAATGAATACATCGCGTTTAGGGAACGATTCGAATAGCGCTGGTGACTTCGAGAAATTTGTCGCTAGTACGTCGACAGGGTTAGCGGCAATCCACTGAGAAAGGTCGATCGCCTCGTAGGTTCCGGTGTTAAAGCCAATCAGTATGCGGCAACCATCGCTACCGACATTTTCGATGGAGTGACCATATCCTTGTGGTATGTACGCGACGTCTCCTGCTTGCAGCGACTCCTCCCGGTATCGCCCGTGCGAGCCAAACATCGTGACCCGGATGTCCCCCTGGATAACGTATTGCCACTCATCGGCGTTGGGATGCCAGTGGAGTTCGCGAATTGCTCCGGGATCCAGGTCCAGGATTACCCCGGTTACCGTGGTTGAGATCGGGAAATTGCTCGAATCAACCCGCCACTCTCGCCCACCGGGAAATGTCCCATGGGGCTTCCCGTTCAGAAGTCGGAACTTATGTGTCTGCTGCGGCCGATGGTTTCCTTGCAACGGAGGCGAGGGTCGATTGGGGGGCGGCTTACCAAATGCAAAGTAGACCTCTTTTTTCGGAAAGTCATCAAATGAGGATGCCGGCACGCCGAAATTCTTGGCCAACAACTCTGCTGGAACATGTCCGAGCCAATCGGTAACGCTGAAGGTCCCGAACTCCGAAAAGTAACCATTGTCGAAGATCAGAATAAAATGGGCTGGTTCCTCGCCCAGACATTCCAGCATGTGGCCGTGACCTCGGGGGAAAAACCACACGTCGCCAGGTTCGAAGTCGTTGGTCTCGGAGTTACCGTTGGGCTGAACTACCGTTGTGCGAACTTGTCCTGACAGGACGAATGCCCATTCGGCGGCTGTCGCATGCCAGTGCAACTCCCGCATGGCCCCCGGCTGGAGTTTCATCGAAACCCCTGCGATTTCCTTAGAAATCGGAAGCTGTTCGACTGTCGCTTCTTTGCCAAAGCTCTGATCGATGACTTTCCCCTCGGACTTTTCCAAGGCAAACGTAAAGCGTGGAAGCTCCTTTCCCGAGAGAAGTGGATCAGGTACGTTGTTCATGAAAGACGTATCGCCACCTTCTGCCCGCGGTGAGCCTGCCAGGTACGACGTAGCCAGTGCCGCTACGGCCGCCGTTCCCCTCATGAAGTCTCGACGAAATAGGGGATTCATGTTCGCTCCTTAGAATGGGCGGATCGCTTGATAGCCCGGGTAAAATATGTCTTGCGTCAGCACGTCTCACTGCGCTGACAGGCACATAAGCAACCGCTGTACCCACGGCGAGAATTCCTTGCACGCTCGCAAAACGAGTCATATCCCGGCTTACTACGACCGTCTGTGATTTGGACCAAGGCACAAATCTTGACGGGCGGACCTAAAACTTGCCCACGCGATGCTCCCTCGCTTCGCTTCTGTCGCGGGTAGATGCCTCTATTACGTTTCTAAGGACACTTGTCACACGCTGGCACGGGTTTTGCCTATTGAGATGGCATCCGTACAAAATCGCAACTCTCAATCCATAGAAGGAATCGACAATGCCTTCTTCTCACTCTTCAGTCGTCGAACTCCCGGTCACGTTTGTATCGCAACAGGAGCGGACCCAAGATGACGACGAGGTTTGCATTGAGGAACCGCTTGAAATTCGCCTCGCGTTCATCTCCGATGGTCAAGTGTTTGAGAAACCGTTGGCCGTTACTATGAGAACGCCTGGGAGTGATCGCGACCTCGCAACCGGCTTTTTACTTTCTGAAGGAATCATCTATGCGAGAGCTGATCTTTCCAGCATAGAACAGCTACGACGCAATGTCGTTGTTGCCACACTGGCCCCCCACGCTCAGATCGATTGGCCGAAACTGCAACGCCACTCGTACGTTTCATCCAGTTGTGGCGTCTGTGGCAAGCGTTCGATAGCGGCCGTGTTTCAAACCGGTGTCCACCGATTAACGGAAGGGACTCCCAGACTTCGATCCGAGTTAATCCACCACCTCTCAAACACGCAACGCCGCCAGCAAACCACCTTTCACCGCACTGGAGGCTTGCATGCGGCAGCGTTGTTCGATCCTGAGGGCCGTCTTGTCGCGAACTTCGAGGACGTCGGCCGGCATAACGCATTGGACAAACTGATCGGTCGCCAGTTACTTGAGAACCGTCTTCCGCTGAACGATAAGTTGCTGCTTTTGAGTGGACGCGCATGTTTCGAGCTAATCCAAAAAGCGTCGATGGCAGGCATTCCAGTTGTCGCCTCCGTCGGTGCACCAACCAGCTTGGCGGTATCACTCGCTCGGGATATGGGAATCACCTTGCTGGGATTCGTCCGCGACAGCCGCTTCAACATTTACTCCGATTTCGGTCGTTTGATTGAAGGGACGGAAGAATCGGAATGACAAGCTTCCATGAACGCTAACGAGCGTCACGATTGTCCCGGTTTCATAGGTAAGGTCAGTTCATGAATTCCATTCAGATTCTCCTTAATGGTAAGCCCGTCGAATGCATCGTAGGAGAGCGGTTGATCGATGTTATTCAGCGAAGCAACGTCGAACTGGCCGCCGTCTGCTATCACCCTCAGTTAGGCCCAGTGCAAACCTGCGATACGTGCGTCGTCGAGTGCCAAGGGGAACTTATTCGCGCGTGCTCGACGGTCGTTCAGGCTGACATGGATCTGTCGACCAACAGCGACCGAGCCGCGACAGCCCGGCGAGACGCATTCGATCAGTTGCTCACCTCGCATCAGCTCTACTGCACTGTTTGTGACAATAACAACGGCAATTGTGTTATGCACAACACGACCAAGTTGCTCCAAATCGAAGGTCAGACGAGGCCGTTTGAGCCTAAGCCGTATGAGGTGGATGAGAGTAATCCCTTCTATCGCTACGATCCCGACCAGTGCCTGCTTTGCGGCCGCTGCGTAGAAGCGTGTCAGAACATCGAAGTCAATGAAACACTATCGATCAACTGGGAGGATCCCAATCCTCGCGTTCTCTGGGATGGTGGCGTTCCCATCGGCCAGTCGAGCTGTGTCTCATGTGGCCACTGCGTTACGGTGTGCCCTTGTAACGCCCTGATGGAGAAGTCGATGCTTGGGCACGCTGGCTTCCTAACGGGCGTCTCGAAAAAGACGCTTGATGGCATGATCGACATTGTCAAAGAGATCGAGCCGGAAACCGGGTTCCGTTCAATTCTTCGCATCTCAGAAGCCGAATCCGCGATGCGACAATCACGCATTCGTCGAACGAAGACGGTATGCACGTACTGCGGCGTGGGCTGCAGTTTCGAGGTCTGGACGAAAGATCGACATATCCTAAAGATCGAACCCGAACATGGCCCCGTCAATGGAATATCAACCTGCATCAAAGGAAAATTCGGCTGGGATTTTGTCAATAGCAAGGACCGCCTGACCCATCCTTTGATTCGTGAAGGAGAAAGTTTCCGCGAAGCCACTTGGGACGAAGCGTTCACATACATCGCGGACAATCTTCGACGTATCCGGAAGACGCATGGCGCTGACGCCATAGGCGTTATCTCATCGTCCAAATGCTCGAATGAAGAAAGCTTCCTTATGCAGAAGCTTGCTCGGGCGATAATCGGTACGAACAACGTCGATAACTGCTCACGGTATTGCCAAGCACCAGCAACGGCAGGTCTCTTTAGGACCGTTGGCTATGGTGGAGACTCAGGCTCGGTGACAGATATCGCCCAAGCCGACTTGGTCATCATCATCGGAAGCAACACGACTGAGAGCCACCCAGTGATTGCCACTCGAATCAAGCGAGCCCACAAGCTACATGGCCAGAAGCTCATTGTCGCCGATCTGCGTTCGCATGAGATGGCACGAAGAGCCGACCTTTTCATTCGCCCGCGTCCAGGCACCGACCTAATTTGGCTTTCGGCTATCACACGTTACATTCTCGACCACGACTTGGCTGCGGACTCTTTCCTAGAGCAATGGGTAAATAACCTCGACGAATTTCGAGAAAGCTTGGAGCCATTCTCTTTGGAATTTGCCGAGGAGAAGACGGGTATACCAATCCAGACACTTACCAAGATCGCTCAGATGGTCGCGCAGTCACCTCGCGTTGCCATTTGCTGGGCTATGGGCGTGACTCAACACTCGATGGGATCAGATACATCAACGGCGATTTCCAACTTACTATTGGTTACCGGCAACTATATGAGAGCTGGCACGGGGGCCTATCCGCTTCGAGGTCACAACAACGTCCAAGGTGCCAGCGATATGGGATCGATGCCCAACATGCTTCCGGGATATCAGCCCGTCGAGGACATAGAAGTTCGCGAGCGATTTGAATCTGCGTGGGGTACGACACTGCCGACCACCAAGGGCTTGGACAATCATGAAATGATCCATGCAATCTTGGACGGCCGTTTGAGAGCAATGTATCTTTGCGGCGAAGAAATGAGCTTGGTCGACGCGGATGCCAACCTTGTTCAAAAAGCTTTCAGCCAACTAGACTTCATGATCGTGCAAGATGTGTTCTTCAGTCATACATGCCAATTTGCAAATATTGTTCTGCCGGCCTCCCCCAGCCTTGAAAAGGACGGGACCTTTACCAATACGGAACGAAGAATACAGCGTTTTTATCAAGTGTTTGAGCCGCTGGGAGAAAGCCGCCCGGATTGGCGGATTGTACAAGGTATTGCTAACGAACTCGGGGCGATGTGGACATACCAGCACCCTTCGGAAATTATGGCTGAAGCCGCGAGTCTTACGCCACTTCTGTCGGGCGTTTCATTTGAGCGTCTCGAGGGCTATCAGTCTCAGCAGTGGCCTGTTGCCGAGGACGGATCTGACCAGTCGATCTTGTATGAAAATGGCTTTGCGTTCACCGACTCTAAGGCACGATTGCATCCAGTTTCCTGGAATGAACCGGTTGACCAGCCTAACGATGAATACGACCTCCATCTGAACAATGGCAATCTCCTAGAGCACTTTCACGAGGGCAATCTCACGTATCTCGTGCCTGGTATTCGAGAGAAGACACCTGACGTGTTTGTGGAGGTATCGCCAGAGCTTGCCTCGAAACGCGGAATAACAAACGGGACACGGGTGGAGTTGACATCACGGTATGGCCAGGTCTCCGTTCGGGCCTTGGTTACAGACCGGGTTCAAGGGAATCAACTATTCATGCCTATGAACTCAAGCGACTCACCGGTCAACATGCTCATTGGCGCGAATACCGATCCGGTAACGCATACGCCTGCCTACAAAGAATCATCCGTTCGCATGCGTGTCCTGCACGAGGAGGACTCACCTCTTCCCAACCATAACTTCCGCTTTGGCCGCCCGACACCTCAAGATGGTGTCGAGGTACATCGCAAATGGAGCCAATCGAACGCCAGCAATCCAGTAACGCTTTACCAGATCCAATCCAAGATCTCCTAGGACAATTAGCCATGGCACATCGTATTCCCTTTCAGCCGTTACCCTACGATCATCACGATATCATACAAGCTCGTCTACAAACGGCCCCAATGGACCACGGCGAGGCGATCTTATCCGCCTGCCAGGTGCTACAAGGTCTGCAAGACCAAGGCATTCTAGACATATTGCGGGGCCTGCTCGACTCGCGTGACGAGGTCTTGGAGACGGCCGTCGACGCCGCGAATTCGCCTCACACCATTCGAGGAATTCGCAATCTGCTTATCATTGCCGATCTGTTGGGTGACCTTGATCCCCAACAACTAAAGAACGTGACACAAGCTATTCCACTGGCTCTTGGACAAATCACGCACGAAAACGAACGACTCGGATTCTGGCATTCGCTCTCGATTCTTTTTGTTAGGTCTCGTTGGCGCAGACCAATGGCAGCTATAGCCGCGTATCTCCAAGCTGTAGATCACTGACCGATCCGCGAGCAATAGCATTTATGTCCGCCAAGCGGTCTTACATTTACCTCTTTCTAACCGGAGAGTATCCCATGTCGACTTCACCCATTCACACCTTGGACGTTATGCCGCAGGTCCAAGCATTCACTCAAATTGTTTCCCACCGAATCGCACTGGATCACGATGTTCGCAAAGAAAGCGTGCTGAATCTGAACCAACTGCTTGCCGACACCATAACGATTCGCGACCTGTATAAAAAGCATCACTGGCAGGTATCAGGACCAACGTTTTTCCAACTCCACCTTCTGTATGACAAGCATTTTGCGGAGCAAAACGAACTGGTCGATCAGATTGGCGAACGTATCGCAATGTTGGGGGGCGTCAGTATCGCGATGGCAGCGGACGTTTGTGAGGCGACACTTATCCCCAGACCTCCACGTGACCGAGAAACACCAAAGGCCCAAATAGAACGACTTCAACATGCCCACGAGATCATCCTGGAAGAAGCTCGAACCATGGCGAGGCTCGCAGCGACCAACGGCGATGACGGCACAAACGACTTGATCGTCAGCAGCATACTGCGAACCAATGAATCACAAGCTTGGTTCGTCGGAGAGCACTTGGCAGGTGTCCAGTAGCCTTAATCCTGCTAGAAAGTTTCCGGCACTTCTTTTTGCCCGCCGATAGCGGTCGCATCGGTGGGCATTTTCTTTAACGTCGCGATCGCCTGTGGCTGTTAAGACGATCGACCTTGCACCTTGATATATTCAACTGCCCTCGCTCAAAGCATTCGATTTAGTTGATCCAGCGTCAAAGGCTCGACCTGTCGTAATAGGTTGTCGCATAATTCGATCAGGCGCATCGAAGACTCCTTCGCCGAAGTTCGCTGGCCCGCCTCCGCTTCATCCTCAACTTGAGTCGCCAAGTTGCCAGCAACGTCGCTGAACACCGACAACATCCCGGCAAGCTTGTGAGCTTCCTCTCTCAAGTTGGACAGATTCTCCATAGCAATCACGGTTTTCAGTTGCTCTAACCGGATCGGCAAATTTGCCTGGAGTGTCTCTTTCATTTGCTGGAATAGCAACTCATCACCGCCACAAGCGCCGATCAGCGTTCGAACTGTGACAAGAGGCTCCTGCTGATCTGAGGAAAGGGTGACTAGTCGTTCGATCGTTTGCAAAAGATGATTCCTATCGATCGGCTTCGAGATGTATTCATTCATTCCCGATTGCATACATTTATCCCGATCCTCTGCCCGTGACCTTGCCGTCAGCGCGATGACAGGAAGATGAGTGTCCGAATCCTGCTCGATTTGCCGAAGTTTTCGGACAACCTGAAACCCGTCAAGCTCAGGCATGTGGATATCCAAGAGCATCAAGTCAAAGCCACCACGTACCGCCATGTCCAATGCCTCTCGACCGGTTGTCGCAATCCGAACTTGATAGCCATTTGTTTTGAGTAGCCGCTCCACCATCGCTGCGTTGAATTCATTATCCTCGGCCACCAGAATGTTGAAATGTCGCTCGATTTGCGGATACGGCGATGTTGATTTCATTTCCATGTCGAGCACCGTGGTCGGTAATTCTTCCGCTTCGGCTTGCTTTGTCAGTCGGAGGATGACGTCGAGCAATTCTTCTTGCTGCACCGGTTTAAGTAACCTGGCGTTGATTTTAAGTTCGCGCAAACGAATCACATCGCCGGGGCGTTCACCGGATGTCAGCATCACTATGGGAAGAGAAGCCATTGGTTGCCATTCGCGAATTCTCGACGCCAGAGTAAGACCGTCGGTCTCAGGCATACGCGAATCGAGCAGGATCAATTCGTAAGGCCGGTTCTCGTTGACAGCGTTCCAAAGAACCTCTGTAGCAATACCTGCGTCAGGTACGCAGTCCGGCCGCATGTTCCATCGCCGAAGCGTTCCTTCTAAGATCCGGCGATTGGTCGCATTGTCATCGACAACTAGTACTCGCATTCCAGAAACATCGGAAGGTAGCGTCGTCCCTTGAGCATTATCGTTGCCGGCCTGAATCTCAAAAGTTGCCGTGAATTTGAAAGTGCTTCCCTTTCCGGGTTCGCTATCAACCTCAATCTCACCACCCATCAGTTCGACAAGGCGAGCCGCAATCGATAGACCTAGACCAGTCCCTCCATACTTCCGTGTCGTTGACGTGTCTTCCTGCTCAAAGGCCTCGAAGATGCGACGCTGCATATGTATGGGAATTCCAATACCAGTATCGGTGATCGCGAATGTTACTCGCGATTGTCGTGACTCTTCAAGTAACTGGGCTTCGACCTCGACCATAACTTCGCCTGCCTGAGTAAACTTGATCGCATTGCCGATCACGTTCAACAGCACCTGACGGAGCCTGCCGGCGTCACCGAGTAAACCATCCGGAGTCTGAGGGTGAATCTCACATATCAATTCCAGACTCTTCTGATGCGCACGGGCAGCGAGTGCCCGCAGTGTTTCGCCGATAATCGCTCGCAGGGAGAACGGCGATTCCTCCAACACCATCTTGCCGGCCTCGATTTTAGAGAAATCCAGCAAGTCGTTAATGATCCTCAGAAGGTTGTCCCCGGCAGACTTTACTGTCTTGAGGCATTGGCGTTGATCGTCGCGGAGTTCCGTATCTAGGACCAGCTCTGTCATCCCCAGGATCGCATTCATGGGCGTGCGAATCTCGTGGCTAACATTGGCGAGAAACTCGTCTTTCGCGAGGTTTGCCTCTTCGGCGATCTCCTTTGCTTGCCGAATTTGTTCCTCCAAGCGTTTTCGCTCGGAAATGTCCTCGATAACGTGAATGGTGTGCAGTGGCTGTTGGTTGGGATCGCGTTGAAGAGAAACAAACACATGCACCCAGACAAAAGAACCATCTTGGCGAACCAAGCGTTTCTCTTCCGAGTAACTATCGATCATTCCACGCACTAATGCATCAAACTTGGCCTTAGAATCCGTTGCGTCATCCGGATGGGTTAGATCCACGAAGGTGCGTTTCAGAACGTCGTCCCGTCCGTAGCCCATTATGTCGCATAGCTTTTGATTCACACGCAGAAACTGGCCATGGATGTGACCATGCGCCATTCCAACAGCGGCGTTTTCAAACGTTCCGCGGAAACGTTCTTCACTTTCCTTCAGCTGATTTTCGGCGAGCCTGCGGCTCGTAATGTCCTCAGACAGTCCGGCAACTCGATGTCCAATGCCAGTGTCACTAGTCAAAGGAAACGAACGTCGGCGAATCCAGCGTATTGCTCCGTCTGGTCGTACAATGCGAAACTCCGCCACCCGAAAGCTTCCTTGCCTCAGATCTTCGAGATTTTGTTGGACTACCTCTCGATCTTCTGGAATGACGTATTCAATCTGTTCTTCCGGAGCTTGGTAGAAGCTCTCACAACTACGTCCCCACACTTCCTCATAACCGGGACTGACGTACACCAGCTTCGATTGATTTAGATCGACAATCCAAAAGATTTCCCGGATGTTCTCGGCCATCTGGCGGAATTGTTGCTCTAGTTCTCGACGGAAATCAGCGATTCTGTCGGCCATCCGATTGAAACCTTCGGCCAGTCTTCCGAGCTCATCGGACTCGAATACTTCGACCCGGTGTTCCAAGTCTCCCTTACCGATCGCCTCGACAGCTGAGCCCAAAGCATTCATTGGGCGCAAAATGCGATGCGTCAGTCGCCACAATACGCCAGATGATACCAACAAGGCAGTCACCGTCACACAGAAGATCGCCAATCCATTTTGGCTGGCATCGCGCCGAGCTTCGATTCCCTCATGCTGCATCGCGTTAACGTTAACCTCTCGAAAGTAGCGGCAATCTTCCTTGGCTAACGCCATTGCGGGATGAATGGTGTTGACGTATGTATCCAACGCATCAGGAGTATTCATCTCGCTCAACAATCTGTCGCTTACAGTTCGGAACTGGGCGACGCTACGTTGAACCTTGCCATAGGTATTTCTATCGGCATCGCTTTCCAGAAGTGGTCTTAATCTCTGGTAAGCGCTGTCGAATCGCTGCCGCTCCAAGCCGAGCTTCTCTTGAGCGTCAGTGGGCTTGCCACCTATGGCCATCAGAATTGCTTCATCCTCTTCCTCCAGCAAGGTGATCATATCGACCGCGATGTCGATTGCTTGCTGATGGGTATTGAGCGTATCGCCCATACGTGCCCCCATCCGCTGAATCGTCACGATGCTCCAGGCTCCGCAACTGCCAATGGCCGCCAATAGCAGGCCGCCGGCCACAAGAAAGTGTGAGCGAAGATGTTGAAATCTCATAAAGATGCCTTCAGGCCGCTGTCGCATTCTCAACGCTCCCATGTCCCGTTTTGACCACGGCACGATACCGCCGTGAATTATTTGGAATGGAATGCGAGTTGCGTGCCGGATCAAATAAAATCAATCACGGCTTGCCGCTAGGAAGTGGCCTTCGCTAGAAATAGTAAATACGGCGGGGGCCAATGCACCCTGCCACTTAGAAATCCTATCAGACTGGAAATGTGATGGCATCCATCCTGATCATTGATGATGATCCTGACCTGATTCTGCAGCAAGTGAGGGCCGTCTTAAAGGGAACAGCCACAGATATCCTATCCGCTGAGACTGGCTCGGAAGGCATTCACATTGTTCAGGAGCAACTACCCAGCGTGGTGTTACTCGATTTGCGATTGCCTGACGGTTCTGGCCTGGATGTGTATCAAAGCATCCGTCAAATCGACGCCCGAATTCCGGTAGTTTTTATTACCACGGCAAAAGGTGCCGACACAGCGATCGAGGCCATGAAACAGGGCGCCTACGACTATCTCTTCAAGCCTGTCGAGCTACGTCAGTTGGAGCGAGTCGTCCATGAAGCGTTTGAAGTTTCTCGACGGATGCGAGAACCTACCGTCGTTGTCGAGAACATGCCTGAAGATGCCATGGAGGGGGCAATTATCGGTAATTGTCAGGCAATGCTGGATGTTTACAAGGCAATTGGACGGGTATCGGTTCAGGATGTCCCGGTTTTGATTACGGGTGAAAGCGGCACAGGCAAGGAACTGGTGGCGAGGGCCATCTACCAACACGGCAATCGAGCCAACGCTGCGTTCTTAGCGCTCAACTGTGCTGCGATTCCGGAGCATCTGTTGGAAAGCGAGCTTTTCGGCCACGAGAAGGGCGCATTTACTGGGGCCGATCGACGTAGAATTGGCAAATTTGAACAGTGCAATGGAGGAACTTTGTTTCTCGATGAGATCGGCGACATGCCCTTGCCCCTGCAGGCCAAACTACTCCGAGTCATGCAAGAACAGACTTTTGAACGCGTAGGGGGAAACGAGTCCATCCAAACCGACGTTCGATTGATCGCCGCAACCCATCGCGATTTGAAAGTCTGGTCCGACGAGGGGAAATTCCGCCCCGATCTTTACTATCGACTTGGCGTGTTCTCCCTCCATTTGCCAGCGCTCCGCGATCGAGGGGACGATCTCAATATGCTGGTCCAGCATTGTCTGCGTAAATTCAGTCAAGAATTGGGACGTAGCGTCCAGTCAGTTGCTCCAGATACGCTCAGTCAACTAAAGGCATATTCCTGGCCAGGAAATATTCGCGAGTTGCAGAACGTCCTGAAGCAAGCCCTTCTCGCGGCTAGTGGTGATATCCTGCTACCCATTTTTTTGCCCGAATTGACGAGCAATCGCATGGAAAGCCCCTCGCCACCTGCCACGGCCTTGAATCCAGAGCTGGAATCTCTGGTGGAGGAGTTGATCAACTCAAAGTCTACGGATGTCTATGCGACGGTGCATTCGCACATCGATCGCTTTCTTCTAAAACGAGTTCTTGAGCATACCGGCGGCAGTCAGCACAAAGCGGCCAAACTCCTGGGAGTTGCTCGACAGACGCTTCGCACGAAACTGAAGGAGCTTGGTATCCACATGACAATCCATGTCGAAAACGAAGACCGTTGATTCACCGCCCCCCACATGACTGGACAAGAAACTTTCCCAACAGGAAACAAATTAGTCCTGGGTGGCGGGCTAACGATTTGGCCCGCCACCTTGGTCAAACAATGCTTTTTCGACATGTCGCCGTTATTTTGCATCCAGGACAATTCGGTAATGCGCTTTTCCGGAAGCAAGTCGGTCGAATGCCTCGTTGATCTGGT
Organism: Bremerella alba; assembly: GCF_013618625.1. Taxonomy (NCBI): domain Bacteria; kingdom Pseudomonadati; phylum Planctomycetota; class Planctomycetia; order Pirellulales; family Pirellulaceae; genus Bremerella; species Bremerella alba. The sequence continues at coordinate 3,824 of NZ_JABRWO010000009.1, read as the reverse complement.
TCATCGCGAAATGTTCGGTGGTTGGTGCGATTCGGTGTCGCGCGGCAAAATCGAGCATCGTGGCAATGTCCGTAGGCGAACCGGTAGGCGATCCGGATATCGACCGTTGTGCCATAATGAGCGAAAACGCCTGAACGGGAATTGGCTCGAGAACGGCTCCGACAACATGCATTCGCCCATTAGGAGCCAAGGTGCTAATCAACGCGTCCCAGTCCAACGGAACGGCAACCGTGATGAGAAGCATATCAAGCTGGCCACTTAGCTTTTGGATTTCCGACGAGTCACGGCTAGAAACGACCTGATGGGCCCCCAGTTGCCGTGCTTCGTCGAACTTTCGTTCGCTGGAAGTAAAGGCCATGACCTCGCAACCCGATGCCGCCGCAAATTTGATGGCCATATGCCCCAGTCCACCGATTCCCACGATTCCGACACGATGGGTCGACCTGGCGTACATCGCCAGCGGATTGAACACGGTGATTCCACCGCAGAAAAGAGGGCCCGCGTCTTCCACAATCAGACCGTCAGGCAGGGGAATCGTCCATGCCCAATGAGCCCGCACGTGGCTGGCAAATCCTCCCCGGTGCCCTACGATGGTGCCTGTTACCTCGGCGCATAGATGCTGGTGACCCGACAAACACTGCCGGCAATGCATACAGCTATCGGCCGACCACCCAATCCCCACGCGTTGACCAACACTCAAGCCTTTAACCGCGGGGCCCGCTTCAACCACACGGCCAACAATCTCATGCCCTAGAACGGCAGGATACTGTGTCATTCCCCACTCGTTGTTCAACATCGATAGGTCAGAGTGGCAAATTCCACAGTGCTCTACTTCGACCTCCACCTCCTCGGCACTTAGCGACCCTAAGTCGACAGACCCGCGAGCGAATTTTTGGCCGGGACCTTCCGCTATCCACGCCTCGATTGATCTGGTACTCATAGCAACTCTCTCCTTTGCGTTAGAACTCTATTTCAGAACAGATGACGTCATATGATTCAACAAATCTGCCATGTTGTCTTGTCTACCATTGAGTGATCGCTCCTTTGTCGACGGGCAGCCAAACAAATCCCTCGTTCATTGTTGTCACTCTTCCTAGCCCTGGATATCTCGCATGATAAGCGACCGCTAGCGACTGTTCACTGGAAACACTCGACAGCACCTGCCTTCGGGTCTGTTCAGCAAGCGTTGGGTCGCTGTCCACTTCGCTGCTCCAGTTGGGATGGGCCATTTGAATCGCCGGATGGTGAATCGTATCCCCTAAATGAATCAGTTGGTCATGCCCAGAACCAATGCGCAGAATAATGTGACCAGGCGTGTGCCCAGGAGCCGAGATAACTTCGATACACTCACAAATCCGTTGTCCATCTTTTACGCGCATGGCTCGATCGCCAAGCAACGATAGTGCTTGATGTGCCACGTCACGAAACACTTGCTTGCCCTCCTCGTTCAGCCCCTGTCTGGACATGTCCGGGTGTTCGGAGTTCCAGTAGGCAGCCTCGATTTCACTCACGTAGTGCCGAGCGTTCGGAAAGTGCAACCTCTGCGGTTGTACATCTCCAATCCCACCAACATGATCGGGGTGAAGATGCGTTAAAATCACATCGGTGATCTCGTCGGGAGAAATGCCAGCTGACTTCAATCGCGCCAAACCGTGTCCGTTGTCTCCGTAGAATGCGAGCCTTCCGCACCCGGTGTCAATCAAAATCTTTCGTGAGTTGAACTCTAAAACCAAGAGGTTAAGTTCCAATTCTACGATCTCTGAATCCAAACCAGATGCGACCAGAGCGGCACTGACCTCCGATTTTGCAGCAAAGGCACTGTAAATTGGCGCCACGGGAACCAGCATCTGACCATCGCTGACAACAGTTGCTCGTATTTCGCCTATTTGGAAGCGATATGCATCGGACATACTGCTTACACGTTGCTTCTGTGTCTGGCTGCTGGAACCGGAAAGTAGACGCGAGAGAACATTCATGAAGCATTCCTGAAAATTAAAGTGGACAACCGCAAATGCAACGAGTCACTCTGATTCGATGACAGGATGGCAAAGGGTGTGCCGTTCCGCGCGTTTACCGGCAAATTCATTCGCTTGTCGCATCATGGTTTCGATCGCTTTCTAATTACATGGAAAACGAGCTATCTCTGGAGAACCGAGAGGGACAAAAACCTGGCCGATGGGAAGGTTTCTGCCCCGATATCTATTTCCTATTCGCGATATCGTCGCCACGGGTACGCTCGAATTGACCCCGCGGGTGCTAATCGAAGTGAATTTTCACGCCTTCCATCGAACTGGCGTGAGGATTGCGTAGATGGCAAGGCTTGCCACGCTCGACCACCCAAAAAAGACACAGGACGAGCCGGCTTATCATGCTCAAACCGAGTTAGTCACTGTCTGATACTGAAAGGACAACTCCGATGAAAGCCGTTGGATTAAAACGCTACCTGCTCAATGACGACCCAGAATTTTTGCTGGACCTGACCTTAGAATCGCCGAGTCCCAAGGGCTGCCAATTGTTAGTCGCCGTTCAAGCGATCTCGGTCAATCCGGTCGATACGAAAGTTCGCGCCCCCAAGGATAAAGTCGAAGCAAGCTCCAAGATATTGGGCTGGGATGCGGCCGGCATCGTCCTCGAGGTTGGCCCCGATGTCACCCTGTTCAAACCAGGCGACGAAGTGTTCTACGCAGGTGACATTACTCGTCCCGGCAGCAATTCCGAGTTTCAACTCGTTGACGAGCGAATCGTAGGACACAAGCCGAAGTCACTCACATTTGCCGAAGCGGCGGCGCTCCCACTCACGGCGATTACAGCCTACGAAGCAATTTTCGATCGACTTCAGTTCGATGTGTGGGGAAAGCACAAGGGACAAACGCTTCTGATCGTAGGAGCCGCGGGCGGAGTCGGTTCCATCGGAATTCAACTCGCTAAGATTGCCGGTTTAACGGTGATCGGAACTGCGTCCCGGCGTGAGTCTGCCGAGTGGATTACGAGTCTCGGGGCAAACCATGTCATCAATCACTTTGAGCCAATGCGCCAACAAATCGAATCGCTTGGGCACAAGTATGTCGATGCCGTGGCCTTATTCAACGACACCGATCGTCATTGGAACACGGCCGTCGATCTTGTTCGTCCCCAAGGCAAAGTTCTCTCCATAGTGGAAAATCGGGGGCCGTTAGACCAAGACCTTCTTAAGCAAAAGTCGGCAACGTTCATTTGGGAATTCATGTTCACACGCTCCATGTTTCAGACGCCTGACATGGTTCAACAGCATGAACTCCTCAACCAGGTGGCCAACTGGATCGACCAGGGTATCGTTCGCGGAACAAGTCGCGAAGTTATCTCGCCAATCAACGCCGAGAACCTGCGGAGAGCTCACCGCACAATCGAACAGGGGCGGTCCATCGGCAAGCTGGTACTGGAAGGCTGGTCGTGATCGCGAGCTCGTCGAATCACAAGCAGAGTTGATCGGTAGACATGGTACGACACAAGGAGTTTCTATTACATGGTCAATCAACGATATCGAAATGTGATCATCGGCAGTGGAGAAGCGGGCAAGTATCTGGCTTGGCACTTCGCACAAGCAGGTGAGTCAACGGTCGTGATCGAAAAGGGGGCGTTAGGTGGTGCGTGCCCAAATGTTGCCTGCCTACCCAGCAAGAACGTTATACATTCCGCCAAGATCAAAGCGATTGTCGACCACGGCCAGCGCGCACTTTAGGTAATCTGCGGTAGCGCGTCCAATCTCTTTCTGCGATGATAACGCTTTTCCAAATCCGTGTCTCGCGCCGCAGGGAAGAGTTGATGGCTCGCCAGATTGATCAGGA